>NZ_JBGLYU010000001.1:0-359672 GCF_047304235.1 Variovorax sp. Varisp36
GACCTGGGCTCGAACCAGGGACCTACGGATTAACAGTCCGGCGCTCTACCGACTGAGCTATCGAGGAACAAGCCTTAAATTATATGCAATGGATTTGCCGATCTCGCCGGCCATCCCCGATTTTTTGCGTGACGCCGAGCACCCGGCGCGACAGTGCAAATGAAAATGCCCCGCTACCTTGTGAGTAGCGGGGCATCCAGAGGCCTTGCGGCTTTGTAGTGGCTCCTCGACCTGGGCTCGAACCAGGGACCTACGGATTAACAGTCCGGCGCTCTACCGACTGAGCTATCGAGGAACAAGCCTTAGATTATAGCGTGATTTTTGACGGTGCTTGCCCGGCCGCGTTCAAAGCGCAACACTTACCCCGAGGCGCAGCGTGCGCGGCGCCCCGGGGAACAGGTAGACGTGGCTGAACTGATAGGGCGATTCCTTCCAGTAGCGGCGATCGAACAGGTTATCGACGGCCAGCGTCCAGCTGGTGTTCACGCCCCGTACCTTGGTGTCGTAGCGCAGCACCGCATCGACGCGGGTCCACGAAGGCAACGTGACCGAGCCGTCGGGCAACACGTTGCGGCGGCCTTCGTACGAAAGCTGCCCCGCGACTTCGAGGCCCGGCACCGATGCGACGCGGTACGCGGCCTGCGCCCGCAGCACCTCCTTGGGCACGTTGGTCGGCGACTCTCCATTGAGCGCCGGATTCGCGGTGCTCCCGCGCCGCTTGGCATCGATCACCGCGATGCTGCCGCCGATGCGCCACGGACCCTGGCTCCATTGCGCGCCGGCCTCCAGGCCGCGATGCACCGCGCGCCCGTCGTTGCGCACTTCGCAGTAGGCGCCGCACAGGTCGAGGTTGGTCATCGGCCGCGAGATGTCGAACCACGCGACCTGCCAGCTGAATGCTTCGCTGCCGCCCTTCAGGCCCAGTTCCCATTGGCGCGAGGTCAACGCGGGCAGCGCCTGCCCCGCATTGCTGTACTGCGAGATCCTGTTCGGCACGACCTGCGATTCGACGCCCTTGCCCCAGCTCGCATAGGCCAGCAGCCCCGGCTGGATGGCGTAGCTCGCCGCGATCCACGGCGTGGTCACGTCCTGCTTGTAGCCGGTCGGGCTCGAGCCATCGTTGCCGATGCTGCTGCGATCGAGCCGCGTGTGGCGCACGCCGAGCCAGGTGGTGAAGCGGTCGTTCCAGCGTATCGCGTCCTGCACCGACAGCTCGGTCGAGCGTTCGTCGCGGTTGGTCTGCGGCGTGATGGCATCGGGGCTCGGCGGCACGATGGCCGTGCCCCAGACGTTGCCGGTGCCCGCGTAGTTGTAGGCCTGGTTGTCGAAGCGGTTGCGCACGCGGCTCTGCAGCAGGCCGAAGCCGAGCTCATGCCGCACGCTGCCCGTCGTCACGTTGCCCTTGAGGTTGAGGCTGCCCGCGGTCTGCGTGCGGCGCTCGTTCTCGCTGCGGAAGTCGTAGAAGTCGAAGGTGCCGTCGGAGCAGTAGCGGTCGTAGTTGCCTTCGGCGCCGCAGCCGAAGGCGTAGGCCAGCCGGTCGTCGCTCTTCAGGCGCTGCTGGCCGATCTGCGCGCTCCAGCGCCAGTCGGCGTTCAACGCCTGGCTGAATCGCACCGTGCCCGTCAGCGCCTTGAACACCGAGGGCTGCGACCACGGTTGGTTGTTGAGGTTGATGCGCGGATCGACCGGCGCAGGCAGCGCGCTGCCCAGCAGGCTGTAGCCGTTCTGGCTCGGCTGCGTCTTGCGGCTTTGCTCGATCTCGAACTCCAGCACCGAGTCGCGCGAGATGCGCCAGTCGGCCGCGAGCGAGAACAGGTTGCGGTTGCCGTCGAGGTTGTGCGTGAGCGGCTTGAGGTTTTCGCTCGCCACGTTGATCCGATAGCCGAACTGGCGGTCCGCGCCGAAGCGCCCGCCCAGGTCGATGGCGCCGAGCGTACTGCCGCGGCTCGTGGTCTCGATTCGCACCGTGCGCAGGTCCTGTTCGGTGGGCCGCTTCACGACATAGTTGACCAGCCCGCCCGGCGCGCTGGTGCCGGCCTGGATGCCGCTGGTGCCGCGCAGGATCTCGACGCGCTCCTTGTTGTCGAGCGGGATCGATGTCTCCGCGCTGATCGGCAGGCCCTCGCGCCGGTAGTTGAAGCGGTTGTCGAGCACGAAGCCGCGCACCGTGAGGTAGTCCCAGTAGCCCGCGGAATTGTAGGCGTCGGTGACCGAGGCATCGAATTGCGTGAGGTCGGCGAGCCGGCGCGCGCCGCTGTCGCGCAACTGCTTGCCGTCGATCACCGTGGCCGAGAGCGGCAACTCGCGCAGCGGCACGTCGCCGAAGCCGCTGATGTCGGCTTGTGGTGCGGCGGCGCCTTCGGTGACTGTGACTTCGCGCAACGTGCTTTGTTGCGCATGCGCGCCGAAGGCAGTGGTGAAAAGAACGACGGCCAGTGCACGCGAAACGGGCGAGAGTGGCCAGCCAGGGGAGGAGGTGAGCTTGTGGTTCATTCTGTTCAGTTGCCCGCTGTGGCGCCTATGGCCGCCATCCATTGTGCGGCCGTGGCCTCGGGGTCTTCGGCCGCGACCAGCGCGCGTACCACGGCGACAGAGCCGACGCCGGTGGCCAGCACTTCGGGCAGCCGCACGGCGTCGATGCCGCCGATGCCGACCTGCGGATAGCCGTGCAGCAGCCGTGCATAGGCGCCAAGCCGGGCCACGCCCTGCGGTGCGGTCGCCATCTTCTTGAGCGTGGTTGGGTACACCGCGCCCATGGCGATGTAGCTCGGGCTCACCCTGTCGGCGCGGACCATCTCGGCGTAGCCATGCGTGCTGACACCCAGGCGAAGACCCGAGGCGCGCAGTTGCGCCAGCTCGTCGGGCGAGAGCGCGTCGAGGTCTTCCTGGCCGAGGTGGATGCCGTAGGCGCCGGCCGCGATGGCGACCCGCCAGTGGTCGTTGATGAAGAGCAGGGCGCCGGTACCTTGCACCGCTTCGACGGCCGCCTGCACTTCGTGTTCGACGGCCGCTGCGTCACCGGACTTGAAGCGCAACTGCACCGTCGGTACGCCAGCGCGCGCCATGCGGCCGACCCATTGCGCATCGGGCAGCACGGCATACAGGCCGAGCCGTTCGGGGCAGGGCGGGAACGCGTCGCCGCGCCCGGCCGGTGGAAACGGCCGCATGCCGAAATCTTCGGGTGCGGCGGGCCACAGCACGGCGTCGAAGCTGCCCAGGCGCTGCGTCTGGGCGCGCCACGCATGGGCCAGGCATTCGGCATCGATCTCGATGAAGCCGAGAGCGGTGCAGGCCTGCTTGGCGCCGCGGTAGACGGGGTCGCCGGAAGAGAAGCTGGGCGCGGCCACGGGCGCGGAGGTGATGGCGCCAAAGCGCAACCCGTGGGCCGCGACGATGGCGTGCGCGATGGCGCGGGCGTCGGTCGCGGCGGTCATGGTGCGTGATGCCAGAAGGGCGTGCCGAGCACAGGCGTGCTGGGCTGTGCTGCGTCTTGCGCGGCCATGGCGCCGGCACGGTATGCGGTGCGGCCGGCCTGCACCGCGTCGGCGAACGCACCGGCCATCGCGACCGGGTCCTGCGCCAGCGCAACGGCGGTGTTGAGCAGCACGCCGTCGTACCCCCACTCCATTACCTGGCAGGCATGCGAGGGCAGCCCCAGGCCCGCGTCGACCAGCATCGGCACCTTCAGGCGGTCGCGCAGCACCTGCAGCGCGTAGGGGTTGATCGGCCCGCGGCCGGTACCGATGGGCGCAGCCCAGGGCATCACGGCCTGGCAACCGACGTCGACCAGCCGCTGGCACAGCACGAGGTCTTCGGTGCAGTAGGGCAGCACCTTGAAGCCCTCGCGGATCAGCTGCGAAGCGGCATCGACGAGGTTCAGCGTGTCGGGCTGCAGCGTGTAGTCGTCGCCGATCAGCTCGAGCTTGATCCACGGCGTGTCGAACAGCTCGCGCGCCATCTGCGCGGTGGCGATCACCTCCTGCACGCTGTGGCAGCCGGCGGTGTTGGGCAGCACCGGCACCGCGAGCTTGCGCAGCAGCTCCCAGAAGCCGTTGCCGAGCTCGCTGTTGCCCGAGCCCTGGCTGGCGGTCTGGCGGCGCAGCGAGGCGGTCAGCATCGCGGGCCTTGCGCGTTTCACCGCGGCTTCGAGCAGGTCGGGCGAGGGGTAGCGCGCGGTGCCCAGCAGCAGGCGGCTCTGGAAGGTCTCGCCGTAGAGCACCAAGGGGTCGTTCGTTGTCATGTTCTTTGTCTCCATCATTCAGCCGCCGGTCACGGGGCGGATCACTTCGATGCGGTCGTCGGGTTGGAGCGTGCGCGCGGCGTATGCCGAGCGCGGCACGAACTCGCGGTTCACGGCCACCGCGAAAGGCGGGGTGGCGTTCAATGCCGCCAGAGCGTCGGTCAGACTGGCGTGGTCCGGCAGCGTGAAGGGCTTGTCGTTGATCAGGATGTTCATCGTCATGTGTCGGAGGTCTCCATGCCGAAGCTCCTTGCGAGGACCGAGTGGCCATGCGCAAGCAGTTCCATCGCGGCGTCGAGCAGGGCGGGCGCGATCATGAAACCGTGGCGGTACAGGCCGTTGATCTGCAGCACGCGCGGCTGCGGCTGGCGAATGGCGGGCAGGTTGTCGGGCAGCGTAGGGCGGCACTGCGTGGCGATCTCGACGATGCGCGCCTCGGCGAAGCCGCTGTGCACGGCATAGGCGGCGCTCAGCAGTTCGAGCGTGGAGCGAACGCTGGCGGGCGACATGTCGTCCGATTCGATCTCGGTCGCGCCGATCACGAACAGCTTGCCGGGCTTGGGTGCGATGTAGAGCGGGTAGCGCGGATGCACGAGGCGGGTGGGGCGCTTCAGGCTCACCTCGGGCGCGTGCACGCGGATCACCTCGCCACGCACGCCGCGCAGCGCGTTCCATTGGGGCTTGGCGCCGAGACCGCGGCAGTCGATCAACCAGTCGGGCTGGCCCGTCGCACCGGGCGAAAAGTCCGAGGGTGCGCGCGGCGATTGCCAGTGCAGCGTGACGCGCGGGCTGGCCTGCAGCGTGGCGAGCAACGAAGCCAGCAACGCGCGGTTGTCGAGCTGGCCTTCGCCCGGCAGGAACAGGCCCTGCGCGAAACGCTGGCCCAGTGAAGGCTCGAGCGCGGCAATCGCTTGCGCGCCGAGTGTCTGCATCGGCGCGAGCTCAGGCACCTGCGTGCCGGTGTTCGCAAGCACGCGCGCAAGCCGTGTGGCTTCGGCGGCGTCCTGCCGATGCCAGAGCACCAGTGTGCCTTCGCGCTGGAAGAACACGGGCTGAGCGAGCGAGGCAAGCAGTTCGGGCCAGCGCGACAGCGCATGCTGCCCCATGCGCACGACCGACACAGGTGCCACGGCCGATTCGGCCAACGGGGCGAGCATCGCCGCAGCCACGCGCGCGGCGGCGCCTTCGGCATCGGGGCTGCCGGCTTCGAAAAGATCGACCTTGCAGCCGGCCTGCGCGAGCGTCACCGCCAGCAGCCGGCCCATGAGGCCTGCGCCGAGGATGGCAGCCGATTGGAAAGGAAGGCTCATGGTCTTGCTCCTTCCCCCTCTGGGGGAAGGCTGGGATGGGGCCAGGCAGAGCGCCCAATGGATACGCCGCGTGCCCCCACCCCGACCCTCCCCCGGAAGGGGAGGGAGAAGAAGAGTCGCCGATAATTTTCGGCATGACCCCCGCACCCACCCAGCGCTACGCACGCGTGCTCTCCATCGCCGGCTCCGACAGCGGCGGCGGCGCCGGCATCCAGGCCGACCTCAAGACCTTCGCGGCGCTCGGCTGCTACGGCATGACGGCCATCACCGCGCTCACCGCACAGAACACGCTCGGCGTCTCGGGCATCCACGGCGTGCCGCCCGATTTCCTCAAGGCGCAGATCCAGGCGGTGGTGGAAGACATCGGCGTCGATGCCGTCAAGCTCGGCATGCTGCATGCACCCGAGGTGGTCGAGGTGGTGGCCTGGGCCATCGACCGCTATCAATTGAAGAACGTGGTGCTCGACCCCGTGATGGTGGCCACCAGCGGCGACCGCCTGATCGCGGCCGAGACGGTGCAGGTGCTGGTGCGCGAACTGTTTCCGCGCGCCGTGGTCGTCACGCCCAACCTTGATGAAGCCGCCTTGCTGATCGGCCATGCCATCGATGGCGTCGATGCGCTCGACGGCGCCGCCGACGAACTGCTCGCGCTCGGTGCAAAGGCCGTGCTGCTCAAGGGCGGCCATCTGCCGGGCGAAGACGTGGTCGACGTGCTGCTGCAAACCGGCGGCGAGCGCAAGCGGCTGGCCTCCCGGCGCATTGCCAGCCGCAACCTGCATGGCACGGGGTGCACGCTGTCTTCCGCCATCGCCGCGCATCTTGCATTGGGCGCGGCGCTGCCCGAGGCGGTCGAACAGGCGCGTGCCTACATCCTCGGCGCGATGGCCGCCGGTGCGAACGTGAAGGTCGGTGCGGGTCATGGCCCCCTCAACCACGGCTTTGCGCCAGTGCCGACGCACCGTTTGCCTGTGAAGGCCGGCTGAGCCAGGCGAGAACAAAAGTCGCCGCCAGCGTGGGCGGCGCAGAGCCGAACTGCGGCGCCCACCTGGCCAGCGCGTGGTACGCCGCGATGCCCGCGATCCAGATCAGCGCCGCGCCGAAATCGAGCTGCCGCGTGCCGGCCGGCGACACCGACTGGCCGCCGCCCAGCCGCCCGATGATCACGCCGTAGAGCGGCACGAACACCGAGCTCAACAGCAGCAGGAAGGGCTCCAGCGTGTGCATTGGCAGCACCAGAGCCAATGCGATGCACAGCGCGGCCAGCAGCAGGCCCCAGCGTTTCACGCTCCATCGCGGCAGCAGGCTGTGCGTGGAGACCGAGCCCGAATAGACATCGCCATACGCGTTGTCGAGTTCATCGATCAGGATCAGCCCCAGCGCCACCAGCCCGCCCTGTGCCAGCAGCAGCGCGGTGACCAGACCCGTGCCGGGCTCGGCCACGCTCACCACCATCACGCCCAGTGCGTAGCACCAGATGTTGGCGAGCGCATAGCCGATCCAGGTGCCGCTGAAGGCGCTGCCCAGGCCGCCCTTGCCGGTCGCACTGCGCCGGCCGTGCCGCGCGTAGTCGGCCACCAGCGGCAGCCACGAGACCGGCATCGCGATCACGAGGTCGAGCGCGCCGAACATGCCCATCGTGCCGTCACCCGGGCGTGCCCAGAAGGCGTCCAGGCCCTTGGCCTGTAGCCGCGTCGCGAATTGCCATGTGAGCCAGATCAGCGACAGCACCACCAGCGGCAGGCCGAAGCGGCTCACGAAGCGCCGCACCAGCTTGACCATCGACCCTGCAAGCAGCGCCAGCAGCACCGCGCCCCAGAGCAGTGTGGTCAGCACGCCGCCCCAGGCGGTGCCGAGCGAAGGGCCGATCACCGACTGGCCGATGGCCTGCGTGCCTTCGCGCATGACGACGAGTTCGAAAGTGGTCCAGCCCACCAGCTGCACGATGTTGAGCAGCACCGGCAGCCGCGCGAAGGCGCTGCCGTAGGTGGCGTGCATCAGGCCGGCGCTGGCTAGGCCGCTCTCGCAGCCCAGCCGCGCGGTCCAGGCCAGCAGGCCGGCGCCGACGCAGGAGCCGAGCACGATGGCAATGGCCGCGTCGCGCGTGCCCACGGCCGGCACCAGGTAGGCGCCGATCTGCATCACCAGCAGGCCCACGCCGAGGCTGAACCAGAGCGAGGCGTGGTCGTGCCAGCCGAACACGCGCTGGGATGCGGGCAGCGGCGTCAGCGCTTCGTTGGCGCCGGTAGCGGTGTCATCGTTTGCCATCCATTTGCTCCAGTGCAAAAGGTTTGGCAGGTGGGCGGGGCCCGAGCGGCGCAGCCGTCACGCGAGAGAACGTGAGAGGCCACCGGACCAGCTTCCCTGCGCGAGGATTGCCTCGAGCCCGCGTCGTCGGAAACGATGCGGACCCCCGGTGAAACCACCGGACAGGTTCAAAGGGACTTTCTCAGCCGGACGGCAAGCCGCCCAGCACCCCTAGCAATTGCACCGTGGCGAGCCGCGGCGCAGGGCGGAGTTTATCCGCTGCGGGGAAGCCCGCGACGACGGGCGTGCCATTCCAGGGGGTAAACCCGCAGAAGCGCCGGTCGCATGCCACCGCCATCGTTGAGGCGCTGCGCGAACCGCGGGGCCTACGCCGCCTCGATCCGCCGCGCGAAGGCCTCGAGCCCGTCGATGGTGATCTGGATGTGGCGCTCGAAGCTGCCGTCGAGCGGCACCGCCGTGCCGTTGTCCCATCGCACGATGAACGCCTTGTTGGCCAGCAGCGGCAGGTTGCGCGTGAGCACCGGATGGTCGAGCGGGCGGATCGTGTGCACGCGCTCGCGCAACTCCTCGGCCCAGGCCTGTGTGTTGTCGGCGGGCAGGGGCGAGAACTCCATCGTGAGGAAACCCAGCATCGCCGCGATCACGCAGTTGTAGGCCTCCAGCAGCGGCTCGCCCTCGAAGCCGGCTTCGGTCAGCGCGGCCAGCACGCCCTCGACCAACGCCATCGGCAGGCTGCCGTTCGACACCAGTTGCGCGCCCAGCAGCTGCGCCGCGTTCGGATGGCGGCGCACGGCGGCGCGGCAGCGCCGGAACAGTTCGGCGATCCAGTCCTTCCAGGCCAGCTTGCCGGGCGGCGGCGCGACTTCGGCCATGACGATGGCCGCCACTTCGGCCAGCAGCGCCTCGCGCGTGCTTACGTGCCAGTGCACCGTGGCCGGGTAGACATCGAGCCGCGCCGCAACCTCGCGCATGCTGAAGGCGCCGAGGCCGAATTCGTCGATCTGCGCCAGTGCCTCCTCGGCGATGCGTTGCTTCGTCAGGCCGCCACCGCCGGCGGGGCGGCCGGCGGTGCGGGGCTTGGGTGGCGATTTCTTCGTCATGGCTGCAGCCATTGTGCTGCAGCTTGGTTGACTGTATAAACAATATTAATTGAGCATTGATCAATTAAATTCGCTGCAAGAGGCGAGAGCCTCGCCATTCGAAGGACATTGCCATGACCCATGCCGCCACCGACCGCGCCCTTGCAGGGGCGCACCAGCGCTTCACCGACAGCAACCCGGCCAGCCGCAGCCAGTTCGAGGAACAGGCGCGCTACATGCCCGGTGCCAATAGCCGCTCGGTGCTGTTCTATGCGCCGTTTCCGCTCACCATTGCCCGGGGCGAGGGCGCGGCGCTGTGGGATGCCGATGGCCACCGCTATGCCGACTTCATCGCCGAGTACACGGCAGGCGTCTATGGCCATTCGGCGCCCGAGATACGCGACGCCGTCGTCGAGGCGATGCAAAGCGGCATCAACCTTACGGGCCACAACCTGCTCGAAGGCCGGCTCGCAAGGCTCATCTGCGAGCGCTTTCCGCAGATCGAGCAGCTGCGCTTCACCAATTCGGGAACCGAAGCGAACCTGATGGCGTTGACGGCGGCTCTGCATTTCACGGGACGCCGCAAGATCGTGGTGTTCTCGGGCGGCTACCACGGCGGCGTACTGGGTTTCGGCGCCAGGCCGTTGCCGACCACCGTGCCGTTCGACTTCCTGGTGCTGCCCTACAACGACACGCAGGCAGCGCGCGAGCAGATCGAAAGGCACGGCACCGAGATCGCCGCTGTTCTGGCCGAGCCGATGCAGGGGGCGAGCGGCTGTATTCCGGGGCGTCTCGACTTCCTGCAGGCATTGCGTGAGTCGGCCACGCGCGTCGGCGCGTTGCTGGTCTTCGACGAGGTGATGACCTCGCGCCTCGCGCCGCACGGACTGGCGAACAGGCTGGGCATCCGGTCGGACCTGACCACGCTGGGCAAGTACATCGGCGGCGGCATGTCCTTCGGCGCCTTCGGCGGGCGGGCCGACGTGATGGCGCTGTTCGACCCGCGCACCGGACCGCTCTCGCATTCGGGCACCTTCAACAACAACGTGATGACGATGGCGGCCGGCCATGCCGGGCTTACGAAGCTGTTCACGCCCCAGGCAGCCGCCGTGCTGGCCGGGCGCGGCGAGGCGATGCGCGCGCGGCTCAATGCGTTGTGCGCGGCGGAGGATGTGGCCATGCAGTTCACCGGCGTGGGGTCGTTGATGAACGCGCATTTCCTGCGCGGCGAGGTGCGCCGCGTGGACGACCTGGCGGCGGTCGACGGACGGCTTCGGCAGCTGCTGTTCTTCCACCTGCTGGAGCAGGGCATCTATGCCTCGCCGCGCGGCTTTGTCGTGCTGTCGCTGCCCTTGACCGATGCGGACATCGACCGCTACGTTGCCGCCATCGGCAGCTTCATCGGCGAATACCGCGCGCTGTTGCCTCGCGGGCAGTAGCCACGCCCAGCAGCTCGTGCAGCCGCGTGCTGGTGGTCGTGTACTGCAGCGGCACGGCTTTGCCCGGAAAGACGATGGCCGTGGCGCCCCAGGCCGCCAGCGTGGCTTCGTGGAAGCCGCAGACGATGAGCTTTTTCTTGCCCGGGTAGGTGTTGATGTCGCCCACCGCGAACACGCCGCGCTCGCGGGTTTCGTACTTCTCGGTGTCGACGGGCACCTGCTTGCGCTCGAGTTCCAGGCCCCAGTCGGCGATGGGGCCGAGGCGCGGCGAGATGCCCAGGCAGGCGATCAGCGCGTCGAGCGGCAGATCGACGGTCGTTGCATCAGGCGTGGTGATCTGCAGTTGCTTGCCGTCGAACGCGGTCGGTTGGCCGACCTGGAAGGCCAGCTTGCCCGCGGCCACGAGGGCTCGCATTGAGGCAACGGTGGTTTCGTCGGCCTGGAAGCCATCGCGGCGGTGGACCAGCGTGACCTGCTTCGCAACGGCCGTGAGCGCGATGGCGGTTTCGAGCGCGATGTCGTCACCGCCGTTGACCACCACGGTCTGGCCGCCAAAGCGCTCCAGCGAATCGGGGTGATAGAAAAGCGATGCGCCCTCGAATTGCGCAATGCCCTCGACGGCGATGCGCTTGGGCACGAAGGCCCCCACGCCGGCCGCGATGAACACTGTCTTGGCCAGGAAAGCGCTGCCCGCCGAGGTGGTCAGCAGCAGCCGCTCGTCGGCCTGCCTTTCGAGCGTGGCCACCTGCTCGCCGAAATGGAATTGGGGCTTGAAGGGCGCAATCTGCTCCAGCAGCGATTGCGCGAGGCCGCGGCCGCTGGTGACCGGCGTGCCGGGAATGTCGTAGATCGGCTTGTTGCCGTAGAGCGTCACGCACTGGCCGCCCGCGGCGGGCAGCGCATCGACGATGTGGCAGGAGATCTCGAGCAGGCCGAGCTGGAAGGCCTGGAACAGCCCGACCGGACCGGCGCCGATGATGAGGGCGTCGGTTTCGATCGGGGCGGCTTGCGTGCTCAGCGCACCAGCTCCCCGACCTTGTCGGTCTTGTCTTTCCACTCTTCAGCGTCAGGCAGCGCCGGCTTGCGCTTGGTGATGCTCTTCCAGCCGTCGGCCAGGGCCAGCTCGGCGTTGATCTTGATGAAGGCGATCTGGTTGGCCGGCAGATCTTCCTCGGCGTAGATCGCGTTGACCGGGCACTCGGGGATGCAGACCGCGCAGTCGATGCACTCGTCCGGATCGATCACCAGCATGTTGGGACCTTCGCGGAAGCAGTCGACGGGGCAAACGTCCACGCAGTCGGTGTATTTGCAGCGGATGCAGGCTTCGGAGACGACGTGGGTCATTTGTCTTTTAACGTCAGTTTGATCGGGGAAAACCCCTGATTTTAGGCCTTTGCGGCGGCAGGCTGCACGAGCACGGCAGCAGCGGTCTTGTGGGAGGCGGTATCGACCAGCACCAGCGAGCCCAGTGCACGCGATTGCGTGAAGGGCAGCACGGCCAGCGGCTGCTGCAGTGCGAGCACCACGTCGCCGATGGCATTGGCTTCCAGCTGCGTTGCCGGCTCCGATTCGAGCGTCGTGATGTTCACGCGATCGACGATGCGCGCCACCTTGGCCTTGACCCAGCGGTGGCCCTGCAGCGCCCAGTACACACGGCCCGCGACCAGCGGCTCGTCGTCGAGCCAGGCCACGGTGGCCGTGATCTCGCGCACCGGCTCGAAGGCCTCGGGCGCCAGCAGCCAGTCGCCGCGCGACACGTCGACCTCGCGGTCGAGCACGATGCCGGCGCTGTGGCCCGCATGCACCGACTTCGGCTGGCGCGTATGGCTCAGCACCTGCGCGACCGTGGCGGTCTGGTTGCTCGGCAGCACGGTCACGCGCTGTCCGGGTTCCACATGGCCCGAGGCGACGCGGCCCCAGAACACGCGGCGGCCTTGCGAGGTGTCGGCGGAGGCCGAGAACTTCTCGACCCACTGCACCGGAAAGGCGAAAGGCACGGCCTCGTCCTGCGCCGTCACGGGCAGTTCCTCGAGCAGCTCCAGCAGGCTCGGACCTTCGTAGCCGACCCAGTCGGCATGGCGCGTGGCCACGTTCCAGCCCTTGAGCGCGGAGATCGGCACGATGGCCGCGACCTGCACGCCGGCCGCTTCGGCAAAAGCGTTCAGCGCGGCCGAGATGCGCTCGAAGGCGAGTCCGGCGTCGTCGATGGCGTCGAGCTTGTTGACCGCGAACACGATCGACTGAACGCGCAGCAGGTGGCACAGCAGCGAGTGGCGGCGCGTCTGCGGCAGCAGCTCGCGCTTGACGACCGTGCCGTCTTCGACCTCGGCGGCCCAGGCCAGCTTGGTCGCATCGACCAGCACCACGGCGGCGTCGGCGGCCGAGGCGGCCGTGACCATGTTGCGCGTGTACTGCTCATGGCCCGGCGCGTCGCCGATGATGAACTTGCGTTTGGCGGTCGAGAAGTAGCGGTAGGCCACGTCGATCGTGATGCCCTGTTCGCGCTCGGCCGAGAGGCCGTCGGTCAGGAGGGCGAGGTCGGTTTCGCCGCCGCGCTGCACGCCGGCGAGCTGGTCCTGCAGCACGGTCTTGCTGTCGACCAGGAGGCGGCCGATCAGCGTGCTCTTGCCGTCGTCGACCGAGCCGCAGGTGATGAAGCGCAGAGCGGTGCCGGTGTCGCCGTGAGCGGCGAGTTCTTGGGGGGAGGCTGTCGTCGTCGCGCTCATCAGAAGTAACCGTCTTTCTTGCGTTTTTCCATGGATGCTTCGGAGGTCATGTCGTCCATCCGGGTGGCGCCGCGTTCGCTCACGTCGACCGACAGTGTTTCGAGCACCACGTCGCCCGCATCGGCCGCGAGGCTCTCGACCGGGCAGGTGGTCGTGATGTCGCCCACGGTGCGGAAGCGCACGTCGCGCACCTGCACGGTTTCGCCGTCGCGCGCCGGGGTCAGCCCGGTCACCGGCACCAGCAGGCCGCGGCGCTCGACCACTTCACGCTTGTGCGTGTAGTAGATCGACGGCAGGCCGACGTGTTCGCGCTCGATGTATTGCCACACATCGAGCTCTGTCCAGTTCGAGATCGGGAACACGCGGAAGTGCTCGCCGGGAGCGAGGCGCGTGTTGAACAGCGTCCACAGCTCGGGGCGCTGGTCCTTGGGCTGCCATTGGCCGAAGGAGTCGCGGTGCGAAAAGATGCGCTCCTTGGCGCGGGCCTTTTCCTCGTCGCGACGGGCGCCGCCGATCAGCGCGTCGAAGCGGAACTCCTCGATGGCTTCGAGCAGCGTCACCGACTGGTGCGCATTGCGCGATTCGCCGGGGTGCGCGAGGCGCACGGTGCCGCGCTTCATCGAGTCTTCGACGCTGCGCACGATCAGTTCGGCGCCCAGCTCCTTCGCGCGCTGGTCGCGGTAGTCGGTCACTTCGGGGAAGTTGTGGCCGGTGTCGATCATCAGCAGCGGATAGGGAATGCGGCCGGCGCCGAAGGCCTTTTCCGCGCATTTCAGCAGCACCAGCGAATCCTTGCCGCCCGAGAACAGCAGGGTGGGACGCTCGAAGGCGGCCGCGACCTCGCGCAGGATGAAGACGGTTTCTTCTTCGAGTGCATCGAGGTGCGTGTTGGACAGGCGCGCGGGAGAGTGCATGGGCGGCTGCAGCAGTTCGGTTTCGGTACGGGCGTTCATCGGAGGGGATGCTGGATGCGGTGAATCGGTGAGACCTTGGCTCTCAGTGCGCAAGATGCAATCCGCACTCGCGGTTGTCTTCGCCCTTGGTCGGGTCCACGTAATCGAAGTTGTTCGGCAGGCCATGCGCCTCGCAGTACTCGTACAGCTCCTTGGACGACCAGTGCAGCAGCGGCGCGACCTTGATGAGGCCGTCCGGATTGACGCTGACCGGGTCCATCTGCGCACGCACGGCCGTGTCGGTGGCCCGCAGCGCGGTGAACCAGACCTTGGGCGCCGTCTCGCGCAGCGCGCGGGCAAAGGGCTCGAGCTTCACTTCTTCCGTGAAGGCAGCATGGCGCGGATCGTCGAGCGCCGGCGTCGGGCCCTCCACCGCTTCGCGATGCGCACGCGAGCGGCGCGGCAGGTAGATGTGCAGGTCCAGGCCCAGTTGCTTCGTCACCTCGTCGGCAAAGCGGTAGGTGGCCTCGGTGTTGTAGCCGTTGTCCATCCAGACCACGGGAACATCCCGCTTGGCGCGCGTGACCATGTGCAGGATCACCGCCTCGAACGGGCGGAAGTTGGTGGTGACGATGGTGGGCTGCCCCAGGCCGATCGCCCAGTCCACCAGGCCCTCGGCGTTGCGGCCGAGTTCGGCGTTGATTTTGGTGAGGTCCATGCTCATGGCTGAAGGTCTCTCGGGGCTCAGGTGCCGGCCACGAAGTGCGGCGCGGTCTTCACCGCATCGCCCTGGTAGAACGCGGCGAAGCGGTCGAACTGGCGCTGCGCGTCGGAGGCGTCCACGCCTTCCTTGAGTACGGCGCTGGAAAAGCCGGTGCGTTCCATCTGCACCAGCTGGTCGATCAGCACGTCGCCGGTGGCGCGGATGTCGCCCTTGAAGCCCAGGCGGCGGCGCAGCAGGAAGGCCTGGCTGTAGGCGCGGCCATCGGTGAACTTCGGAAAGTTCAGGTCGATGCGCTCGATGTCTTCCAGGCACACCTCGATGGCGAGCGGGTCTGCGTCGTTCGGCAACTGCAGCACCTTCGGGTCGCCGTCGTCCACATGTTCTTCGGCGGCCAGGATGTTCAGGTTCTTCTTCATGCTGCTTCCTCCACCTTGAAACGCGCACCGTTGGCCGCGGCCTTGAACGGGTCATGGCCCACGCGGCGCAGCGTGTCGATGAAGTTCTCGCCGCTCTCGCGGGTGTCGCGGTACGCGGTGAGCACGGCCTCGATCACGCCCGGCACTTCTGCCGCCGAGAACGAGGGGCCGACCGCCTTGCCGGCCTGCGGCGTACCGCTGAGCGCGGAGCCGTCGGAGCCGCCGAGGGTGACCTGGTACCACTCCTTGCCGTCCTTGTCGACGCCCAGGATGCCGATGTGGCCGCTGTGGTGGTGGCCGCACGAGTTGATGCAGCCGCTGATGTGCAGGTCGATCTCGCCCAGGTCGTCGAGCTCGTCGAGGTCCTGATAGCGCTCGGTGATCGCTTCGGCGATGGGAATGGAGCGCGCATTGGCCAGCGCGCAGAAGTCGCCGCCGGGGCAGGCGATCATGTCGGTCAGCAGGTGCACGTTGGCGCTGGCAAAGCCGGCAGCGCGGGCGGCAAGCCACAGCGCATGCAGGTCTTCGGCATGCACCCAGGGCAGCACGACGTTCTGGTCGTGCGTCACGCGGGCTTCGCCGGCCGAGAAGCGGTCGGCCAATTGCGCGAGCGTGTCGAGCTGGTCGGCCGAGGCATCGCCGGGCGCCTGCTTCAGGCGCTTGAACGACAGCGTCACGGCGCGCAGCGCGGGGTTCTTGTGTGGCGCCACGTTGCGCGCCAGCCAGCGGGCGAACATGACGTCGTCGGCGGCCTGGGCGCGCAGCTCGGCGTCGGTCTTCTCGGCGCTTTGCAGCACGCGGGTGGCGAGCGTCGGCGGCACGAAGGATGCGGCCACGCGGTCGTACTCTTCCTGCGTGATGGTGTGCGGCGCGCCGTCGTGCTCGAGGATCTGCTTGTACTCGGCGTCGACGTCGTCGATGTAGCGCTGGCCCTCGGCCTTCACCAGGATCTTGATGCGCGCCTTGTAGATGTTGTCGCGGCGGCCATAGCGGTTGTACACACGAATCACCGCTTCGAGGTAATTCATGATCTGCTGCCACGGCAGGAACTCGCGCAGCACGGTGCCGATGATGGGGGTGCGGCCCATGCCGCCGCCCACCTGCACGCGGAAGCCGATTTCGCCGGCCTCGTTCTTCACGATGTGCAGGCCCACGTCGTGCCAGCCGGTCGCGGCGCGGTCTTCGGTGGCGCCGGTGATGGCGATCTTGAACTTGCGCGGCAGGAACGCGAACTCGGGGTGCAGCGTGCTCCACTGCCGCATGATTTCCGCGAACGGACGCGGATCGGCGATTTCGTCGACGGCAATGCCGGCGCGCTCGTCGCTCGTGATGTTGCGGATGCAGTTGCCGCTGGTCTGGATGCCGTGCATGTCGACCGAAGCCAACAGGTCCATCACGTCGGCCGACTTGGCGAGCGGAATCCAGTTGTACTGGACGTTCTGGCGCGTCGAGAAATGGGCGTAGTGGGTCGGGAGCTTGTGGCTGCCGAGCAGGCCCTGCGTCTCGACGGCCTTTTTGTAGACCTCGGCTTCGGGCTCGTCGTACTCCCGGGCGATGCGGGCCAGCACGCGGATCTGGCGGCTGGAGAGCTCGCCGTAAGGCACGGCCACGCGCAGCATCGGCGCGTAGCGCTGGACATACCAGCCGTTTTGCAGCCGAAGGGGGCGGAACTCGTCCTCGTGAAGACGGCCTTTTTGCCAGCGCTCGAGCTGGTCTCGGAATTGGGCGGCTCGTTGATGAACGAACTGTCGGTCGAATTCTGTGTATTGGTACATCGTGCGTGTGTCTTGAAGTGCAGTGCGTCCATCGCCCCAGCAAGAAGCCGAGATTCTGAAAGCCGGCCTTATGGAAACAAACTATTTTTTGGTTCGCGCCTTATGCGGATAAGCTTATTCCCCAGCATCCATGCGGGTTGCGGGACGGTTGGATGCTTATTCCGGATAAGGGCGCGGGTGCCCTGCATGGGCAAGGATAAGCCCCGCGGCGAGGCCGGGATGTCCCCGGGCCTGTTTTCCTGTTCGCCCTGGAAGAGGGCGTAATGCTTTAGCGCAGCATCGACGACATGGCCGAGCAGCAATTCAGCATGCGCACCGCGGCTTCGACCGTCTCGGCGGTGAAACGAAGCGTGACGCCGTCCACGCGCTCGAAAGCCGGCCACTGGCAGAACAGGTCGGCCAGCGCGGGCGACTGGGCGCGCAGCGTCACGGTCTGCGGGCCCTCGAAGACGAGCGGCTTCGCCCGGGAGCGGGCGGCCAGCGCTTCTTCCACGCCCGCGCGAATTGCTCGTCGGGATTGCTCGGGTGACAGCGATACGCCACTGTTGCACCCCGTGGCCTTCTTGGTTTCGACGAAGGTCGCGTGCGGAAAGAGCGGCCGGTTCTCGGCAATGAACACGTCGTCTCCACTGCCCATCACTACAGGCACGCCATATTCCCCGGCCAGCGCGCCGTAGAGCCCGGCTTCGCCCAACTCCTGCCCGCCGAGCGAGATGCTTGCAAAGGCAAAGCTGTTGATCGTGTGCGCCAGGATGCCGCGCCCCTGCGCGCGCGAGTGATAGCCCACCATGCAGACCGCGTCGACGCCTTCCTCGACCCCGGCCACCATGCTCAGGTAGCGCGGCTTGCCCTGCACCACGCGGGCGCGCGCGTCGAGCACGTCGGGCGGCATGTTGCGAAAGCCGCCGTGCGAGTCGTTCACCAGCACTTCGGTGGCACCCGCGTCGAAGGCACCGGCAATCGCCGCGTTGGCCTCCTGCGCCATCAACAGGCGCGCACGCTCGTACTCGGGGTTGCCCGCGCGCACTTGCTCGGAGTGATAGACGCCGGCGACGCCTTCGATGTCGGTGGAGATCAGGACTTTCATGGGCGGTGCGATCAGGTCAGGCTCGAGAAGAAAAGGTGGCCGCGGGCAGGAGTTCGCTCAGCGCGGCGCGGTGATTGCCGTCACGGCCGGTCACGGCCTCGGCGCGCCACAGCGCATGGATGATCGCCTGCTCGGTGCTGTCGGCCGCGGCCTGGAAGAGGCCGTCGAGCAGCCCGTCGTGCAGCATTGCCAGGACCGGCATCGGCCGCTCGACCTGGTCGGGCACGGTGTAGGCGGTGGAAAAAGCCAGCACGATGTCGCCGCTGCCGTGCCCGAAGACCGAGCCCGTGCGGGCCAGCCCCGCGCCCGCGCGCAGCGCGAGACGGCGCAACTGGCGCGCATCGAGCGGCGCGTCGGTGGCGACGACGATGATGATCGAGCCCTTTTCAGGCTCCTTGCATTCGGCCGAGCCTTGCGTCGCCAATCGCTCGCCGACCGCATGCCCCGCCAGCACCAGTTGCGGCTGGCGCCCATAGTTCGCCAGCACCAGTGCGCCGACGGTGTGCACCGCGCTGTCGGGGGCCGAGACGCGGCGCGATGCGCTCCCGATGCCGCCCTTGAGCTGGAAGCTCGACATGCCGCGTCCCGCGCCGACCGAGCCTTGCGCGAAGTCGACGCCGGCGTTGCCGAGCGCACGCAGGTAGTCCGACTCGGTCACAGCCAGCCGTTGGATGTCGTTGAGGAAGCCGTCGTTGCACTCGAAGACCAGCGGGTTCACCGTCGGCAGCGACCGGCCGCTCTCGGGGTTCGCCGCAACGCAATGTCGGATCTGCGCCGTGGCCACCGTGCCGACCGAGAAGGTGTTGGTCAGCGCGATTGGCGTCTCGAGCACGCCGAGTTCGGCGAGTTGCACCAGCCCCACGCTCTTGCCGAAGCCGTTGAGCACCACGGCGGCCGCGGGCACCTTGTCGCGGAACGGGTCTCCCGCGTGGGGCCGGATCACCGTCACGCCGGTCTGCACGGCACCGTCGCTGAGCGTCTGGTGACCCACGGTGACGCCCGCGACGTCGGTGATTGCATTGCGCGCGCCCTGGAGCAGATTGCCGATGAAGGGCAGGGAGGTCGTCGATGGCATGAAGAAAAAACGAGCTACTGGCGGTCGATCTTCGGATCGAGCGCGTCGCGAAGCGCATCGCCGAGCAGGTTGAAGGCGAGCACGGTGAAGAAGATGGCCAGGCTGGGGAACAGCGCCACGTGCGGCGAGGTCACCATGTCGGCGCGGGCCTCGCTGAGCATTGCGCCCCATTCGGGCGTCGGCGGCTGCGCGCCCATGCCCAGGAAGGAGAGGCTGGCCGCCGTGATGATCGACGTGCCGACGCGCATCGAGAAATACACCACGATCGAGGAGATGGTGCCCGGCAGGATGTGCCGCACGATGATGGTCCAGTCGGATGCGCCGATGCTGCGCTCGGCCTCGATGTAGGTCTGCTGCTTGAGCACCAGCGTGTTGCCGCGCACGAGCCGCGCGAACGCCGGCACGCTGAACACCGACACGGCCACCACCACGTTGGTCATGCTGCTGCCCAGGATGGCGACCACGCCGAGCGCGAGAAGAATGCCGGGGAAGGCGAACAGCACGTCGGAGATGCGCATCACGATGCGGTCCCACCAGCCTTCGTAGTAGCCGGCCAGCAGGCCGAAGGCGGTGCCGATGATGCCGCCCAGCACCACCGACAGGAAGCCCGCCATCAGCGAGATGCGCGCGCCGGCCAGGATTCGGCTGAAGATGTCGCGCCCGAGTGGATCGACGCCGAACCAGTGCGCGGCCGAGGGGCCGGTGTTGAGCATGTCGTAGTCGAAGAAGTTCTCCGGATCGAAGGGCACGATCCAGGGTGCGAACACCGCGACGAACACCAGCAGCAGCACGAACACCGCGGCGACGATGCCCACAGGTTGCTTCTTGAAGCGGCGCCAGCATTCGCCCCAGGGCGTGCGGACCTTGCCCGCGGTTTGAACCGCCACTACGGGCGGAGTGATCGATTCGGCGGTCACGCCGGTGGCTTGCGTCATGTCGGCTGCCTCACTTGTAGCGGATGGTGGGGTTGATGTAGCCGTAGAGCACGTCCACCACCAGGTTGATCAAAATGAATTCGAGCGAGAACAGCAGCACCAGCGTCTGGATCACGGGGTAGTCGCGCATCTGCACGGCATCGACCAGCAGGCGCCCGAGGCCCGGCCAGTTGAAGACGGCCTCGACCAGGATCGAGCCGCCCAGCAGGAAGCCGAACTGCAGGCCCATCATCGTGACCACCGGGATCAGCGCGTTGCGCAGCGTGTGCTTGAACACCACGCTGGATTCGTGCACGCCCTTGGCGCGCGCGGTGCGCACGAAGTCTTCCTGGATCACCTCGACGAAGGAGGCCCGCGTGAAGCGCGCCATCACGGCCGCTACGGCCGCGCCCAGCGTGATCGAGGGCAGGATGTAGTGCTTCCAGCTGCTGGCCCCCACCGTGGGCAGCCAGCCGAGCTGGACCGAGAAGATCTGCATCAGCAGCATGCCGAGTGCAAATGCGGGGAAAGAGATGCCCGACACGGCGAGCGTCATGCCCAGCCGGTCCGGCCATTTGTTGCGGTACACGGCAGACACGATGCCGATGCCCATGCCGAAGATCACCGCCCACACCATGCTGGTGATGGTCAGCATCACCGTCGGGAAGAAGCGTTCGCCGATCTCCGCCGACACCGGCCGCCGGGTGCGGATGGAGGTGCCGAAGTCGCCCTGCAGCATGTGGGAGAAGAAGTTCACGAACTGCTGCGGCAGCGGCTTGTCCAGCCCGAGCTCCGCGCGGACCATGGCCACGGTCTGCTCGTCGGCGTCCTGGCCGGCGGCAAGTCGCGCCGGGTCGCCGGGCAGCATGTGGACGAACAGGAACACCAGCACCGCCACGATGAGCAGCGTGGGGATCAGGCCCAACAGTCGTTTGAGGAAGTAATTCAGCATGGGGTGCGGTTGCCGCGGGCGGGCGATGGCGGCATGCCACCGCCCGCCGGGCAGTCAGTCAGGAAACTAGAAGCCGGGATCAGTTCGATACAGCGATCGCGTCGATGTTGATGTTGCCGTCAGGCATCACGAACACGCCCGAGAGACGCTTGGCGTGCGCCGACAGGTTCTGCTCGGTGACCAGAGGAATACGCGGCAGATCCTTCTGGAGCTGTTCCTGGGCGGCCTTGTAGAGCGCAGCCTTCTCCTTGTCGTCCACCGCGGCGAGGGCCTTGGCGATGTTGCCGTCGACCAGATCGTTCTTGTAGTACGCGTAGTTGGCGAGCTTCGGCGGCCAGGCTTCCGAGGCGAATAGCGGGCGCAGTGCCCAGTCGGCTTCCCCGGTGGAAGACGACCAGCCCACGTAGTACATGCGTACCTTGGCGGTCGCTGGATCGGCCCAGGTTTCGACCCATTCGGTGCGCTGCCCCACTTCGAGCGCCTGCACTTGCAGCTTGATGCCCACCTGTGCGAGCTGCTGCTGCACGAACTGAATGACCTTCTGAGAAGTCGTGTTGTTGTAGTGGCTCCAGAGCACCGACTCGAAGCCGTTCGGATAGCCTGCTTCGGTCAGCAGTTGCTTTGCCTTCTTGACGTCGTAGCCGATTGGCGCCATCTTTTCGGCGAACTTGACGCCCTGCGGCACAAAGCCCTGCGCCGGGAATGCGAAACCGCTGAAGGCAACCTTGGCGAGCGCGTCCTTGTTGATGGCGTAGCCGATGGCCTCGCGCACCTTGGGGTTGTCGTATGGTTTCTGCAGCACGTTGAACGTGAGAAAGCGCGTGATGATCGAAGGCGTAGTCGTCACTTCGAGCTTGTCGCTCTTCTTCAGCAGCTCGGCCTGCTCATAGGGAATGGGAAACGCGAAGTCGGCCTCGCCGGTCTGCAGCATCGCGGCGCGCGTGTTGTTCTCGAGCACAGGCTTCCACGAGACGTTGTCGACCTTCGGGTAGCCCTTCTTCCAGTAGCCGTCGAACTTCTTGGCCTTGACGGCTTCGGTCTGCTTCCACTCGACGAATTCGAAGGGGCCGGTGCCCACGGGGTGGAAGGCGATGTCCTTGTTGCCCCACTTCTTCAGCGCGGTGGGCGAGATCATGGCGGCCGATGCGTGGGCCAGCGAGTTGATGAAGGGGCCGAAGGGCTCCTTCAGCGTGATTCGCACGGTGCTGGGGTTCACCGCTTCGACCTTGCCCACGCGGTTGAACTGGTTGTAGCGCAGCAGCTTGTTGTCCTGGTTGAGCACGCGGTCGAGCGTGACCTTGACGGCTTCGGCGTTGAAGTCGGTGCCGTCGTGGAACTTGACACCGGTGCGCAGCTTGATGGTGTAGACCAGGCCGTCCTTCGAGACGTCGTAGCTCTCGGCGAGCACGTTTTGCACCTTCAGGTCCTTGTCGAACTGGAACAGGCCTTCATAGAAGGTCTTGGTGACGGCGGTGGTCAGGGTGGTGTTGGTGTTGTAGGGGTCCAGCGTCTCGGGCTGCGCGGCGATCGACAGCACCACGTCTTTCGCGGCCAGTGCCGTGCCCGATGCGGCCAACGCGGCCAGGCCCAGCAATGCCGATGCCCATCGCAGAGAGGAAGAAGATTGCTTCATGGAAAGAACTCCAGTCGGTTCGAGGAAAAAAGCAGGAGGGCCTGCGGGTTGAAAAATCAGAAAGCGCCGCCGATGGCGTGCCGTGCGACGAAGTGGCCGGGCGCGACCTGCACCAGCGGCGGCACCTCGGGCTCGTCGCCCACCGCGCGGATCGGACTGGGGATCTCGCCTTCGAGCAGGGCGCGCGGCTTGTGGCGGCGCGACGGGTCGGCCACCGGTACCGCTGCCATCAGCTTGCGGGTGTAGGCGTGCTGCGGCGCCTCGAAGACGGCGCGGCGAGGGCCGATCTCGACGATCTGGCCCAGGTACATCACGGCCACGCGGTGGCTGATGCGCTCCACCACCGCCATGTCGTGCGAGATGAAAAGGAAGGCCACGCCCAACTCGCGCTGCAGGTCGAGCATCAGGTTGACGATCTGCGCCTGGATCGACACGTCCAGCGCCGACACCGATTCGTCGGCCACCACCACCTTGGGGTTGAGCGCGAGCGCGCGTGCAATCGCAATGCGCTGCCGCTGGCCGCCCGAGAACTCGTGCGGATAGCGCTGCGCCACTTCGGGCGGCAGGCCGACCTTCTGCAGCAGCCAGTCGACGCGCTGCTGCGCCTTGGCGCCCTTGGCAATGCCGTGGATGAGCAGCGGCTCCATGATCGAGAAGCCCACCGTCACGCGCGGATCAAGCGAGGCGAACGGGTCCTGGAAGATGAACTGGATATTGCGGCGCAGCGCCTGCAGCTCGCGCGTGGGCAGCTCGCGGATGTTCTTGCCGCCGAACTCGATCGCGCCGCTCTGGCTTTCGACCAGGCGCAGCAGCGAGCGGCCAGTGGTCGACTTGCCGCAGCCCGATTCGCCGACCAGCGCCAGCGTCTCGCCGGGGTACAGGTCGAAGCTGATCTTTTCCACCGCATGCACTCGGCGCTTCACGCGGCCGAAGATGCCGCTGCGCACGTCGAAGCGCGTGACGAGGTCGCGCACG
Organism: Variovorax sp. Varisp36; assembly: GCF_047304235.1. Taxonomy (NCBI): domain Bacteria; kingdom Pseudomonadati; phylum Pseudomonadota; class Betaproteobacteria; order Burkholderiales; family Comamonadaceae; genus Variovorax; species Variovorax sp. Varisp36. The sequence continues at coordinate 23,504 of NZ_JBGLYU010000001.1, forward strand.
CGAAGAATGGGGCCGGTGTCCTGGCGCACCGTGTCTTGCTGCGTGGGCACTTCGGCGGGCACGGTGTCGGCGTTGGCCTCGGTGCGCAGCAGTTCGAACTTGGCCGGCAGGTCGGTGCCCTGCATCGCGCCAAGCTTGGGCACGGCCGACAGCAGCGCCTTGGTGTAGGGGTGCTGCGGTGCCGCGAACACGGTGTCGGAGCTGCCTGCTTCCACCTTGTCGCCGCGGTACATCACGAGCACGCGGTCGGCGATTTCGGCGACCACGCCCATGTCGTGCGTGATGAAGAGAACGCCCATGCGCATTTCTTTCTGCAGCTCGCGGATGAGCTGGAGGATCTGCGCCTGGATGGTCACGTCGAGCGCGGTGGTCGGCTCGTCGGCAATCAGCAGCTGTGGCTTGCACGACAGCGCCATTGCGATCATCACGCGCTGGCGCATGCCGCCCGACAGCTGGTGCGGAAAGCGGTCGAGCACATTGCGCGCTTCAGGAATGCGCACCAGCTCCAGCATGCGCAAGGCTTCCGCGCGCGCGGCCGAGTCGCTCTTGCCCTGGTGGATGCGGATGGCCTCTGCAATCTGCTCGCCGGCCGTGAACACCGGGTTCAGCGATGTCATCGGCTCCTGGAAGATCATCGCGATGTCCGCGCCGCGGATGTTGCGCATCGTGGTGTCGCGTGCCTGCGCGAGGTCGAGCACTTCGCCGTTGCGGCGGCGGAAGGTCATGCGCCCATCGAGGATGCGCCCACCGCCATGCTCCACGAGCCGCATCAGCGCGAGCGAGGTAACCGACTTGCCCGAGCCCGATTCGCCCACTACCGCGAGCGTTTCGCCGTGGTCGACGTGGAAGGACAGCTTCTTGACGGCATCAACCGTGCGCTCGGAGGTCGAGAAGCGAACGGTGAGGTCGTCGACGGCGAGAACGCGGCCGTCCGGCAGGGCGAGGACAGGGGTGGACATGGGAGTGCGAAGAAAAATGGGGGCGTACGTTGGTGCGTCGTCAGGCGAAGATGGCCGTATGGGGCGCTTCGTCGCCGCGCGCGTGGCCTCGGTACATGCCTTCGGTGTTGAAGGCCAGGCTCAGGTTGCCGTGGCGGTCGACGGCGATCAGCCCGCCGGTGCCGCCGATGGCGGGCAGCGACTGGTGCACCACGGCGTGCGTGGCCGCTTCGAGCGTGGCGCCGCCGTAGGCCATGCGCGCGCAGATGTCGTACGCGGCTGCGACGCGGATGAACATTTCGCCGCTGCCGGTGCACGAAATAGCGGCCGTGCGGTCGTCGGCGTAAGTGCCGGAGCCGATGAGCGGCGTATCGCCGACGCGGCCCACGCGCTTGTTGGTCATTCCGCCGGTCGAGGTGGCGGCGGCCAGGTGGCCGTGGATGTCGAGCGCCACGGCGCCGACGGTGCCGAACTTCTTGTCTTCGTCCAGCGGCGGCTTGGTCATGGCGGCGCCTTCGTGGTCGGTGACCACGCGGCCCGTGTCGCGCACGCGGTACAGCTGCTGGCGGCGCGCGTCGGTCGAGAAGAAGAAGGGCTCGACCATCTCCAGGCCGCGGTCGCGCGCGAAGGCCTCGGCGCCCGCACCGGCCAGCAGCACGTGGGCGCCGTCCTCGAGCACGGCGCGCGCGGCGCGCACCGGGCGGCGCACGTGGCTCACGCCGGCGATGGCGCCGGCGGCGAGCGTGGCGCCGTCCATCACGGCCGCGTCGAGCTCGTGCGTTTCCTCGTGCGTGAACACCGCGCCGTAGCCGGCATTGAAGAGCGGGCAGTCTTCGAGCATCTCGACCGCCAGGCAGGTGGCGTCGAGCGCGGACATGCCCTTGAGCAGCGCGGCCTGCGCGGCGCGCACGATGGCCTGCAGCGCGTCGTGGTAGGCCTGCGCCTGCTCGGGGTTGGTCGTCGAGGCGCTGATGGTGCCGGCGCCGCCGTGGATGGCGATGACGGGCGTGATGTTCTTCATCGGGAAGCTTTCTTCTTTTTCCTGCCGGCGTCGGAAGCGACGGCGGCAGGCAGGGATGGCATGGAGACCTCGCCGCGCACATGGCCCTGGCCCAGTCCGCCGTGCAGCCACGGGCGCACTGCCTGCAGGATGCGGCCGGCCGATTGCGCCGCGCCCGGCGCGCGCAGGGCGACCGCGCTGGTCAGCGCTTCGATCAGCGCGAGCACGCTGGTTTCGCAGTTGGGGCGGTAGCTGGTTTCGGTCTGGCAATACAGCACCACGTCGGCCAGCGGCGCGAGCGGCGAGCTGGGGCGGTCGGTCAGCGCGAGCACCGCGCAGCCCTGGCCGCGCGCGATCTGCGCCAGCGCCACCGTGTCGGTGAGGTAGCGCGGAAAGGTCAGGCCGATGAACAGGTCTTGCGGCCCCGCGTGCATCAGCGTGCGCGCCGCATGGGTGATGCCGCTCACGCTGGAGAGCATGCGCACGTCGCTGCACGAGCCATCGAGGCCGTGTTGCAGCAGCCCCGCGAGCCAGGCGCTGGCGCCGAAGCCGCCGATGTAGATCGAGCGTGCCTTCAGGATGCGCTGCACCGCGGCCTCGCAAGCCGCGTAGTCCAGCGACTGGCGCGTGGCCTCGATGTTGCGGCGGCTCTCGTCGAGCGCCGTGGCGAACACCTCGGCGACCGTGGTCGGGCGCTCCAGGTTGCCGCGCAGCCGTTCGACCGGCGCCACCAGCGACTCGAAGCCGCGCACGAGTTCGGCGCGGAAGGTGGCGTAGCCGTCGAAATCCAACGCCCGCGCGAAGCGGTTGGCCGTGGCGACCGACACGCCCGCCGCGGTTGCCAGCTCGTCGATGGGCAGCGTCGCAACCTGCAGCGGGTGCTCGAGCACGAAGTCGGCCACCTGCCGGTGCGAACGCGTCAGCCGCGGCAGCGCCTGCGCGATGCGCTGGGCCACTGTGGTGCCTGGGGTGTCGACGTTGGTGCTCATGGGGCAGGCGATGCACCTCGAAGGGTGCGGACGATGAAAATGAATTTACAAATATATGACAGATAAGAAAATTTTCTGTCATTTCCGATCGTAGACGCAAATACCGGGCCAGAAGAGAGGGGGCATTCGGGGGTTTACCCGGGATGGACAAGCCAGGCGGGCGGGTTTCGAAAAACTCATCGTGCCGCTTAGAGCAAGCGAAACGGAGCAATTCAACCCGACTCGCAGTGAACTCAGCGGAGCCTGACCCCCCTTGCGCGCCAAGGTCATGCGGCGGCTTGACTCTGCCATGGTGTGAAGGCTGAGACTTTTGCGTTTTGGTTCGAAGGAGAACTCCATGGGACACCCCACGGCGCCGACTGCTGCGGCGCACCTAACCCTTGCCGACGTGGTTGCCCGCTCCGGTGCGTCCGCGCAACTGCTGCACGACTGCGAATCGCTCGGGCTGCTCGACGGCACCGACGCGGACGGCCATCTCTACGACGAGCAAACCGTGTCGACACTGCGGTTCGTACGACGGGCGCACACGCTGGGTTTCGACACAGCGGAAGTCGTCGAGCTGCATGCGCTGTGGCAAGACGGGCGCCGCGCGAGTTTCGATGTGAAGCGCGTCGCGCTCGAACGAGCCGAGGAGCTGGCCCAGCGGATCGAAGAACTCGCACACATGAAGCGCCTGCTGGAGCGCCTGGCCCACTGCTGCGAAGGTGACGAGCGTCCCGAGTGCCCCATCCTGGAAGAACTGGCCGGGCTCGAGGGATTTGCCGGCTGTGAGGCGCGGCATGGGTGACGCCGGCGCGGGCACGCCGCGCCGCCCTTCAAACGCTTCCGAAGCGCAAGTGCCTCAACCCGGAATGTTCGGCTCGACCAGTTGGGCCAGCGCAATCAGCGATTCCTGCCAGCCCAGGTAGCACATCTCGGCGGGAATCACGTCGGGGATGCCTTCCTGCACGACGGACATGTCGGTGCCGCAGGACACCGCGGTCAGGGTCACGGTGGTCTTCATCGTGCCTGGAAGATGGGGATCGTCGAAGCTGGCGTCGTAGGCAATGCGCTGGCCGGGAACGAGTTCCAGATACTTGCCGCCGAACGAGTGGCTGTGGCCGGTGCCGAAGTTGGTGAAGGACATGCGCCAGGCGCCGCCCACGACGGGCTCCATGGTGTGGACCTTGCCGGTGAAGCCGAAGGGCGGCAGCCAGCGCTCGAACGCGCCGGCCTCCACGAAGGCACGATAGAGCCGGTCGGGGGAGGTGCGCAGGACGCGGTGCAGACGAACAGTGTTGGTAGCCATGGTTGCTTTCTCCTGAAGAACAGAGGACGACCCTCTGTGGTTACGTCGGATGAGCCCGTTGCGATTCGACATGCCCCAAAACTAGGAAGAACCCTGGGTCAACGCCTCACGCCTCAATCGATGAACCGTGCGCCACGATTCGTCGTCTTTTGCATGAACACGCTCAACGGATCGTCGGGATAGTCGCCGAAGCGCTCGCGCCGCGCATACCCCGCGCGCGCATAGAACGCGAGCGCCTCTGGCTGGCTCACGCCCGTCTCCAGCCGGAACAGGGTGCAACCGCGCGCCGCGGCTTCGCCTTCGAGAAAGCTCAGCATCTTCGCCGCAACGCCTTGCCCGCGGTTTTGCGGGCGCACATGCATGCGCTTGAGTTCGCCGTAGCCGGGGTTCATGACGAGGGCGCCGCAGCTGATGGCCGTGCCCGCTTCGTCGCGCGCCACCGCGAACAGCACGTGCATCGCCGACAGTGCCGCAATGTCGATGCCATGGTGGCTCTCGGGCGAATACAGCGGCTTCTGGTACGCATCGAGGTCGTCGATGAGCTGGATGACGTCGGGCTGGTCGGGGCGCTCGAGGGCAATGTTCATGCGGAGGATTTCGTTGGGTCGCCGGATCTTATGGTGTCCCTGAGGCCAAAAGGAGAACCCCGCCGCAGCGGGGTGGGAGAGTCGTTGCCCTGGCGGGCGCGTCAGGGCCGTTAGCGGCTGTCCCGGAACCACTTCAGCCGGCGCTCCACCTCGTCAGGCGGAAACTTCCCTTCAGCCGCCAGTTTCCTCAGCGCTCGCTCGTGCGCTCGATACAGCGCGTCCTTCAGGAGTGCCATCTTGCGTTTGCCGCAAGGAGCGCAATCGTAGAAGCCCGGTGGACTCGCCGTGAGCTTCATCTTGGCGTCATACTCTTGCGTGCTGATCCGCCCCGTGGGCTCAATGCCCATGGCGAGGATTTTCCCGTTCTGGAAGGTAACGAGTGCGCTCCCTTTACACCCCGTGGTGTCGGTGTTTTGGGGGTCATAGGCCTTCCATGAAACCCTGCGCATGTGCTGCAAGGCATAGCGGACATCCTCTTCTGTCAGCACGACGTCGTCGCAGTCCAGGATATCCTTGTTTTCCCAGGCAGTTCGGCCTGAAGGTTCTATGACCTTCACTTTCTGCACATATGCGAGGCGATAGCGCCTGTCGGCTGCCTGCGCCGGACATGCGACCGCGGCCAAGATCAGCGCCGCCACGGTCACAAAAATGTGGGTCTTGTTCATGGCGTTGGTACGGGCAGATTCCAGTTCGCGCCCCGGGCTTCCGTTGGATTCTTTCTGCTGACTGCGGGATGAGGAAAGACTTCACTCGAAGAAATCTGCATGGAATCTTCAAGCGCCTTGACAAGCCACGAGAGAGATAGATTTTGAGCCGCAGTCGGGGTATCGAATATGCCGTACTCACCTCGTTGTTTTTCGAGCGGCCACTTTGCTGCTTCACCGATTGGCTTGAACTCTACCGGCAGCCTTGCCCTGCCGACCAATTCAATTCCGACGGCCTCCATGTTGCTCGGATAACGATCGCTGGGCGGCTTGCGCATTTCAATGCGATGCATTCCTTCCACTCCCGCCTTCGCATAGTCGCGCAGGGCGCACGGCATTGCGGCCCCTACGGCCAAGCATCTCGCCTTCAGCGGCCCCACATGATTCGTACGCTGATAAATCGCCGCCGTCTGATAGATGGTCCCATCCGTATCGATGAGAAAGTGCGCGCCATTCGCCTTCGGCCGCTTGTAGCTGTTCAGTGAGGATGCCGATGTGTCGGCATCGGTTTGATGAACGACGATGCCGGTGATCGCACCGGTCCGCCTGCCTCTTTCGATTTCGGGACTGCGAGCACTTTTGACTCGCGCGTGATTGATCATTCCGTTCGCGTCAATTTCGACAAGCATGCGGGTCCTCCTGAAAATAATTATTTAGTTATCGATTTCCACCAAGGCGTGTCTTTCCATCAATTCACGGCCCAGATCACGGCTTCGCGGCGCATGCTACAGCAGGGAATTCAGTGACGGTTGTCAACTTATTCCGATCGATTTCCACAAAGTCCGCCGGCCTGCAGGGTTCACTGCTTCGTCCAAGAATGGCGTGACGACAAGCCGGTCGGCTTGTCGGTTTTCTCCCCGAATCCGCAAACACGAAGGAGCAGTACTTTGGAATACCGTCATCTGGGTAAATCGGGCCTCAAGGTCCCCGTGTTGAGCTTTGGCACCGGCACCTTCGGAGGCAAGGGCGAGCTATTCAGCGCCTGGGGAAGCACCGACGTGGCCGAGGCGCGCAAGTTGATCGACATCTGCATCGACGCCGGCGTCAACATGTTCGACAGCGCCGACGTCTACTCGGGCGGCGCCGCCGAATCGGTGCTCGGCGAGGCGATCAAGGGCCGGCCGCGCGACCGGCTGCTGATCTCTACCAAGGCCACCTTCCGCAGCGGCGAAGGGCCGAACGACGTGGGCTCGTCGCGCCACCATCTCGTGCAGGCCGTCGATGGCGCGCTCAAGCGCTTGGGCACGGACTACATCGACCTCTACCAGCTGCACGGCTTCGACGCGAGCACACCGGTGGAAGAAACGCTTTCGACGCTCGACGACCTCGTGCGCGCGGGCAAGCTGCGCTACATCGGCGTGTCGAACTTCTCGGGCTGGCACCTGATGAAATCGCTGGCCACTTCAGAGCGCTACGGCCTCGCGCGCTATGTCGCGAACCAGGCTTACTACTCGCTGGTCGGCCGCGACTACGAATGGGAGCTGATGCCGCTCGCGCAAGACCAGGGCGTGGGTGCCGTGGTGTGGAGCCCGCTCGGATGGGGGCGGCTCACGGGCAAGATCCGCCGCGGCCAGCCGCTGCCCGCCAAAAGCCGCCTGCATGTCACTGCGGACATGGGCCCGCCGGTGCCGGACGAACTGCTTTACCGCGTGGTCGAGGCGTTGGAAAAGATTGGCGCCGAAGTGGGCAAGACCGTGCCGCAGGTCGCGCTGAACTGGCTGCTGCAGCGACCGACGGTGTCGAGCGTGGTGGTGGGCGCGCGCGACGAGGCGCAGTTGCGCCAGAACCTCGGCGCCGTGGGCTGGAACCTCACACCCGCGCAGGTTGCGGAACTCGACGCGGCCAGCGCGACGACGCGGGCTTATCCGTACTGGCACCAGCAGGGCTTTCTTGAGCGCAATCCGAATCCGGTCTAGGCCGGCATGAGGCCCCGTATGCGTCGTGTGGTGATCATCGGAGGCGGGGCGATCGGCTCCGCCATCGCCTATTTCCTGACCCGGGACCCGAAGGAGGAGCCCTTCGAGGTCACGGTGGTCGAGCGCGACTTCTCTTACAAGCAGGCGTCCTCGGCCTTGTCCGCGAGCTCGATACGGCAGCAGTTCTCGACCGCCATCAACATCGAGATGTCGCTCTACGGCATCGACTTTTTCCGCGCGCTCGGCGAGACCCTGCGCGTGGGCAACGACGTGCCCGACATGGGCCTGGTCGAGCCCGGCTACCTGTACCTGGCCTCGCCGGCTGGCGTCGACGTGCTGCGCGAGAACCATGCGATGCAGAAGGCGCACGCGGTGGACGTGGCGCTGATGACGCCCGGCGAACTGAAGGCGCGTTTTCCGTGGATTTCGACCGAGGGCATTGCGCTCGCGTCGCTGGGCCTCTCGGGCGAGGGCTGGTACGACGGCTACAGCCTGCTGCAGGCCTTTCGCAAGAAGGCCGCCTCTCAAGGCACGCGTTATGTGCAGGCCCATGCAACGGGTTTGCGCCGCAACGGCCGCGCCGTGACGGGTGTGCAGCTGGACCGTGGCGAGACCCTGGAAGCCGAGGTTGTCGTCAACGCCGCGGGCGCATGGGCCGCCCAGGTCGCCGGCTGGGCCGGCATCGATCTTCCGGTGCGCGGCCGCCGCCGCAGCGTGTTCAGCTTCTCGTGCCCCGAGACATTGCCGGGCTGCCCGCTGGTGATCGACACCTCCGGCATCTGGCTGCGCCCCGAAGGCCGCCAGTTCATCTGCGGCTTCGCGCCGCCCGAAGACCAGGACCACGACGACGTTCCGCTCGACGTCGAGTACGAAGCCTTCGACAGCTTCATCTGGCCGTCATTGGCCGAGCGCGTGCCGGCCTTCGAGGCCATTCGCATGACCGGTGCGTGGGCCGGCTACTACGAGATGAACGTGTTCGACCACAACGCCATCCTCGGCCTGCACCCGGAGTGCGACAACCTGTACTTCGCCAATGGCTTCTCGGGCCATGGGCTGCAGCAGTGCCCGGCCGCGGGGCGCGGCATTGCGGAACTGATCCGCTTCGGCGAGTACCGCAGCCTCGATCTATCGCCGGTGTCTTTCGCGCGCATCCTGGAGAACCGGCCGCTGCTGGAGAAGAACGTGATCTAGGCGGAGCCCGGGGGAGGGCGTACGATCTTCCGCAAAAGAGGTGCCCCATGACCGCACAGACGCTGATCGATACCGCCCGCGCGCTCGTCGCCGGCGACAAGGGCCTGCTCGCGATGGACGAGAGCAACGCCACCTGCAACAAGCGCTTTGCCGCGCTCGGCATCCCGCAAACCGAGGCGGCGCGGCGCGAATGGCGCGAACTGATCGTCACCGCGCCGGGCCTGGCCGACAGCATCAGCGGCGCGATCCTGTTCGACGAGACGATCCGCCAGCAGACCCATGCGGGTGTGCCCTTCGCGAAGGCGCTGTCCGACGCTGGCATCGTCCCCGGCATCAAGGTCGACACCGGAGCGAAGCCGCTGGCCGGACATCCCGGCGAAACCGTTACGGAAGGGCTCGACGGCCTGCGCGAGCGCCTCGCCGAATACGCTGGCATGGGTGCGCGCTTTGCCAAGTGGCGCGGCGTGATCGCCATCGGCGACGGCTTGCCGACGCGCGCATGCATCGACGTCAACGCGCATGCCCTTGCACGCTATGCGGCGCTGTGCCAGGAGGCCGGGCTGGTGCCCATCGTCGAGCCGGAGGTGCTGATGGACGGTGGCCATGCCTTGGCGCAATGTGCCGAGGTGACCGAAGAGGTGCTGCACCGGACCTTCGCCGAGTTGCGCGCGCAGGGCGTGCTGCTCGAAGGCATGCTGCTGAAGCCGAACATGGTGCTGCCTGGACTGAAGGCGCCCACGCAGGATTCGGTCGAAGCGGTGGCCGAGGCCACGGTCGCCTGCCTGCTGCGCACCGTGCCCGCCGCTGTGCCCGGCGTGGCGTTTCTCTCGGGTGGCCAGCCGGCGCAGCTGGCTTCCGCCCGCCTCAATGAAATGAACGCCCGGTTCAGGCCGCGCGTGCCGTGGGCGCTGGCCTTCTCTTTCTCCCGTGCGGTGCAGCAGCCCGCGCTCGACGCATGGAAGGGCGATGCCGCCAACGCGTCCGCTGCGCAGCAGGCGCTGGTGCTTCGCACTCGATCCAACCAGGCCGCGCGCCGCGGGGCACTGGCCACAACGCCTTGATCGGCCTTAGCTGGCCTTGGCCGCCTTCACCAGTGCAGGCGTAGCTTTGTAGCTCTCGGGGAACAGCTTCTTCAGCTCGTCGATCTTCGGCATGTCGTTGATCGCGATGTAGGGCTGGCTCGGATGCAGCGTCAGGTAGTCCTGGTGATAGTCCTCGGCCGCGTAGAAGGGCTTGGCCATCTCGACGGTGGTGGCCAGCGGCTTGCCGAAGGTCTTGGCCTGGTTCAGCTGCGCGATGTAGGCGCTGGCAATGCGGGCCTGCTCGGCGTTCTCGGCGAACACGGTGGAGCGGTATTGCGTGCCGGTGTCGGGCCCCTGCCGGTTGAGCTCGGTCGGGTCGTGCGCCACCGAGAAGTAGATCTGCAGCAGCTTGCCGTAGCTGATCTGCTGCGGGTCGTAGGTGATGCGCACCGATTCGGCATGGCCGGTGCGCCCGGAGCCGACCTCGTCGTAGCGCGCCGTCTTCGCATCGCCGCCGGCATAGCCCGACATCGCATTGCTCACGCCCTTGACGCGCTGGAACACGCCCTGCACGCCCCAGAAGCAGCCACCGGCGAACACGGCGGTTTCGGTCTTGGCGGCCGGCGGCGCCACGAGGTCGGCCGTGGGCGCGGGCACGCGGCGGGCGGTTTCGGCGAACGAGGGCACCGCGTACCAGACCAGGGCGGCAGCCGCCAGCGTGCCGGCAGTGAGTGCAAGGGATTTCATGAGGGTTCCTTGAGAGAGCTTTCAGTGGCTGGGAAACCGGCCGACGCGACATTGACGCCGAATCTGCCGGGCGTCAATGGCGGTTGCGAAGGCGCTTACTTCTTCATCTCGTCCTTGTCCATGCTGTCCTTTTTCATGGCGTCCTTCTTCATGCCGTCCTTCGACATCGAATCCTTGGCCATCGAGTCCTTCTTCATGCCGTCCTTCGACATGGCGTCTTTCTTCATGCCGTCCTTGGCCATGCCGTCTTTCACCATTTCGTCCGCGGCGAATGCCGAGGCGCCGGCGAAGGCCATGCAGGTTGCGAGCAGGGTTGCGGTGAGCTTGTTCATTTGGAATTTTCCTAGTGGTTGATGAAGTTTCGTTTTCAGGATCGGCTCGGTTCAATGAACACGGCCTCGCGCTTTCTTCGGCAGTCGAGCGGCTTCAGCAGCCCCTCAGCTCCCTCCGAACCAGTTGTAGCCCTGGTCTTCCCAGTAGCCGCCGGAATAGGTGTTGGTGACGAACATCGCCTTGATGTGCTTCGGGTTCTTGTAGCCAAGCTTCGTCGGCATGCGCAGCTTCATCGGAAAGCCGTACTTGGGCGGCAGGGGCTGTCCGTCGTAGGTCAGGGTCAGCAAGGTCTGCGGATGCAGCGCGGTGGGCATGTCGATGCTGGTGTAGTAGTCGTCGGCGCACTTGAAGCCGACGTACTTGGCAGTGGTGTCGGCGCCGATGTGGCGCAGGAAGTCGGCAAAGCGCACGCCGCCCCATTTGCCGATGGCGCTCCAGCCTTCCACGCAGATGTGGCGGGTGATCTGGTCTTGCTGCGGCATGGCGCGCAGTTCGGCGAGCGTCCAGGCGTGCTTGTCGGCAACCATGCCGGTCACTTCGAGCTTGTAGCTGGCCTCGTCCACCTCGCGCACCTCGTCCTCGCCGTAGTAGGCGTTGAAGGGGAAGGGGCGCGTGATCTCTGCTTCCGAGTAGGTCGGCGCAAGCTGCGTCGGGCTGAAGATCAGGCCCTGCACCTTGTCGTTGAAGCGCGAGATCTTCGTGAGCGCGGCTTCCACCTGCGCGTTGTCGCTGAGGCTGCAACCCGTGAGCAGCGAGAGACCGCCGAGCGTCAGCGAGCGCTGCAGGAAGGCGCGGCGCGAGGGCTGGTCGAGCTGCTTCGCGATCAGTGTGCGGGCTTCGCGCAGCACGGCGTCACCGTCGATGCCGCTCAGGGTGGGGGCTTTGAAGATCTTCACGTCACTTTCCTGCGCTGTGTTGCGTAAGTTGCGCGGTCTCTTCGTGGGACACCGCGGAACCGGCTTTGCCGGGCCGCTGGTGTTGCCCCCGGAAGGGGGTTGACGGAGCGACACGAAGTGCGCGAAGGCTGGGGGAGAGCTCCGTTTTCGGCGCGCGGCCGCGGATCATGGTGAGCAGGGTTCGGGGCACCAGGGCGACCATCACGAGGTGCACGGCGACGAAGGCGACGATGGCCGCCATCGCGAAGAAATGGATGCGGCGCGCGAACTCGTAGCCGCCCATCAGTTCGCGCAGCACGGGGAACTGCACCGACTTCCACAGCACCAGGCCCGACAGCACGATGACGATCAGGTCGAGCATCACGAACAGGTAGGCCAGCTTCTGCACGCTGTTGTAGTGGCGCGGGTCGGCATGCGAGAGCTGGCCTTTCAGTGCGGCCAGCGCGTCGTGCCAGACGCCGCGGGGCGTCACGGGAAAGAACTTGCGCGCCAGCCGTCCGCTGGCGATGTTGATGGCGAGGTACACGAAGCCGTTGAATACCAGCAGCCACATCGCCGCGAAGTGCCACTGCAGCGCACCGCCGAGCCAGCCGCCGAGCGTGATGACGGCCGGAATGGTGAACGGGAAGAACGGCGACGCGTCGTAGATGCGCCAGCCGCTCGTCGCCAGGATCATCACGGCCAGCGCGTTGAGCCAGTGCGTGATGCGCATCCACAGCGGATGGATCGGGCGGCGATCGGACGCCGCGGCCGGGTCGGCAGGAGGGGCGATGGCTGAGCTGTTCATGGGGTGGATTGTTGGGCGCACCCCATGGCCGATTCATCACGCAAAGTTCAATTAATCGTGATAACTCCAGAACCCGGATGGCGGGACAATCGAGGCCATGGACACCCCCAAACGCGTGCTGATCGTCGAGGACGACGCCCATATCGCCGAACTCCTGCGCATGCACCTGCGCGACGAAGGCTATGCGGTCGAGCACGCCGCCGACGGCCATGCCGGCCTGCGCGAGCTGGAGCGCGGCAGCTGGGACGCGCTGGTGCTCGACCTGATGCTGCCCGGCATCGACGGCCTCGAAATCTGCCGCCGTGCCCGCGCCATGACACGTTACACACCGATCATCATCATCAGCGCGCGGTCGAGCGAGGTGCACCGCATCCTCGGGCTGGAACTGGGCGCCGACGACTACCTGGCCAAACCTTTCTCGGTGCTGGAGCTGGTGGCCCGCGTGAAGGCGCTGCTGCGGCGCACCGACGCGATGGCGCGCAACGCACGCATGGAGTCCGGCAGCCTCACGCTCGGCAACCTCGGCATCGAGCCGTTGGCGCGCGAGGTGCGCGTGGACGGCAGGCTCATCGAGCTCACGCCGCGCGAGTTCGACCTGCTGTATTTCTTCGCGCGCAACCCGGGCAAGGTGTTCTCGCGGCTCGATCTGCTCAATCAGGTCTGGGGCTACCAGCACGATGGCTACGAGCACACGGTGAACACGCACATCAACCGGCTGCGCACCAAGGTGGAGGCCGACCCGGCAGAGCCACGGCGCATCCTCACGGTGTGGGGGCGCGGCTACAAGTTGTCAGCCACCGGGAGCGGGGAGGACGTGGCGTGATCGCCTGGGCCACCCTGTCGCGGCGGCTGTCGGCCGTGTTCGCGGTGCTGCTGCTGGTGTGCTGCGGTGCCTCGGTGTGGCTGCAGGTGCGCTCCAACGGCATGCACGAGCAGGAGGTCGTCCAGCGCCTGTCGACCGGGCTGGCGGCGCACATCGCGGAAAACTCCGAGCTGATGAAGCCGGGCGGCCTCGACCAGGAAGCGGTAAAGGACCTGTTCGACAAGCTGATGGCCGTCAACCCGAGCGTGGAGGTCTACCTGCTGGGGCTCGACGGCCGCATCGAGGCGCAGGCCGCACCGCCCGGGCACCTGAAGCGCGACAGGGTCGCGCTGGGGCCGATCCGCAAGCTGCTGTCGGGCGCGCCACTGCCGATCGCGGGCGACGACCCGCGCAGCCTCACAACCTCCAAGGTATTCAGCGCCGCGCCGCTGCGCATGGGCGGGCGCGATGCGGGTTACGTCTACGTGGTGCTGCAGGGCGAGGACCACGACGCGCTGGTCGCCAACGTGGGCGCCGACAACGTGCTGCGCACCACGCTGTGGTCGATGGGGCTGGTGGCGCTGCTCGGGCTGCTCGCGGGCCTCGCGGCCTTTCGCCTCATCACGCGGCCGTTGCGCGAGCTGACGGCGGCGGTGAAGCGCTTCGAGACCGAGGGCATCGCTTCACTCGAAAGCGAAGCGCCCACGCTGGAGCGCCTCTCCCACGGCACTGACGAAATCGCCCAGCTGGGCCAGGCCTTCACGCAGATGACGCGCCGCATCGCCGAGCAATGGCGCGAGCTCACGCTGCAGGACCAGCAGCGCCGCGAGCTGTTCGCCAACATCTCGCACGACCTTCGCACGCCGCTCACTTCGTTGCATGGCTACCTCGAGACCCTGCTGCTCAAGGCGGGCACGCTCGACGAGTCGGAGCGACGGCGCTACCTGGAGATCGCGCTCGGCCAGAGCCGCAAGGTCGGCCGGCTCGCGCAAGAGGTGTTCGAGCTGGCGCGGCTCGAATACGGCGTGGTCAAGCCCGAGAAAGAGAACTTCGCGCTGGCCGACCTCGTGCAGGACGTGTTCCAGAAGTTCGAGCTGGCGGCCGAAGCGCGCCATCAACGCCTCGAGCCCGACATCGCACCGGGCCTGCCGGTGGTGTCGGCCGACCTCGGGATGATCGAGCGCGTGCTGACCAACCTGTTGGACAACGCCATCCGCCACACGCCCGAGGGCGGCGAGATCGTGGTGCAGCTGCGGGCGGAGAACGCGGGCGTGACGGTGCAGGTGAGCGACACGGGCCCGGGCATTCCGGGTGAACTGCAGAAGGCCCTGTTCATGCGCCCGGTGTTCATGAACGGTTCGCGCACCGACAGCGCCAGCAGCGGCGGGCTGGGCCTCGTGATCGTGAAGCGAATCCTGCAGCTGCACGGCAGCGACATCCGGCTGGTGCAGCAGCCCGACAAGGGCGCGGTGTTCCGGTTCCAGTTGGGCGGGGCGGCGGGGGGCTGAGGCCCAAGCGCCGGCGGCCCCCGGCGATGCCCGTTCAGTTCTTGCGGCGCGTGACGACCACCGTCGCTTCGAGGCCCTCATAGGCCTCGGCATCCCCATACCAGCTGCCCGAGATCGGCGCCGCCTGCGCCGGGTCGCGCGTGACGCCCACGCGGATCAGTTGGCCGCTGCCCATCAGATTGTTGGTCGGGTCGAAGGCCAGCCAGCCGATGCCCGGCAGGTAGGCCTGCAGCCAGGCATGCGTGGTGCCGGCGCCGGTCATCGATTCGCCCTGGGCCTGCGCGGCGTTGTCGAGCGCGGCGTCATAGATGTAGCCCGAGACGAAACGCGTCGCGATGCCCAGGCGCCGCGCGGCTTCCATCATCAGCAGCGCGTAGTCGCGGCAACTGCCGCTGCCGAGCGCCAGCGTGACGAGCGGCGTTTGCGTGCCTTCCTCGTCGCGTGCCTTGTATTCGAGACTCTGGCCGATGTGCGCGTTCATGCGTGCGAGCACCTCGCGCGTGCTGTTGGGCTTGTCGGTGTGCAGGAACTGGTGGGCCCAGCGGATCAGCGTGCCCTGGGCGTCGTCGTCGTGGTGCGGGCGCAGGTAGTGCTCGAGGTCGAGACGCTCCTGCACCGAGTAGGCAAAGGGCAGGAATTCGGCGGCCGGGTCGAGCGCCAGCTGGTCCTGCTGCGCCGGCACCTGCTCGATGGTGAACGAGCAGACGATGCGCAACTCGGTCGCCTCGCCCATCGGCTGCACCAGCGCCACGGAGTTGGAATGCGGATCTTGAATGAGCCGGGTGAAGGCCTGCGGGCTCACCTGCAGGTCGGTGGCCAGCACGCGCAGGTCATGGCTGTCGCGCGGGCGGAACATCACACGGTGCTGGCCGAAGGTGACCGGCTTCTTGTAGCGGTAGACGGTGGTGTGCTTGATGTCGTACTGGATGGCCATGCGCCGCATTCTCACGCGTTCGCGTGGCAAAGCGGTGATTGCGCTGGCGTATGCCACAAAATCGGCGCACCTATGGGGACTGCCGGATCGACCACCGCGGGCAGTTTCGGGGCAGGGCGCTGGCTAGAGCCGCTGCGTTCCAAGCGCCTTGGCCAGCGTGGCCGGCAGGGGCAGCGGCTCGGCATGCCACTGCGCAGCCAGCAGTTCGGCGCACAGCGCAGCGAAGCTCAGGCCGCGCGAACCCAATGCGGTGCAGGCCCAGAGGCCCGGTGCTTCCGCGCCGATCGGGCCGACCAGCGGGCGCCGGTCGCCCGAAGCACAGCGGATGCCAACCCAGCTGCGGACCTTGCCGTGCGCGAACGAAGGAGCCAGCGCAGCGGCCGACGCCGGGTGCAGCCGCGCAAGGCGCTCCCGGTTGGAGTCGCTGTCGGCCGCGGTCGGGGCGAGGTCCGTGCTGTCGCGGTCGAAGGTCGCGCCGGCCAGCCAGATCGGGGTGCCTTCGGCATCGGGCACGCGTGCGACCAGATGGCCGTCGCCGTTCAGGGGTGTGGCGGGCAATTCGATGCCGTCGGCCATGTAGCCCCAGGCGACCTGGCCGCGCACCGGCTGCAGGGGCAGCTTGGGGGCGAAGCGGCCCGATTCGAAGCCTGCGCAAATGACCACGCGGTCGGCGTCTGTCAGCAACTCACCGGCCGGGTCGAACAATTGCCAGCTGTTCGCACGGCGCTCCAAGCGTGCCACCTGGCATCCGCCGCGAAACTCGACGCCCGGCTGGCGCAGCCATGCGGCGATCAGCCGGTGCGGCCGCACCCAGGCGGCGCGTGCGTGCCAGAGGGCGGGCACATCGACCGGCAGGCCAACCGCCGCCAACTGCGCCCCATTCGCGGGCCACGATTCGTTGGGCCCGTCGTCGTTCCAGCCGGCCGGAACGCGCACATCGCCATCGGGCCGGCGCTCCAGCACACCGCTGGCGCGCCAGTCGCGGCCTTCTTCGAGCAGCCGCGTCAGCTCGATCCACGTGGCGCGGATGCCGGCACGCGTGAGGCGCGAGAGCAGGGAGTCGTCAGGCGACACGTGCGGCGCCAGCATGCCCACGGGCAGCCCCGAAGCGCCTGATGCGGGCCGCTCGGCGGCATCCAGCACCGTGACCTGCCAGCCGCGCCGCGCCAGGCTGGCCGCCACGGCCGCGCCCGCAAGCCCGGCACCAATGACGGCGCAATGGTCTGGCGTGCCGATTCGCTCGGGCATGGGGCCGCGGCGGCGCACCGTCCAGGCGGGCGCGAACACGCCGTGCAGGCAATCGCGCTTGGGCGGCAGGCCCTGGCGCTTCTCGACCGTGAACCCGAACTGCACGAGCGCATCACGCACCGCCCGTGCGATGGTCCAGGTGGCGATGCGCGTGCCCTGCCGCGCGAAGCGAGACACCGCTTTGAGCGTGTCTTCCGACCACATTGCAGGGTTCTGCTGCGGGCTGAAGCCGTCCAGAAAGATGCTGTCGGCCTCGAAGCGCTGAGCGCGCAGCATCGGCTGCACGTCGCCGATGCAGAGGGTGAGCAGCACGCGGCCCTCATCGAACGCCAGCCGGTGAAAGCCGGGCAGCAGCCCATGCCACTGCGCAGCCAGTTCGCCGGCGAGGGACGCCAGTTCGGGATACGCGCCGGCCGCGCGCAGCAGATCGTCGGGTGAAACCGGATGCGCCTCGACCGAGACGAAGTGCAGCATGCGCGGCCGCGCCGAATCCGAGCGCCACGCCTGCCAGGTTGTCAGGAAATTGAGGCCCAGCCCGAAGCCGGTTTCGAGAATCAGCCATTGCGGCTGTCCGGCCCAGGCTTCGGGCAGGCCACAGCCACCCAGGAACACATGGCGCGATTGCGCCAGGGCCCCGGTTTCGGTGTGGTAGATGTCGTCGAAGCGTTCGCTCCGGGGCACGCCGTCGGCGCGCCAGGCCACCGGTTCTGCGTTCACGACGCAGCGGCGGCGATCAGCTTCCGGAAGGGGGTACGTAACCCTGGGCCACGTCGGCGCCTTCGCCGAAGAAATGCTTTTCCATCTGCCGCGCCAGGTACTGGCGGGCGCGCAGGTCGGCCAGGTTCAGCCGGTTTTCATTGACCAGCATGGTCTGCTGCTTGAGCCAGGCGGCCCAGGCTTCCTTGCTGACGTTTTCCCACAGGCGCTTGCCCAGATCGCCTGGGTAGGGCGGGAAGTCGAGCCCTTCGGCCTCTTTGCCGAGCTTGATGCACTGAACCATGCGTGCCATTTCGATTGCCTTTGAACGGGAAAAGTGGGGAAAGCGGGTGCTTAGTTGATTTGGCTATTTAGAACTGAAAACTTGGTTGTTCCAGTTTCTATATGTCGTATTGAGAATACGCAGCTTCATTGATATGCCTTTTTAGAGCAAGACACCATGAGCCTTCGCCGCGACTTTATCAAGCTTTCCCTGGGTGCCGGTGCGGCCGGTGCCATGGCCCTGTCGGCGTTGCCGGCGTTCACGCAGCAGGTTCCTGCCGCGGCCAAGGGTCCGGTGACGCTGCTGAACGTGTCGTACGACCCGACGCGCGAGCTCTACGTGGACTACAACCAGGCCTTCGCCAAGTACTGGAAGGCCAAGACCGGCCAGGATGTGTCGGTCAAGCAGTCGCACGGCGGCTCGGGCAAGCAGGCACGCTCGATCATCGACGGCATCGACGCCGACGTGGCCACGCTGGCGCTGGGCGGCGACATCGATGCCATCGTCAAGCATGGCGGCCTCGTCAACGCGGACTGGCAGAAGCGCCTGCCGCACAACTCGGCTCCCTATACCTCGACCATCGTGTTCCTGGTGAAGAAGGGCAACCCCAAGGGCCTGAAGGACTGGGACGACCTGATCAAGCCCGGCGTACAGGTGATCACCCCCAACCCCAAGACCTCGGGCGGCGCCCGCTGGAACTACCTGGCGGCATGGGAGTTCGCCAAGCGCAAGTACGGCAGCGACGCCAAGGCCAAGGAATACATCGGCAGCCTGTTCAAGAACGTGCCTGTGCTCGACACCGGTGCGCGCGGCTCGACCATTACCTTCGTGCAGCGCGGCGTGGGCGACGTGCTGCTGGCCTGGGAAAACGAAGCCTTCCTGGCGCTGAAGGAATTCGGCCCCGAGAAGTTCGAGATCGTCGTGCCGTCGATCTCCATCCTGGCCGAGCCCAGCGTGTCGGTGGTCGACAAGGTCGTCGACAAGAAGGGCACGCGTGCCGTGGCCGAGGAATACCTGAAATACCTTTACTCCGACGAAGGCCAGGACATCGCCGGCCGCAACTTCTACCGCCCGACGTCGGACAAGGCGAAGGCCAAGTACGACAAGCAGTTCCCCAAGCTCACGCTGGTGACCATCGACCAGGCCTTCGGTGGCTGGGCGAAAGCCGACAAGGAGCATTTCGCTGACGGCGGCTCCTTCGACCAGATCTATACGACCAGGCAGAAGTAAGAAGCCAACCCGCTGCCAAGCCGGCAGTGCAGGGCGCCGTTCGACGAGTGCCGTAGCCCGGCTCGCCCTGAATTTCCGAAGATCAAAAACGAAAGCTTCCCGTGTCCGTTCTCCTGATTGCCGGCAGTCCCTCGACCCCGTCCCGCTCTACCGCGTTGCTCGACGCGGTGGGCGAGCGCCTGGCCCAGCGCCATGCGCGGATCGAGCGGCTCGCCATCCGCGAGTTGCCGGCGCAGGCGCTGCTGCTGGCCGACTGGAACCATCCGGCCATCGTGAACGCGATTGCCAAGGTGGCCGAGGCCCGCGTTGTCGTGGTGGCCACGCCGGTCTACAAGGCGGCCTACAGCGGTGTGCTCAAGGTCTTCCTCGACCTGCTCTCGCAGAACGCGCTCAAGGGCAAGACGGTGCTGCCGCTGGCCACTGGCGGCAGCCCGCACCACATGCTCGCGCTCGACTACGCATTGCGGCCCGTGCTGCAGTCGCTGGCGGCGCGTCACATCCTGCCGGGCGTCTACGCCAGCGAATCGCAGATTGCGCTGACGCCCGAGAACGCCTACCAGGTGCACCCCGACCTGGCCGAACGGCTCAACGAGGCCACAGAGGTGCTGGCCACGGAAGGCCTGAAGCTGCCCGCGACCCACGGCTTCGAGCCGGTGCCGTTCTCCCGAGTGCGATGTAGCGTCTGAAAGCGCGGACTCGTCGCGAGTCCGGCTTCTCGACCTCACCCTTCATTCCCGCTGTTTTGAGAACCGCCTGCGCGCGGTGCGGGACAGCCTTTGCCCGACGTTTTGCAACACCAAGGAATCTCCGCATGAACCCCGTTGCCACCGAAGACTCCGTGCTCGACACGACGCCGCGCTCCCTCTGGCACGCGCTGGGCGATCTCGCCGTGAGCGTCGTCGTCGTCAGCGCCATCGCGCTGATCGTGAGCTTCATTGCCGCCGCCTGAGCGCGGCGCATTCCACACAAGCCTTGCCATGACACAACAGATTTCTGCTCCCCGCCGCCGCCTGATCCAGGGCGCTGCCGCCGCCATCGCGCTGCCTTCCTCGTTCGCCGCATTGGCGCAGGCGCCCGCGCGCCAGTTCCGCATCGGCCACCAGAAGGGCTATCTCACGTTGCTCAAGGGCCGCGGCACGCTCGAGAAGCGCCTGGCACCGCTCGGCGTGAGCGTGAAGTGGACCGAGTTCACGGCCGGCCCCGTGCAGCTCGAAGCACTGAACGTCGGCTCGATCGATTTCGGCGACGTGGGCGAGGCGCCGCCCATCTTCGCGCAGGCCGCCGGTGCGCCGCTGGCCTACGTGGGTGCGACGGTGCCGCGTCCGCAGGCCGAGGCGGTGCTGGTGCCCAAGGGCTCCGCCATCAAGACCGTGGCGGATCTGAAGGGCAGGAAGATCGTGCTCAACAAGGGCTCGAACGTTCACTACTTCATCGTCAAGCTGGCCGAAAAGCACGGCCTCGCATACGCGGACCTCAACCTGGTCTACCTGCCGCCGGCCGATGCGCGCGCCGCGTTCGAGAAGGGCTCGGTCGACGCATGGGTCATCTGGGATCCGTTCCTGGCCGCGGCCCAGAAGTCGCTCGACGCGCGCATCCTGGCCGACGCCACCGGCGTGGTCGGCAACCGCGGCTACTACTTCTCGTCGCTCGACTACGTCGCGAAGAACGCCGACGTGCTCGCGATCGCGATCGAGGAAGTCAACAAGGTCGACACCTGGGGCGCCGCCCACAAGGACGAACTGGCCACCGAGCTGGCCGCGCTCTGGGGCCTGCCCAAGCCGGTGGCCGACCTCGCGCAGGGCCGCACGGCCTTCGGCACCTCGCCCATCACCAAGGCCATCCTGGGCGAGCAGCAAAAAATTGCGGACACCTTCTTCGCGCTGAAGCTGATCCCCAAAAAGATCAACGTGCTCGAAGCCGCCGGCGCGGGGATCGCGTGATGCAGATCTTCTGGTTCCTCCCCACGCACGGCGACAGCCGCTACCTCGGCACGAGCGAAGGCGCGCGCCCCGTCGACCTGGCCTACCTGCAGCAGATTGCCGGCGCGGCCGACAACCTCGGCTACGAAGGCGTGCTGATCCCGACGGGCCGTTCGTGCGAAGACCCTTGGGTCATCGCCTCCAGCCTGATCGGCTCGACGAAGAAGCTCAAGTTCCTGGTCGCGGTGCGCCCCGGCCTGCATCAGCCCAGCCTGGCCGCGCGCATGGCCGCGACCTTCGACCGGCTCTCGGGCGGGCGTGTGCTCGTGAACCTCGTGACCGGCGGCGACCAGACCGAGCTCGAAGGCGATGGTGTCTACCTCGACCATGCATCGCGCTACGAGCAGTCGGCCGAGTTCATCCGCATCTGGCGCGAGATTCTTGCGCGCAGCCACGGCGGGCAGGCCTTCGACTACGAGGGCCGGCACCTGAGCGTGAAGGGCGCGAAGCTGCTCTATCCGCCGGTGCAGAACCCTCATCCACCGGTGTGGTTCGGCGGCTCGTCGGCCGCCGCGCACGAGCTTGCGGCCGAGCAGGTCGATGCCTATCTCACATGGGGCGAACCGCCCGCGGAGGTGGCCAGGAAGATCGCCGACGTGCGCAACCGTGCCGCGCGCAAAGGGCGGACGGTGGAGTTCGGCATTCGCCTGCACGTGATCGTGCGCGAGACCGAAGACGCCGCATGGAAGGCTGCCGAGGAACTGATCAGCCGCGTCGACGACGAGACGGTCATTCGCGCCCAGGCCGCCTTTGCGCGCATGGACTCCGAAGGCCAGCGCCGCATGGCCGCGCTGCATGCGGGCGGCGCCAGGCGCTCGCGTGCAGAACTGGAGATTTCGCCCAACCTCTGGGCCGGCGTGGGCCTCGTGCGCGGTGGCGCCGGCACCGCGCTGGTGGGCGACCCGAAGACCGTCGCGGCGCGCATCGAGGAGTACGCAGCGCTCGGCCTCGACAAGTTCATTTTCTCGGGCTATCCGCACCTCGAAGAGGCTTACCGCTTCGCCGAGCTGGTGTTCCCGCTGCTCTCGCGCAAGGCGAAGACGCAGCTGGCCGGCGGCTCGCTGAGCGGCCCGTTCGGCGAAGTCGTTGCCAATCTCGACGCGCCCTCGCGCCTCGCTTCCCAAAGCTAGAAATGACGCACATCCCCAGTCTTCGCGCACTTCGTGTCGCTTCGCCAACCCCCTTGCAGGGGGCAACACCAGCGGCCCGGCAAAGCCGGCTCCACGGTGTTTCTTGAAAAGAGGGAATCACATGACCGAACAAGTTCAGGAGCTGCCGGCCGTGGCGCCGGTGGAAAACACCGGCAGCACGCTCGCAGGGTTCGCCGTCAACGTCGCGAAGCGGCTGGTGCCGTGGCTCGTGCCCGTCGGGCTCATCGTGTTCTGGCAGATCGCGTCGTCGCTGGGCTGGCTCAGCACCCGCGTGCTGCCGGCGCCGGTCGACGTGGTCAAGGCCGCATGGACGCTCACGGCCTCGGGCGAGCTGTGGACACACGTGAAGGTCAGCGCGGGCCGCGCGCTGGCGGGGCTCGCCATCGGCGGCGGGGCAGGGCTCGCGCTGGGCCTGCTGACGGGCTCGGTGAAGTTCGCCGAGACGCTGCTCGACTCCACCATCCAGATGGTGCGCAACATTCCGGCGCTCGCGCTGATCCCGCTGGTGATCCTGTGGTTCGGCATCGACGAATCGGCCAAGCTGTTCCTGATCTCGGTGTCGGTGTTCTTCCCGATCTATCTCAACACCTTCCACGGCATCCGCAACGTCGATCCGCAGCTGATCGAGATGGGCCGCACCTATGGCCTGTCGCGATGGCAGCTGTACCGCGAGGTGATCCTGCCGGGGGCGCTGTCGTCGATCCTGGTGGGTCTGCGCTTCTCGCTCGGCCTGATGTGGGTGATCCTGATCGTGGCCGAGACCATCTCGGCGCAGGCCGGTATCGGCTACCTCACGATGAACGCCCGCGAGTTTCTGCAGACCGACATCGTGCTGGTGGGCATCCTGCTGTACGCGCTGCTCGGCAAGCTGGCCGACCTGTTCGCGCGCGGGCTGGAGCAATGGTGGCTGCGCTGGCACCCCGGCTACCAGAAGAAGGCGAAATGAGGGCCGAGGCATGACACATTCGTCCATCATCTCCCGACGCGCGGCCATCGCCACGCTGGGCGCAATGGGGGCCAACACGGTGCTTGCACAGGGCGTGGCCGCGCGGCCGGTCATCGTGCGGCTCGGCTACCAGAAGTCGTCGACGTTGATCGCCGTGCTCAAGGCACAGGGCGCGCTCGAGAAGCAGCTCGCGCCGCTCAAAGCCGCGCTGAGCTGGCACGAGTTCACCAGCGGCCTGCCGCTGCTCGAAGCGCTGAACCTCGACAACCTCGATATCAGCGCCGACGTGGCCGACACCGTGCCCGTGTTCGCACAGGCGGCAGGCGCCGACCTGACCTTCATCGCGCAGGAAGCGCCGTCGCCCGCCGCGCAGGCCATCGTCGTGCGTGAAGATTCGCCGCTCAAGATCGTGGCCGACCTGAAGGGCAAGAAGGTCGGTTTTGCCAAGGCGGCTGGTGCGCACTACCTGCTGATCGCCGCGCTCGACAATGCCGGTCTGTCGTTCAAGGACATCGAGCCCGCCTACCTCACGCCTGCCGACGGCCGCGCAGCCTTCGAGAAGGGCGCGATCGACGCCTGGGTGGTGTGGGATCCGTTCCTCGCCGCCGCGCAGCGCCAGTCGAAGGTGCGCGTGTTGGCCGACGGCACGGGCATCGCGTCGTACCAGCGCTACTACCTGGCGCGCACCAGATTCGCGAAGGCGCGACCCGACGTGCTGCGCGTGGTCTATGCCGAACTGGAGAAGACCGGCCGGTGGGTCAAGCAGAACCCGAAGGAGGCGGCCGCATTGCTGTCCCCGGTGTGGGGCCTCGACGCCGCGACCATCGAACAGGCCAACGCCCGCCGCAGCTACGCGGTGCGCCCGGTGGCGCCCGAGGGTCTGGTCGAACAGCAGCGTATCGCCGACGCCTTTTTCGCCGAAAAGCTGCTGCCCCGAAAGATCGATGCGCTGAATGTGGCGCTGTTCAAGCCTGGAGCCTGACCCATGAGTGCCGTTCTGAAAGACATCCAATCCCAGGCCATCGCCGGCGGCGTGCGCCTCGAAGCGCGCGGCCTGCACAAGCGCTATGGCGCGCGCGAAGTGCTGCGCAACACCCGGTTGACCATCGAGCCGGGCCAGTTCATCGCCATCGTCGGGCGCAGCGGCTGCGGCAAGAGCACGCTGCTGCGGCTCGTCGCGGGCCTGGAGGAGCCGAGCTCTGGCGGGCTCTACACCGACGGCAAGGCCGTGAACGGGCTGCACGACGACACCCGCATCATGTTCCAGGAGGCGCGCCTTCTTCCCTGGCGCCGCGTGCTCGACAACGTGACGCTGGGCCTGTCGAACGATGCGAAGGCGCGCGGCAAGGAAGTGCTCGCGCAAGTCGGGTTGGCCGACCGTGAGAACGAATGGCCTGCACGCCTGTCGGGCGGGCAGCGCCAGCGTGTGGCACTGGCGCGCGCGCTGGTGCACCACCCGCGCCTGCTGCTGCTCGACGAGCCGCTGGGCGCGCTGGATGCGTTGACGCGCATCGAGATGCACCGCCTCATCGAGAACCTGTGGCAGCACCACCGCTTCACCGCGCTGCTGGTGACGCACGACGTGCAGGAAGCCGTTGCGCTGGCCGATCGCGTGATCCTGATCGAAGACGGCCGGATCGCACTCGACGAGAACATCGCGCTGGCCCGTCCGCGCTCGCAGGGCGACCCTGCCTTTGCGGCGATTGAAAAACGAATCCTCGACAGGGTGCTGCAGAAGTCCGAAGAGACCGACGCGCAAAGCACCGATGCCAGTTGGCTTACGCCCCCGGCCCATGCCCTGCGCTGGGCAATTTGATGTTCACCCCCCAGGCTTGCCCACTTCGTGTGGCCGCCAACCCCCTCGCTGGGGGCAATACCAGCGGCCCGGCAGAGCCGGTTCCGCGGTATTCCTGGATGAATTCAATCCGCCAGCTCGCTTTTTCCTTCAACTCTGAAAGGTGATCCGCATGTCGCAGAACTGGAAATTCGAAACCCTGTCGGTGCACGCCGGCTATTCGCCCGAGCCGACCACCCGCGCCGTGGCGCCGCCGATCTACCAGACGGTGGCCTACGCCTTCGACAGCGCGCAGCACGGCGCCGACCTGTTCGACCTGAAGGTGCCGGGCAACATCTACACCCGCATCAACAACCCGACGCAGGATGTGCTTGAGCAGCGCGTGGCCGCGCTGGAAGGCGGCATCGCCGCGCTCGCGCTGGCCTCGGGCCAGGCGGCCGTGACCTATGCGATCCAGACCATCGCGGAGGCGGGCGACAACATCATCAGCAGCACCGCGCTGTATGGCGGCACCTACAACCTGTTCGCCCACACGCTGCCGCAATTCGGCATCACCACGCGCTTCGCGGACCACCGCGATCCGTCGAGTTTCGATAAGCTGTTCGACGAGAAGACCAAGGCGGTGTTCGTCGAATCGTTGGGCAACCCGGCCGGCAACGTGACCGACATCGCGGCCATCGCCGAGATCGCGCACCGCCACGGCGTGCCGCTGATCGTCGACAACACGGTGCCGTCGCCGTACCTGAGCCGGCCCATCGAGCACGGCGCCGACATCGTGGTGCATTCGCTCACCAAGTACCTGGGGGGCCACGGCACCAGCATCGGCGGCGCCATCGTCGATTCGGGCAAGTTCCCGTGGGCGGAGCACAAGCAGCGCTTCAGGCGCTTGAACGAACCCGACGTGAGCTATCACGGCGTGGTCTACACCGAGGCGCTGGGCGCGGCCGCCTACATCGGCCGCGCACGCGTGGTGCCGCTGCGCAACACGGGCGCGGCCATCTCGCCGTTCAACGCCTTCCTGATCCTGCAGGGCATCGAGACGCTGGCGCTGCGCATGGACCGCATCAGCAGCAATGCACTGGCGGTGGCGCAGCACCTCAAGCAGAGCAAGGCCGTCAACTGGGTGAACTACGCGGCGCTCGAAGACCATGCCGATCATGCGCTGGCGAAGAAGTACTTCGGCGGCCGTTCCAGCGGCGTGCTGACCTTCGGCATCGGCGCCGGTCGCGAGGGCGGGGCGAAGTTCCTCGATGCGCTGAAGCTCTTCACGCGCCTCGTGAACATCGGCGACGTGCGCTCGCTGGCCACGCACCCCGCATCGACCACGCACCGGCAGTTGTCGCCCGAAGAGCTTGCCAAGGCCGGCGTCACGGAGGACACAGTTCGCCTGTCGGTCGGCATCGAGCACATCGACGACCTGATCGCCGACCTCGAACAGGCCTTGGCCGCAGCCAGGTGATCGCATCGCTCCTGTTTTACCCATCCCGATCATTCCTTCAACCTGAAAGAGAAAGAAATATCATGTCCATCCAAGCCATCAACGTGCGCAACCAGTTCAAGGGCAAGGTCCGCGAGATCATCCGCGGCGACGTCGTCTCCGAAGTCGACGTCGAGACCGCCTGGGGCATCGTCACCTCGGTCATCACCACGCGCTCGGTCGACGAGCTGCAGCTGAAGGTGGGCTCCGACGTGGTCGCGCTCGTGAAGTCGACCGAGGTTTCGATCGCGAAGCTCTGACGGACCCTCGGGCATCTGCGATGACCCGGCGCCGCTTTGGCGCCGGGTTTTTTCGTTTTCGAGGGTGTGTGCTTGCAGCGATCTGCGGGGCATGGCGGCGTTGGTTGCAGCTGCAACAGGCGCCCTGGTCCACGCGGCTGACAAGCGGTATTCGCTTGATTCAGTAAAGAAGATCGAAGTCGTCGAACCCTCCAGTGGGTCTGTGTGGGAGAACAAGGATCTCCTGGATTGCTCCGATGTCGTGTTCAGGTGACGCTTCCGTGACTTTCAGAAATGGAAAGATCATCGTCATCGGAGTTGAGCCCACAGGGAGGATCAACATCTTCGAGGCGAACGCCCAACTCGAACCTGGCGGTGTTCCTGAAAGCAGAGCGTGGATCAGACCGCGCCGGCCGTGCGCGCCGCCACCGCGGGAGCCGCTGCCTGACATGCGGCTATACAACGTCTGGTTGTTAGGAACCGACTTTTCGGTTGTTTGAGCTTGCGCCCCGGGCTCCTACAGTGGTGGCCATCGCCATCAAGGCGAATCCAACGCATAACAGGAGCCGCACAGCATGTCAGTGGAAGTTGAAGAACTCGTCTTGCCCGAAGCACTGGAACAGGCGCGCGCCAAGGCCACCGAAAGCAATTTACCTTACGCCGGCGGCGTGACGCCACCGGTGGCCTGGGAGTTGGTGCAGAAGGGCCTGGCCGTGCTGGTCGATGTGCGCTCGGGTGAAGAACGCAAGTTCGTCGGCCATGTGCCCGAGAGCCTGCACGTGGCGTGGGCCACCGGTACGGCGCTCACGCGCAACCCCCGCTTCGTGCGCGAACTCGAAGCCAGGCTTGCGAAGGACGGCGGCAAGGAGGCCGTGGTGCTGCTGTTGTGCCGCAGCGGCAAGCGGTCCGCGCTGGCGGCCGAGGCCGCTGCCAAGGCGGGTTTCACGCAGGTGTTCAACGTGCTCGAAGGCTTCGAGGGCGAGATCGATGCGCAGCAGCATCGCGGCGGCTCCGACGGTTGGCGCTTCCACGGCCTGCCGTGGGTGCAGGACTGAGCGCACCAGGCACATCTTCCAGGGAGAAACACACATGGCCCATTTCGAAGTGAGCGACATCGTGCGTGCGCTGCACAGCGTGCGCGACGAGTGGCGCGACTCGCAGCGCCGCTCGCGCGAGCCCGGCGCACGCGAGTTTCCGTCGCGCGATGCGCTTGCGCAGACCGTCGAGTCGCTGAAAGGCGCGCTCTTTCCGATGCGGCTGGGCCCGCCGGACCTGCGCCACGAGAGTGAAGACTTCTACGTCGGCCACACACTCGATGCGGCGCTGCAGGCGCTGCTGGCGCAGGCACGGCTTGAACTCAACTACAACGCGCGCCACGAGCCGCGCCCCGCGCACGAGGTCGATGACATCGCCACCGAGGCCGTGCGCCGGTTCGCGAACGCACTGCCTGGACTGCGCCGCCTGCTCGACAGCGACGTGCTCGCGGCCTACCAGGGCGACCCGGCTGCGCGCAGCGTCGACGAGGTGCTGCTGTGCTACCCCGGCGTGCTCGCGATGATCCACCATCGCCTTGCGCACGAACTCTACAAGCTCGGCCTGCCGCTGCTGGCACGCATCGTGGCCGAGTTGGCGCACGGGCAGACGGGCATCGACATCCACCCGGGCGCGCAGATCGACGCGGGCTTCTTCATCGACCACGGCACTGGCGTCGTGATCGGCGAGACGGCGGTCATCGGCAAGCGTGTGCGGCTGTACCAGGCCGTGACGCTCGGTGCCAAGCGTTTTCCGATCGACACCGAGGGCAACCTGCAGAAGGGGCTGCCGCGGCATCCGGTGGTGGAAGACGACGTGGTCATCTACGCGGGCGCGACCATTCTCGGCCGCGTCACGCTTGGCAAGGGCGCGGTCATCGGCGGCAACGTCTGGATCACCGACGACGTGAAACCGGGTGCGAGCGTCACGCAGGCCAGCCTGCAGAACGCACCGAAGGGTGGCGCATGAAAGCATTCGTCGAAGACTTCGGCGTGACCATCCGCCAGCTGCGCGAAGGCGAGGGCTGGTCGCAGGAGGAGCTGGCCGAGCGCTCCGATCTGAACCGCTCCTACGTGGGCGAGATCGAACGCGGCCGCGTCATCCCGTCGATCGTTACCGCGCAGAAGCTGGCCACCGCGCTCGGCATCAACATGGTCGGCCTGCTCATGCGCTGCGAGCAGTTGGAACAATCGCGTCTTGCGCGAAGGATCAACTTGGCGGCTATAGCCTGTTGAGGGAAAACCCGTGGCTACCGGACACTGGCGGCCACTTTCTTCTCAACACGGAGCCTTGATTCATGAGCGCAACAGTCGGTGGTATCACCGCCCTTGGCGACAACGCCGCACGCCAGCTGGCCAATGCCACCAAGACAGTCCCCCAGCTCGAAACCATCAGCCCGCGCTGGCTGACGCACCTGCTGCAATGGGTGCCGGTGGAGGCCGGCATTTACCGCGTGAACAAGGTCAAGAATCCCGAATCGATCAAGGTCACCTGCACCTCGCGCGAAGAAGAAAACCAGCTGCCGCGCACCTTCGTCGACTACGAAGAAAGCCCGCGCGAGCACTACCTCAATGCTGTGAGCACCGTGCTCGACGTGCACACCCGCATCTCCGACCTCTACAGCAGCCCGCACGACCAGATCAAGGAGCAGCTGCGCCTCACGATCGAGACGATCAAGGAGAACCAGGAGAGCGAGCTCATCAACAACCCTGACTACGGCCTGCTGGCGCAAGTGACGGAAGAGCAGCGCATCTTCCCGCTGACCGGTGCGCCCACGCCTGATGACCTCGACGAGCTGTTGACCAAGGTGTGGAAGGAGCCGGCATTCTTCCTCACGCACCCGCTGGCCATCGCCGCTTTCGGGCGCGAAGCCACGCGCCGCGGCACGCCGCCGCCGACTGTGAGCCTGTTCGGTTCGCAGTTCATCACCTGGCGCGGCATTCCGCTGATTCCGTCGAACAAGGTGCCGGTGGCCGACGGCAAGAGCAAGATCCTGCTGCTGCGCGTGGGCGACAAGCGCCAGGGCGTGGTGGGCCTGTTCCAGCCGGGTCTGTCGGGCGAGCAGGGCCCGGGGCTGTCGGTGCGCTTCATGGGCATCAACAATCACGCGATCGCGTCTTACCTGATCTCGCTGTACTGCTCGCTCGCGGTGCTGACCACCGACGCGCTGGCCGTGCTCGACGACGTCGAGATCGGCAAGTACCACGACTATCCCGACACCTACAAGTAAGCCGCGGTGAGCAGCACACCCACGTTCCCGGGCGAGGCGCCGTTCGATCCGGCCGTTCTCGCGCGCATGGCCAGCGCCATGTTCTCCGCGCCGCCGGGCGCGCAGTTTCCCGCCAACGTCGCACCGCCGGGCTCGCCGCTGGTGAGCCCCGCGGGCTTTGGGCCGAGCGTGCCGGGCACGCCGATCCCACAGGGGCAGATTCCGGGCGCCAACGTGCTGCCGGCATCGCCGACGCAGCTGCCCTCGCTCGCGAACCGCGCGCCGGCGCTGCTGCCGCATGCTGTGGCGGGCAACGGCGTGCCGGACACGGTGCTGTCGGTGGCGCCGGCTTTCGAGTCGCGCTCGGGCGGCGTGGTGCAGGGCGTGCCGCAGCAGGTGGGGGCGCCTGCGTCGCCGCAGGCAGCCTCTGCATCACCGTTCTACTTCCTGAACAACAGCTACGGACATCCGACGGCCGTTGCCAGTGACGGTTTCGCGATCCACGATCCGTTCGCGGGCCTCGCTGCGTCGACGACGCAGCCCGCATTGCCACCGAGCCCGCCTTCGGCGCCGGCCGGACGCGATGCGCAGTTCTACTTCGTCGATGCGGTGCGCCTGCCCAACGGCTTCGTCACGCCGGCCAAGCCCGATCCGCGCGGCCCCGACGCGGTGCCGCTGGCCGGCAGCGGCCAGCATCCGCCGTTCGACGTGCACGCCGTGCGACGCGACTTCCCGATCCTGCAGGAGCGCGTGAACGGCAAGCAGCTCGTGTGGTTCGACAACGCGGCCACCACGCACAAGCCGCAGTCGGTCATCGACCGCATCGCGTACTTCTACGAGCACGAGAACTCGAACATCCACCGCGCAGCCCATGAGCTGGCCGCGCGCGCGACCGACGCCTACGAAGGCGCGCGCGAACGGGTGCGCCGCTTCATCAACGCACCCGAAGTCGAAGAGGTGATCTTCGTGCGCGGCACCACCGAGGCCATCAACCTCGTGGCCAAGAGCTGGGGCAGCCAGCACGTGGGCGAGGGCGACGAGATCATCGTGTCGAACCTGGAGCACCACGCCAACATCGTGCCGTGGCAGCAGCTTGCCGCCGCCAAGGGCGCGAAGCTGCGCGTGATCCCGGTGGACGACTCGGGCCAGGTGCTGCTCGACGAATACCGCAAGCTGCTGAACGACCGCACGAAGATCGTGGCAGTCACGCAGGTCTCGAATGCGCTGGGCACCGTGGTACCGGTGAAGGAGATCGTCGAGCTGGCGCACCGCGCGGGCGCGAAGGCGCTGGTCGACGGCGCGCAATCGGTGTCGCACATGCGCGTGGACGTGCAGGACATCGGAGCCGACTTCTTCGTGTTCTCGGGCCACAAGGTCTTCGGCCCCACCGGCATCGGCGTGGTCTGGGGCAAGCGCGAGGTGCTCGAAGACATGCCGCCGTGGCAGGGCGGCGGCAACATGATTGCCGACGTGACCTTCGAGAAGACCGTGTTCCAGCCGATCCCGAACAAGTTCGAGGCCGGCACCGGCAACATTGCCGATGCCGTGGGGCTGGGCGCCGCCATCGACTATGTCAACAAAGTCGGTATCGAGAACATCGCGCGCTACGAACACGACCTGCTGCTGTACGGCATGGCGCAGCTCGGTGCGATTGCGGGTGTGCGGCTGATCGGCACGGCGGCCGACAAGGCCAGCGTGATGTCCTTCGTGCTCGACGGCTACAGCACCGAGGAGGTGGGCCACGCGCTCAACGACGAGGGCATTGCGGTGCGCACGGGGCACCACTGCGCGCAGCCGATCCTGCGGCGCTTCGGCGTCGAGACCACAGTGCGGCCGTCGCTGGCGTTCTACAACACCTTCGACGAAATCGACCGGCTGGTGGCGGTGGTACGGCGGCTGGCCGGCCAGCGGCGCACGCGGTAGCGCGGCCGGATCAGGGCTTCGATGTGAGGTGCTGCCTGAAAAAGGCGAGCACCCTGGCATTGAAGTCCGCATGGAAGGCGGAGCGGTCGAAGCCGGCGCCGTCGTTGCAGATCTCCGGCAGGGCCTTGGCCATGGCGGGCGCGCAGGGCGCCAAAAACGCGAAGTGCCCGGCGTTCGCGGCCACGTGCCAGTCCGGCGGCACGGGAAGGTTGCGGCGGATGGCTTCCACGTCGTCCGGAGTCACCCCGTCGCCGCCACGGGCAGAGGCCCAAAGCTGGACGGGCACCGCGACCTGATTCAACCCCTCGGCGTCGAAGAAGCTCAGCGGATCGACGATGACGGCGGCCTTGATGCGCGCATCGCGCACCGGAGGCGCAGGCAGCTCCTGGCGCTGGATCTGTCCGCAGAACGGAATCTTCGATGTCGGCGTGCAAAAGCGCAGGCCGAGCCTGAAGTCAGGCACCGCGCCCGTCGCCACGAGGCCGGTGAAGCCACCGCGGGAGAAGCCGAAGAAGCCGACCTGGTCGGCGGCGAGCTTCTCGCGCGCGGGCCACGCGCCGAGCATGTGGTCGGCCAGCCGCCGCATGTCGACAGGCCGCGCGGCCAGGGTCGAGAGATGGCCCCGGCGCTCGAGATCCTGGAAGTTGTCGTTCGGGTGGTTGATGGCGGCGACCACGAAGCCGGCATCGGCCAGCGCGGCCGCCGTGTCGTGGTGACCCAGGAACGAGCCACCCGAGCCGTGCGACATCAGCACCAGCGGGAGCTTCGTGCCGGCGATGGGGCAGTCTCTGGTGGCCGAAATGGCGATCAGTCCGAACGCGATCTCGCCGGGCGCCGTCTCGCAAGGTGTCCACACCGCGCCACGCAAGGCCGGCCCGTCCTTGTCGGCCGGGACTTCGATGAAGCTGAAGCCCGCCGCATGGCTCCATGCGGCAGTCAGGCAGAGCGCGGCAGCCAAGGCAAGGCGATGCAGGAACATGGCGTGCAATGCCTCAAGGGCAAGGGATGGTGGGGCACAAGTGTGCCGTCTCCCGACCCATGCGACCAGCCCGTTTTGCGTCGGGCGATGCGAGCGCGCTATGCTCTGTCGCTGTCAACAACGCAGCTTGTCTTCGCATGTCCCAGCCCCAGGTTTCCTCCCCCGGCGTTTCCAGTTCTCCAGAATCCTGCGACGTGTTCGTGATCGGCGGCGGCCCCGCCGGGTCGACGATTTCGGCGCTGCTGACGCAGCAGGGCCGCAAGGTGGTGCTGGTCGAGAAGGAACACCATCCGCGTTTTCACATCGGCGAATCGCTGCTGCCCGCGAACGTCGAATTGTTCGACAAGCTCGGCGTGCGCGACCAGGTCGAGAAGATCGGCATGCCCAAGTTCGGCATTGAGTTCGTCTCGCCCGAGCACGAGCACCGCAGCTACGTGGACTTTGCCGAAGGGATGGACAAGTCGCTCGACTCCGCCTGGCAGGTGCGCCGTTCGGAGCTCGACGAGCTGCTGTTCCGCAACGCGGCCGTGCGCGGCGCGCAGACGATCGAAGGCTGCAAGGTGCGCGACGTGGCCTTCGATGCCGACGGCGCCACGGTGCGAGCCGAGATGGACGACGGCGCACGCCGCAGCTGGCGCGCCCGCTTCGTGGTCGATGCCACCGGCCGCGACACGCTGCTGGCCAACAAATTCCGCTGCAAGGAAAAGAACCCGGACCACAACAGCACCGCGCTGTTCGGCCACTTCACGAACGCCGAGCGGCTGGAGGGTAAGAAGGAAGGCAACATCAGCATCTGCTGGTTTCCGCATGGCTGGTTCTGGTTCATTCCGCTGGCCGACGGCACCACCAGCGTGGGCGCGGTGTGCTGGCCGTACTACCTGAAGACGCGCGACAAGCCGCTGAAGGAGTTCTTCTACGACACCATCGCGACCTGTCCGGTGCTGGTGGAACGCCTGAAGAACGCCACGCTGGTCGACGATGCGGTGCATGCCACCGGCAATTTTTCGTATTCGAGCACGCATGCCACGGGCGATCGCTACCTGTTGCTGGGCGACGCCTTCACCTTCATCGACCCGATGTTTTCCTCGGGCGTGTACCTCGCGATGCACAGCGCCTTCGACGGCGCCGAACTGGTGGCAAAGGCGCTCGATCGGCCCACCGAGCTGGCGGCCGCACGCAAGGACTTCGAGGCCATGATGCGCAAGGGCCCGCGCGAGTACTCGTGGTTCATCTACCGCGTGACCAACCCGACCATCCGCGACATGTTCATGCATCCGGGCAACCCCTTCCGCGTGAAGGAGGGGCTGATGTCGCTGCTGGCCGGCGACATCTACCGCGGCACGCCGATGCGGGGGCCGCTCGGCATGTTCAAGGTTCTGTACTACTTCATCTCGGTCACGCACATGCGGCGGACCTGGGAGGGCTGGAAGCGGCATCGCTTCAACATCCGGGACATGGGCATGTTGAAGGGGGAGACGATCCTCAAGTCGGAGTAGCCGCCAGCGCTACTGCGCGTTCAACGCCCAGTGCGGGGCTGCTGAGTACGTCGATGCCGAGGTCCGCGAGCAGGGCGGCCACGGGGGCCATCGAGGCCTGTGCCAGCACGACGACGTCGGCCCTGCCTGACGCAGCGCGGATCGAACGGGCCAGGGCCTCGATGTAGCGCGTGCCGTCGCCGGCTTCGAAATAGGGCCAGGCTTCTTCGACGAGCAATGCGTCTGGTTGCACCGTGACGCTCGCGTTCTCCGCAGCGCAGAGAATCAAGGCCTCTGTAGGCGCAAGCGTGCTTTCGAGCGCCGCCACGATCAACACGCGCGGCCCGGCGCGCACAGCGCGGTCGGCCATGGCGCGATCGATGCGCATGGCCTTGAACGCGCCGCTCGGAGCTGTTCGTTCCGCGATGGCGCCAATGGTCGAGCAGGTGCAGACGACGACCGCAGCACCGCCGGATGCGGCTTCGCGCATGGCGTCGTGAACGCGTGTCACGAGCCCCGAGTCATCGAGGCCCACCACGCGCGCATCGGCCAGCAGGTCCTCCCGCACCGAATGCCGCACGCGCAGGGCGGGCGCGATCTCGCTCGCCAGCCGCTCGAAGGTCGGCACATGCACCTGTGCCGTGTGCAGGAACGCCAGCGCGTCGCGCATGGCCTCAGGCGCTCGCCGTGCGGGCGCGTTGCGCTTCGTAGGCCTTGAGGTGGACGTATGCGGTGCGCAGCACCGTCGGCACTGGTGAATTACTTGGCGCCGCGCGGCTCAGCAGGTCGCCGACGATGTGATCCGCCTCGACCGCCGCGCCGCGCACCATGTCCTTGTACATCGACGCCGTCATCGGCGAGCCGGCGGCCGTCATGATGGCGCGCCCGCGCTGCACGGCGGCGGGGCGGGGCGCAAAGCCGTTGTGCGCGGCGATGGCGCAGCACTCGTCGAAGATCGACAGCGCCACGTCCTGCCCGCCGGCGCTCACGATGTCGCCAATGGACGCGCGCATCAAGCTCGTGAGGCCTGCTGCCGAAGCGATGAAGACCCACTTTTCCCACATGTCCTGCGAGATGCTCTCGCTGGCCGTGGCATCGAATTTCGCACCCGCGAACTGTGCCGCGATGGCATCTACGCGGGCCGAGCGGCCGCCGGCGCGTTCGCCGTAGCTCAGCCCATGCATGTCGTTGAGGTGCAGCACGTGGCCCTCGTCGTCGAGCGTGGCCGAGATCATGCACAGGCCGCCCAGCACACGCTCGCTGCCGAAGCGTTCGGCCAGGCGGTCGAGGTGGCTCATGCCATTGAGCAGCGGAAGGATCACGGTGTCGGGGCCGACCGCCGGCGCGAAGGAGTCCATCGTCGAATCGAGGTCGTAGGCCTTGCTGCCGACCACGACCACATCGTAGGGGCCGTCGATGCCGTCGGCCAGCACGTGCCTGGGTGCGGGCAGCTGCAGGTTGCCGAAGGGACTCTGCACCACCAGCCCGGTTTTTGCGAGCTGTGCCGCACGGCGCGGGCGCAGCAGGAAGGTGACGTCTCGCCCCGCCTCCAGCAGACGGCCGCCGAAATAACCACCGAGTGCGCCGGCACCCACCACCAGAAATCTCATCGCGTGTCGCTCCTGAGCCAAAAAAAGATCGGAAGCGATGATGCCTTCGTTCGCGCGAGGCTGCTTTGCGCCGTCGCCTTCTCCAGCAGTCGCTGGCGGGCAAAGGGCCGCATCAGGCGTGCGCCTTGGGGGCGCAGTGCGAAGAAGAGGACCGGGTCACGGGAGCGTCCTGCGCCTTGATGGGGTTGGCGGAATGCGGTTCAATTCGACGCCGTACGCCCGGCACCGCATGGGCTTTTCCAGATAAGGTCTTGGGCGCTTCGCATAATCGTGTCCGTCATTCCAACCCCTCACACAAGGAGATTCGTCCATGGCCCAGACCCGGATCGCCGTCATTGTCGGCAGCCTGCGCAAGGATTCGTACAACCACAAGCTGGCCCTCGCGCTGGCGCACCTCGCACCCGCGGACTTCACTTTCGAGAACCTGCGCATCGACGACCTGCCGCTGTACAACCAGGACGACGACGGCAACCAGGCGCCGGCGGTGAAGCGCATCAAGACCGAGATCGCGGCGGCTCAGGGCCTGCTGTTTGTCACGCCCGAATACAACCGTTCGGTGCCCGGCGTGCTGAAGAACGCCATCGACCATGCGTCGCGCCCCTATGGCCAGAGCGCATGGGCGGGCAAGCCGGCCGGCGTGCTCGGCATTTCGGTGGGTGCCATCGGCACCGCGCTGGCGCAGCAGCATCTGCGCAACATCCTGGCCTACCTCGATGTGCCCACGATGGGCACGCCCGAAGTGTTCCTGCAAGCCAAGGACGACCTGTTCGACGACAAGGGCCACATCGGCAACGAAGGCTCGAAGAAGTTCCTGCAGAGCTGGATGGACAAGTACGTGGCCTGGGTCAAGAACCACGCAGCCTGATCTGATCTGCTCCGCGCAAAGCGAAAAAAGCCGCCCTGCCGGGCGGCTTTTTTCATGGTGCGGGAGCGAACTCAGGCTGCGACGGCGGCATCGCGCTGGTTCGCGGCTTCGGCCGTCGCCACCAGGATGTCGGCGCGGGCCGCGGCCAGGGCCTTGCCCCTGGCTTCGTCGCCCATCGCCACGCCCTCGGCGCGCACGAAGCGCACGTCGGTGATGCCGAAGAAGCCGAAGATCACCTTGAGGTAGCTCTCCTGGTGTTCCATTGCCTGGCCGCCTTCGCTGGTCGAGTAGATGCCGCCGCGGGTCGAGGCCACGATGACGGTCTTGCCGCCGGCCAGGCCCACGGGGCCCTTGTCGGTGT
Organism: Variovorax sp. Varisp36; assembly: GCF_047304235.1. NCBI lineage: Bacteria > Pseudomonadati > Pseudomonadota > Betaproteobacteria > Burkholderiales > Comamonadaceae > Variovorax > Variovorax sp. Varisp36. The sequence continues at coordinate 60,644 of NZ_JBGLYU010000001.1, forward strand.
ACTTGAAGGTGCGGCCGATCTGCGCGAGGCGGTCGATCCAGGCCTTCAGTTGCGTCGGGATCGAGAAGTTGTAGAAGGGCGTGCCGATGACGATCACGTCCGAGGCCAGGAACTGGCTCACGAGCTTTTCGGACAGGGCGTTTTCACGCTGTTGTGCTTCCGTGGGCTGTGCTTGCACGCCGGTCTTGATGCCCAGCGCATCGGCGCTGAAGTGCGAGGGGGTGTCGACGGCCAGGTCGAGGTATTCGACGGCGGTGTCGGGGTGGGCGGCGCGCCACGCGGTCACGACCTCGGCCGAGAGCAGGCGCGAGGTGGAGTTGGTACCGAGGATGCTGGAGTCGATGTGGAGCAGCTTCATGTCAATCAATCACTTTCTGTGTTGGCTGTCGGCGCTCAAGGTGGCCGGCGGATGGAAGAATTCTATTTTTGTATCGAGTCTTCGATAAGTGGCCAAAAATTGCCTAGATCGTCCTGTTTGCAGGACAATCGATGCCATGCAAGACCTCAACGACATGGTTTTCTTCGCCGAAGTGGCTGAGCGCGGCGGCTTCGCGGCAGCCAGCCGGGCGCTCGGCATTCCCAAATCGCGCCTGTCTCGCCGCGTGGCGGATCTGGAGGAGCGGCTCGGCGTGCAACTGATGCAGCGCAGCACGCGGCGCCTGTCGCTCACGCCGGCCGGCGAGATCTACTTGCGGCATTCGTCCGCCATGCGTGATGCGGCGCAGGCGGCGGCCGAGGCGGTGGCGCAGGTGCAGACCGAGCCGAGCGGGCTGGTGCGGCTGAGCTGCCCCGTCACCATCGCCTACAGCGGGCTCGCCCATCTGCTGCCTCAGTTCATGGAGCGCTACCCGGCGGTGCGGGTCGACGTGCGGGTCATCAACCGACCGGTGGACCTGATCGAGGAGGGCATCGACATCGCGCTGCGCGTGCGGCCCAGCATCGAGGACAGCACGGCGCTGGTGGCCAAAGTCCTGGGCACCAGCCGTGGCGTGCTGGTAGCCAGCCCCGAGCTGATGCAGCGCCAGGGGCCGGTCCAGGCGCCGGCCGACCTGGCGCGGCTGCCGACGCTGGCGATGTCGGCCAACGGCGAGGGCCGCAGCGAATGGCGCCTCGAAGGCCCGAATGGCGAAATCCACCTGCATTCGCACACGCCGCGCTACGTGGCGGACGACATCGCGACCCTGCAGGCGGCCGCGCTCGCCGGCATCGGCGCCACGCTGCTGCCCGACTACATGTGCCGCCCCGATCTCGATGCGGGCCGGCTCGTGAAGGTGTTGTGCGACTGGGGGCCGTCGACGGTCATCGCGCACATGGTGTTTCCACCGCGGCGCGCGCTGGTGCCGGCAGTGCGGCGGCTGATCGATTTCCTCGTCGAGCATATGCAGGGCGTGGAGATGCGGATGTACTGAGGGGGCCGCGGCTTGCTGTGAAAAGATGAGCGCCAAATTCCCCCGCCATGTCTTCGTTATGCGGAAAACGCCATATCCAAACAAGCAGATATTCGTTTGGCATTGAAGCAATGGTTCGCACAATCCGAAGCTCCCATCCATCCCAGGAGCGACCATGGCGACTCTGCGACTCGGCGATACAGCCCCCAATTTCACCCAGGATTCCAGCGAAGGCCCCCTCGACTTCTACCAATGGGCCGGCGATTCGTGGGTGGTGTTCTTCTCGCACCCGGCCGACTTCACGCCCGTGTGCACCACCGAACTCGGCAAGACCGCGGCGCTGTCGGGCGAGTTCGCCAAGCGCGGCGTGAAGCCCATCGCGTTGAGCGTCGATCCGGCCGACAAGCACAAGGAATGGATCGGCGACATCAACGAGACGCAGAACACCACGGTCAACTTCCCGATCATTGCGGACGCAGACCGCAAGGTGGCCGACCTGTACGACCTGATCCACCCCAACGCCTCGGCCACGGCCACGGTGCGCAGCGTCTACATCATCGACCCGAAGAAGGTCATCCGCGCGACCATCACCTACCCGGCCTCGACCGGCCGCAACTTCGACGAGATCCTGCGCGTGATCGACTCGCTGCAACTCACCGACAGCCACAAGGTGGCCACGCCCGTGAACTGGAAAGACGGCGACGATGTGGTCATCATCCCGAGCATCCAGGACCCGGCCGAACTGGCCCAGCGCTTCCCCAAGGGCTTCAAGGCCGTCAAGCCTTACCTGCGCATCACGCCGCAGCCGAACAAGTAAGAGCGGAACAGCAGGCGGTGAAAGCATCGACGCTCCTTCGTGGAACACCGCGGAACCGGCTTTGCCGGGCCGCTGGTGTTGCCCCCGGCGAGGGGGGAGGCGAAGCGACACGAAGTGCGCGAAGCCTGGGGGAGTGCTCATGAACACCCGCGTCATCATCGTGCCAGGTTGGCGCGACTCCGGGCCCGGCCACTGGCAGAGCCTGTGGCAGGAGCGCATCCCCGGCGCGGCGCGGGTGGTGCAGGACGATTGGGCCTCGCCCAAGCGCGATGCATGGGTGTCGACGCTGGCGAAGCTGGTGCTCGACAGCCCCGGCCCGGTGGTGATCGCAGCGCACAGCCTGGGCTGCATCGCCACGGCGCACCTGCCGGCCGAAGCCGCTGGCCGCGTCCAGGGCGCGCTGCTGGTGGCGCCTGCGGACCCCGAACGCCGCGCCGTGCTGTCCGACTTCGCGCCCGTGCCGTACGCCGCGCTGCCGTACCGCAGCATCGTGGTGGCCAGCAGCAACGATCCGTACTGTCCGATCCGCCTGGCGGGCGCCTATTCGCGCGCCTGGGGCAGCGAGTTCGTGCGGATGCAGAATGCGGGCCACATCAACATCGATTCGGGGCACGGGGACTGGCCGCTGGGCCTTGCCTTGCTTCAGTCCTTGACCGACGAGCCCGCCGCCTGGTCGGCGGGCCGTGAATTTTCAGAAAACCTGGCAACCACATGACTTCCAGAATCAAGACCTTCGTCGCCGTGCTCGCGCTGGCGTCTTCCGCACTCGCCGGCAGCAGCGCCTTTGCCCAGGGCACCGGGCTGCTGAACGCCTCGTACGACGTGGCGCGCGAGTTCTACAAGGACTACAACGCGGCCTTCGTGGCGCACTACAAGAAGGCCACCGGCAAGGACGTGAAGATCGACCAGTCGCACGGCGGCTCCAGTGCGCAGGCCCGCGCGGTGGCCGACGGCCTCGACGCCGACGTGGTGACGATGAACACCTCTACCGACATCGACTTCCTCGCCAACGCCGGCGTGGTCGCGAAGGACTGGAACAAGAAATTCCCCGACAACGCATCGCCGACCACGTCGACCATGCTGTTCCTGGTGCGCAACGGCAACCCCAAGGGCATCAAGGACTGGGACGACCTGGTCAAGCCGGGCGTGCAGGTCGTGATCGTCAACCCCAAGACCGGCGGCAACGGCCGCTACGCCTACCTGGCCGCCTGGGGCTACATCAAGAAGAAGGGCGGCACCGACGCCCAGGCCGCCGAGTTCGTCGGCAAGCTGTTCAAGAACGTGCCGGTGCTGGCGCGCGGCGGCCGCGACGCGACCACCGCCTTCCTGCAGCGCAACATCGGCGATGCGCTGATCACCTTCGAATCGGAAGTGGTGTCCATCGACCGTGAATTCGGCACCGGCAAGGTCGACTCGGTATACCCGTCGATCAGCATCGTGGCCGAGAACCCGGTGGCCGTGGTGGAACGCACCGTCAACAAGAAGGGCACGGGCGAACTGGCCAAGGCTTATCTCGATTGGCTGTACTCCGACGAAGCGCAGGAAATCGCGGCCAAGCATGCGCTGCGCCCGCGCTCGCAGGCTGTGCTCAAGAAGTACGCATCGACCTTCAAGCCGCTGCAGCTGTTCACGGTGCAGGAATTGTTCGGCAGCCTCGGCGAAGCACAGAAGGTGCACTTCAACGACGGCGGCCAGTTCGACAAGTTGTACACCCCCGGCGGCAGGTAATGAGCGGCGCTGTTTCTTCGGCGCTCCCGTCAGCGGGAGCGCCTTTTTCGCGTGCTGGCAACCGTGCCGGGGGCGCCAAGCGCGTGCTGCCCGGTTTCCACATCACGCTCGGCTTCTCGATTCTTTACCTCAGCCTGATCGTGCTGATCCCGCTGTCGGCGCTGGTCTTCAAGACATTCACGCTGACCTGGGAGCAGTTCTGGGTGGCCGTGACCGCGCCGCGCGTGATGGCCTCGTACCGGCTGACCTTCGGCGCCTCGCTGATCGCGGCCATCGTGAACGCGGTGTTCGGCCTGCTGGTGGCCTGGGTGCTGGTGCGCTACAAGTTCCCGGGCAAGCGCATCGTCGATGCACTGGTCGACCTGCCGTTCGCGCTGCCGACGGCCGTGGCCGGCATCTCGCTGACCGCGCTGCTCGCGGGCAACGGCTGGGTCGGGCAACTGCTGGAGCCGCACGGCATCAAGCTGGCGTTCACGCCGGCGGGCATCGTGATCGCGCTGATCTTCATCGGGCTGCCGTTCGTGGTGCGCACGGTGCAGCCGGTGCTCGAAGACACCGAGAAGGAGCTGGAAGAAGCCGCCACCTCGCTGGGCGCGACGCGCCTGCAGACCTTCACCAAGGTGATCTTTCCGTCGATCGCGCCCGCGCTGCTCACCGGCTTTGCCATGGCTTTCGCACGGGCGATCGGCGAGTACGGCTCTGTGATCTTCATCGCCGGCAACATGCCGATGATCTCGGAGATCACGCCGCTCATCATCATCGGGAAGCTGGAGCAGTACGACTATGGGGGCGCCACGGCTGTTGCGCTCGTGATGCTGGTCATTTCGTTCCTCTTGCTGCTGGTCATCAACGGCCTGCAAGCCTGGCAGCGCCGCCGCGCGGGAGCATGAGATGAGCGCCCCTTCCAAAGTCATTCGCCGCGCGCAAGCCGGCACCACCGAGTCGCCCTGGGTGCGCTGGGTGCTGATTGGCCTCGCGCTGGTATTCATGTTCCTGTTCCTCGTGCTGCCTCTCGCGGCAGTGGCGACCGAGGCCTTGCGCAAAGGCGTTGGCGCTTATCTTGAAGCACTGAAGGAGCCCGATGCCTGGAGCGCGATCCGCCTCACGCTGATCACGGCCGCCATCGCGGTGCCGATGAACCTCGTGTTCGGCGTGGCGGCGGCCTGGGCCATCGCCAAGTTCGAGTTCCGCGGCAAGGCCTTCCTCACCACGCTGGTGGACCTGCCGTTCGCGGTGTCGCCGGTGGTGGCGGGCCTGATCTATGTGCTGGTGTTCGGCGCGCAGGGCTGGCTCGGTCCGTGGCTCGCCGAGCACGACATCAAGATCATCTTCGCCGTGCCCGGCATCGTGCTGGCGACCGTGTTCGTGACCTTCCCGTTCATCGCGCGCGAGCTCGTGCCGCTGATGCAGGCGCAGGGCACCGACGAGGAGCAGGCGGCCATCGTGCTCGGCGCGACCGGCTGGCAGACCTTCTGGCGCGTGACGCTGCCCAACATCAAGTGGGGCCTGCTGTACGGCGTGATCCTGTGCAACGCGCGTGCCATGGGCGAGTTCGGTGCGGTGTCGGTGGTGTCGGGCCACATCCGCGGGCAGACCAACACCATGCCGCTGCACGTGGAAGTGCTCTACAACGAATACCAGTCGGTGGCCGCCTTCGCCGTGGCCTCGCTGCTGGCGATCCTGGCGCTGGTCACGCTGGTGATCAAGTCGGTGATCGAATGGCGCCACGAGCGCGAGATGAAAGCCATTGCCGAGCTGCCCCCGGAACGCCCCCCTGAAGCCACCGCGGCCTGAGAGAGTGAGAGAGAAGAAATCATGAGCATCGAAATCCGCAACATCAGCAAGCAGTTCGGCGACTTCCGCGCACTGCGCGACGTGAGCCTCGACGTCGATTCGGGCGAACTGGTCGCGCTGCTCGGCCCCTCGGGCTGCGGCAAGACCACGCTGCTGCGCATCATCGCGGGGCTGGAGACGGCCGACGCGGGCAGCATTCTTTTCTCGGGCGAGGACACCACCGACGTGCACGTGCGCGAGCGGCAGGTGGGCTTCGTGTTCCAGCACTACGCGCTGTTCCGCCACATGACCGTGTTCGAGAACGTGGCCTTCGGCCTGCGCGTGAAGCCACGCAAGGAGCGCCCGAGCGACGCGCAGATCAAGGCCAAGGTGACCGAGCTGCTCAAGCTGGTGCAGCTCGACTGGCTGGCCGACCGCTACCCGTCGCAGCTCTCCGGCGGCCAGCGCCAGCGCATTGCGCTGGCCCGTGCGCTGGCGGTAGAGCCCAAGGTGCTGCTGCTCGACGAACCCTTCGGCGCACTCGACGCCAAGGTGCGCAAGGAACTGCGCCGCTGGCTGCGCCGGCTGCACGACGAGCTGCACGTCACTTCCATCTTCGTCACGCACGACCAGGAAGAGGCGCTCGAGGTGGCCGACCGCGTGGTGGTCATCAACAAGGGCCAGATCGAACAGGTCGGCTCGCCGCAGGACGTGTGGGACAAGCCCGCGAGCCCGTTCGTCTACGGCTTCCTGGGCGACGTGAACCTGTTCCATGGACGGGCCGACAACGGCCAGGTGCAGCTCGAAGGCATGCGCCTCGACTCGCCCGAGCACAGCGGCGCGCGCGACGCCAAGGCGCGCGCATATGTGCGCCCGCATGACATCGACGTGACACGCTATGTGCCTGGCGCCTCCGGCATCGTCGCCACGCTGGCGCGCGCCATCGTGGTCGGGCCCATCGCGCGGCTGGAACTTGAACCCACCGAAACGAATCCAGATAATCCGGGCTCCGGAACCATCATCGAGGCGCAACTCCCTGCGCAACAGTTCCGGGAACTGGGCTTGAAGGAAGGCGACACCGTCGTCGCCAATCCGCGCAAGGCCAGGGTGTTCGTAGAAGAAGATTGGGTGTCTCCTTGATCGATTGGTACTTCGGCGCGCCGCGCCGCGCGTTCGCGCTGATCTGCCTGGCCTGCGTTCTCATGCTGGCCTTCGGGCTCTACCTGCAGCACGTGGTCGGGCTCGAGCCTTGTCCTATGTGCATCGTGCAGCGCTATGCGCTGGTGCTGGTGGCGCTGTTCACCGGGCTGGCCGGGGTGTTCCGCAACGTCGGCCTGCGTGTCGCGGGCGGAGTGCTGGCGCTGATCGCAGCAGTTGGCGGCGCCTACACGGCGGCCTCGCAAAGCTGGCTGCAGTGGTATCCGCCCGAGGTCGTCTCCTGCGGGCGCGACCTCTACGGGATGATCGAGACCTTCCCTCTGAAACGCGCACTGCCGATGATCTTCCGCGGCGGCGGTGACTGTTCCAAGGTCGACTGGACGCTGTTCGGCCTGACGCTGGCGAACTGGTCGTTCATTGCTTTCGTCGTTCTCTCGCTGCTGCTGGTCACGCTGCTGCTGCGTTCGCGCCGCGCGCGCTGAAGCTCTCACCCCCAACCCTCTCCCGCAGGGGGAGGGGACAAGACATCAGTCCTGGAACGGCGGCTTCTTCGCCAGCTTGCGCAACACCAGCGCAGGCAGCCGCAACACGAACTCGACCATCAGCCGTGCATGCATCCACGTCAGCAGCACGTTGTCGCGCCCATAGCGGAAGTGCGAGACTCCGCCTTCTTCGGCCGTCAGGTATTTCACGGGCGCATCGATGTTCACGGGCTTGACGCCGCGCCATGCCAGCCGCACGACGGCTTCGGTATCGAAGTCGAAGCGCCGCATCCACGGCTGGCGTGCCATCACGGCGATCAGGTCGGCCACCGGGTACACGCGGAATCCGTAGAGTGAATCGCCCACGCCGGCGAACAGCGTTTCCAGCTGCGTCCATCCGTTCGACACGCGCCGCCCGCGTACGCGCAGCAGCGGCGCGCTGGCGTCGAACACCGGGCGCCCGAGCACCATCGTCTCGGGTCGGGTCAGCGATGCCTTCATGAATGCCGGGATCAGGTCCGCCGGATGCTGCCCGTCGGAGTCCATCGTCAGCGCATGCGTGAAGCCCGCGTCCTTCGCGGCGCGCAGTCCGTGCAGCACGGCAGAACCCTTGCCCTGGTTCTGCGGCAGCACCCACACGCGCAGGCCAGGATCGCTGGCGGCCATCTGCTGCAGCCGCTCGCCCGTGCCGTCGTCGCTGCCGTCGACCACCACCCACACGGGGTTCCATTGCGCGCGCGCCGCCGCGACTGTCGAGAACAGGCGTTCGCCGGTGTTGTAGCTGGGGATCAGGACAAGGTGGGTGCGCGAGGCGTCTGGCATTCGGGGGACGCGTCGATGGCGCGCTGCTCCATGTTTTGGCGGAAGTATTGTTCGAGCTCGGCCTGCAGCACGTCGCTGTTCTGCGTGGGCGCAAAGCGTTTGCCGAGCCGCAAGGTGAAGACGATGGGCAATGGCGGCACGCGCCACAGCGGCCAGCCTTTGCTGAGGTAGGGCGAATCGGTGTCGATGAACACTGTTTGAATGGGCGCTTGCGCGAGCTTGGCGATCAGCGTGGTGCCGGGACGGAACGGGTTGAGCGGCGGCGTCACCGTGCGTGTGCCTTCTGGAAAGATCACCAGCTGGCCGCCGTTGCGCAGGTCGTTCACGGCCAGTCGCACCATCGTGCGCGCCGACCTGTTGCTGATGTAGCGCGCCAGCCGCGCACCCGCGCCCAGGAAGATGTTGCCCATCAGGTCGGCCTTCATGATGCAGGCGCTGCGCGGCAGGCGCGCCACCAGCAGCAGTGCATCGAGCATGGTCGGGTGGTTGGCCACGAAGATCACGCCGGGCTCCTTGCGCATCGGGTCGAGGCAGGTGGCGTCGATGCGCATCATGCCGGTCACCGATGCCAGCCACCAGAACATGCGATACGCAAAGGCGATGGTCATGCGGCCCAGAGCGCGTGCTGGCGCGGCCGGCATCACCGGGTGGATCAGCATGGCAACGAAGTTCCAGACCAACGAGATCAGGCCCAGGAACAGCAACAGCGCGTAGAGCATCAACGCGAGCGGAATCGACATGAGAAATCGCAGCACGCGAGTCATTGAATCAGTCAATCGGACGATGGGTGCCGGACAACGACCGGTCAGGCCCGCAGCTCGCCGGCCGCGACCGTGTGGGCCTCGATCTCGACCAGGAGGTCGCTGCGGCAGATGTCGGCTTCGAGGTACACCGCGTGGCGCGCCATCGGCGCGTCGGCGCCGAGCGTGTCCTCGATGATGCCGCGCACCGTCTCGGTGTCCGACGGATGCCGCACGTAGACCACGCAGTCGAGTTCGGCCAGCGAGAACTTCGCCGTGCCGCGCTCGTTGGCGGCCGCGATCACCGCCTGCAGGTTGCGCAGCGTTTCGCGCGTCTGCTCCGGCAGGTTGCCGCGGTGCACGGTCTCGTGGCCGACGATGCTCGCAGTGCCCGAGATGAAGAGCGCGATGTTCCCGTTGCCGATGTCTGCCAGCGCGGCGCGCGAGAAGGTTGGCGAGCGCGGGCCGTAGGTTTCGGGATAGCGGTAGGCCGAGACCTGCCGCGGGTTTTCGACCGGCAGCGGCGCCTGCTGGCCGGCCAGGAAACGGATCGACAGGGCGCCCTGGTGGATGCCCAGCGCGCAGGCCGCCGGCGCGCCTTCGAAGGCAGCACGGCCGGCTTCGAGAAACGCTTCCTGCCGGCCGAGGTTGAACTGGCGGTAGCGTTCCAGCCCGCCGCCATCGGCATTGATCTGCGGCAGGTAGTTCCAGATGCGCTGCAAGTGCGGTGTGCCGGCCTGGTCGAGCGTCTTGAAGAGATCGCGGTAGGCGCGGTGCGCGAGTTCGGCGAGGCCCTGCCTTTCTCCGGCCTCGTCGAGATCGATGGCGCCGAGCAGCCAGTGCCCGTCGGTGCGCCAGCGCGCAATGCCGGTGGTGCCCGACTCGATGCTCGGGCCGCTTGCATGCCACACGTCGGCCATGGCGCCGTTGGCAGACAGCACGCGCGCGTTGACCGTCGGCATCCAGGCCACGCCGTGCGGCGTTCCATAGCCGAGCGCCGCGAAGGGCGCCTTGCCGTCGGTGGCCAGCGCAAGGCTGGCCGGCAGAGACAAGCGCTCGACGCGCAGATGGGAAGAAGAAGTGTCGTCCTGAACTCGCACTGTCAGCTGGCCTCGGCGGGATGTTCGGGTTTGGTGGCGGTATAGGACGAGAAGACGCCGAGGCTCGCATGCCGGCGCACGTCGCAAAAGCCCGCGGTGGCCAGCGCCTGCATCACCCGCTCGGGGGGAATGCAGGCCTCGATCGTGTCCCAGTAGTAACGCCACAGTTCGGAAGTGTTGCGCTGGCGGCCGACCACGCGGGCGATCAGCGGCACGACGGCACGCATGTAGCCCTTGAGCAGCGCCGTGGCGACGCGGCCTTCGGGCTTGGTGATTTCGAGCACCGCCACGCGCCCGCCGGGGCGCAGCACGCGGTGGAATTCGCCGAAGGCCGCCGCCACGTCGCTGATGTGGCGCATGGCGTAGCCCATGCTCACGAAGTCGCAGCTGGCGTCGGGCCGGGGCAGGGCTTCGGCCACGCCGCGCACCAGCTCGACGCCGGGCAGCTTGACCTGGCTCATCATGCCGGCGCTGGGATCGACGCCCACGAGGTGGCCCATGGAGCCAATGAGCTTGAGCGCCTCCCGGGCCACGAGCCCGGTGCCGATGCCCACGTCCAGCACCTGCATGCCTGCCGAGAGTCCGGCCTGCTGCAGTGCCGCACGGCGGTACGACGGACCGGTGCCGAAGGCCAGCACGCTCTCGATGCGGTCGTAGTCCGCCGCCGTGCTGTCGAAGATGCGCAGCAGGAACGCCTGATGCTCGGCCTCGGTCTTGTAGTACAGCGGCAAAGGAGCGTGCGGCGGCAGGATGTCGGGATTCCCGGGCCCGACGGAAGGCGATGGCGTCATCGAACGATTATCACCAAAAGCCCTACCCCGAATTCCCGGCCCGCGACGGGCGTTGTGTGCGCCGGACAGTAAACTCGGAGCTTGCTTTGAAAACACAAGACAGCGAGATAGAAAGCCATGGCCGGACATAGCAAGTGGGCGAACATTCAGCACCGGAAGGGCCGCCAGGACGAGAAGCGGGGCAAGCTCTGGACCCGCGCCATTCGCGAAATCACGGTGGCCGCCCGCGCCGGCGGCGCCGACCTGGGCTCCAACCCCCGGCTGCGGCTGGCGGTGGAAAAGGCCAAGGCGGTGAACCTGCCGATCGACACCATCAAGCGCAACATCGACAAGGCCACGGGCAATCTCGAAGGCGTCAATTACGAAGAAATTCGTTACGAAGGGTACGGCATCGGCGGCGCGGCGATCATCGTCGACACCATGACCGACAACCGCGTGCGCACCGTGGCCGAAGTGCGCCACGCCTTCTCCAAGCACGGCGGCAACATGGGCACCGAAGGCTCGGTGGCCTTCCAGTTCAAGCACTGCGGCCAGTTCGTCTTTGCGCCGGGCACCAGTGAAGACAAGGTGATGGAAGTGGCGCTCGAAGCGGGCGCCGAGGACGTGGTTACCGACGACGACGGCGCCATCGAGGTAATCACCGCCGTGGCTGACTTCGAAGCAGTGAAGAACGCGCTCGAAGCCGCGGGCCTGAAGCCCGACGCGGCTGAAGTCACCATGCGCGCCGAGAACACCGTGGACGTGACCGGCGAGGACGCCGCAAGAATGCAGAAATTGCTCGACGTGCTCGAGGACCTGGACGACGTGCAGGACGTTTATCACAACGCCTCGCTGTCGGAATGAATGACTGTTTGTTTGTTGAATCACTGCGAGAAATGAAGGCCCGCGAATGAAGGTACTGGTAATTGGGGGCGGGGGCCGTGAACACGCTCTGGCATGGCGCCTGGCGCAAGCTGCCCGGGTGAGCCGCGTGTACGTGGCGCCGGGCAACGGCGGCACTGCGGGCGACGAACGCTACGACTGCATCGACATCACCGAGCCTGCCGCATTGCGCGAGTGGGCCATCAAGGAAAAGATCGCGCTGACCGTGGTCGGCCCGGAGGGGCCGCTCGCCGCGGGCGTGGTCGACGAGTTCCGTGCGCACGGCCTGCGCATCTTCGGCCCGACGCAGGCGGCCGCGCAGCTCGAAAGCTCGAAGGCGTTCTCCAAGGCGTTCATGCAGCGCCACAAAATACCGACGGCCGAATACGAGGCCTTCACCGACGCCGCCGCGGCACATGCGTACATCGATGCCAAGGGTGCACCCATCGTCGTCAAGGCCGACGGCCTGGCGGCAGGCAAGGGCGTGGTGGTGGCCATGACCGCGCAGGAAGCGCACGAGGCCGTCGACTTCATGCTGGTGGACAACAAGTTCGGGGTGTCGCACAACGAAGGCGGCGCGCGCGTCGTCATCGAAGAATTCCTGCAGGGAGAGGAAGCCAGCTTCATCGTACTGTGCGACGGCAAGAACGTGACCGCGCTGGCCACCAGCCAGGACCACAAGCGCCTGCTCGACAATGACGAAGGCCCCAACACCGGCGGCATGGGCGCGTACTCGCCCGCGCCGGTGGTCACGGCAGAGGTGCATGCGCGTGCCATGCGCGAAATCATCCTGCCGACCATCCGCGGCATGGAAAAAGACGGCATTCCGTTCACTGGCTTCCTCTATGCCGGCCTGATGATCGACGCCGCAGGCCATCCGAAGACGCTCGAATTCAACTGCCGCATGGGCGACCCCGAGACGCAGCCGATCATGATGCGTCTCAAGTCCGACCTCTTCGAAGTGTTCTGGCATGCCACCGACGGCACGCTCGACCAGGTCGAGCTCCAATGGGACCGGCGCGTGGCCCTGGGCGTGGTGATGGCCGCGCACGGCTACCCGCTGTCGCCGCGCAGGGGCGACCGCATCACCGGCATTCCGGCCGAGGCGCCCGACGCCGTGGTGTTCCACGCCGGCACGACGCTGCAGGACGGCGAGCTCAAGACCAGCGGCGGCCGCGTGCTCTGCGTGACCGTGCTGGCCGACAGCGTGAAGCAGGCGCAGCAACGGGCCTATGAGGTTGCGGCGCGTGTCAGCTTCGACGGCGCGCAATACCGCAAGGACATCGGATTCCGCGCGGTTCATGCGCGCAACCCTCACGGCGCCTGATGCTGCAAACCAACCCGGCAGCGGTCGGCGAATACCTTCGCGGGCTGCAGCAGTCGATCATCGCGGCGCTCGAGAAGGCCGATGGCGGTGCATGTGTGCGCGACGCCTGGCAGAAGGCTGCGGATGAGCCGCTGCGCGGCCACGGGCTGACTTGCATCCTCGAAGGCGGCGAACTCTTCGAGCGCGCGGGCTGCGGCTTCTCGCAGGTGCGCGGAGCGGAGCTGCCACCCTCGGCCACGCAGAACCGGCCCGAGTTGGCGGGCGCGCCTTTCGAGGCGATGGGTGTGTCGCTGGTGTTCCACCCGCGCAACCCCTACGTGCCCATCGTTCACATGAACGTGCGCATGCTGGCTGCCCTGCCCGAAGGCGGCGAGCCGGTCTGCTGGTTCGGCGGCGGCATGGACCTCACGCCTTGCTACGGTTTCCAGGAAGACGCGGTTCACTTCCACGCCGCGTGCCGCGATGCGCTTGCGCCCTTCGGCGACGATAAGTACCCGCGCTTCAAGACGTGGTGCGACGAGTATTTCTTCCTGAAGCACCGCAACGAGCAGCGCGGCATCGGCGGCATTTTCTTCGACGATTTTTCCGAGGGCGGTTTCGAGAACGGCTTCGCGCTGATCCGTTCGGTGGGCAACGGTTTCCTGCCGGCCTACCTGCCCATCGTGGAGCGCCGCCGCGCCACGCCCTACACCGAGCGCGAGCGCAACTTCCAGCTCTACCGGCGCGGCCGGTACGTGGAGTTCAACCTTGTGTGGGACCGCGGTACGCACTTCGGCCTCCAGTCGGGCGGACGCACCGAATCGATCCTGCTCTCGATGCCGCCGCTGGCAAGCTGGGCCTACCGGCAGCAGCCCGAACCGGGCAGCCCCGAAGCCGCGCTGTACAGCGACTTCATCGTGCGGCGCGACTGGTTGTGAACCCTTCCGGCAAAGCTCCCCGCATCGGCGTTTTCGGTGGCGCGTTCGACCCGCCGCACAACGCCCATGTGGCGCTTGCCGAAGCCGCGCTGGCTCAACTGGACCTTGCCGAACTGCATGTCATTCCCACCGGGCAGGCCTGGCACAAGAGCAGGGCGCTGACGCCGAAGGAAGACCGCCTCGCGATGACGCGCCTGGCCTTCTCCGGCCTGAAGGGCACCGTCGTCGTCGACAGCCGCGAAGTGCTGCGCGACGGCCCGACCTACACCCTCGACACGCTGAACGAACTGCAGCGGGAGCAGCCCGGCGCACAGCTGGTCCTGATCATGGGCGCCGACCAGGCGAGCGCATTGCCGACCTGGCACGGCTGGCAGGATATACTCGGCATTGCTATTGTTTCTGTAGCGTATCGCGCATTATCGACGGGCGACACTGCTCGTTTTGATCCGAAAATGCTGCCCGGCCTTCCGGCTGGCGCTCGTTTCGAGGCGCTCGAACTGCCACCCATGGACACCAGTGCCACCGAGATCCGGCGGTGCGCGGCGCTTGGCGTGGACATTTCCTCGCTGGTTCCGCCCACGGTTGCACGCTATATTGACCAACACCACCTCTACCGCTCTGCCTGATGACCACTGAAGCCGCCGCCAAGAAAGACACCCAGAAACTCCAGCGAGCCATCATCGATGGTCTCGAAGACGTCAAGGCGCAGGACATCCAGGTATTCGACACAGAACATCTTTCGCCGCTGTTCGAGCGCGTGATCGTCGCGTCGGGCACCTCCAATCGCCAGACCAAGGCGCTGGCCGCCAGCGTGCGCGATGCGGTGCGCGAAGCCGGTTTCGGCAAGCCGCGCATCGAGGGCGAAGACAACGGCGAGTGGATCATCGTCGACTGCGGCGCGGCCGTGGCCCACATCATGCAGCCCGCCATCCGCCAGTACTACCACCTCGAAGAGATCTGGGGCGACAAGCCGGTGCGTGCCAAGCTCGGCGGTGCCAAGCCTGCCATGGCGACCAGCTCGTCGGTCAAGGACGAACCCGAAGGCAAGAAGAAGGCCGCCGGCAAGGAGCCCACGCTGCGCCGCTCGAGCGCCTCCAAGACCGCGATCCGCGCAGCCGAGCAGGAAGCCAAGGCCGCTAAGGCCCCGGCCAGGAAAACGGCTGCGAAGAAGGTGCCTGCGAAGAAGGCGCCTGCCAAGAAGACAACCACCGCGCGCGTGCCGGTCAAGGTCGTCGGCAAGCCCGCCGCCAAGAAGCCCGCTGCGAAGAAGGCGGCGGCAGCCAAGAAGGCGCCAGCCCGCCGCGCATGAAGCTGCTGGTGGTCGCCGTCGGGCAACGCATGCCCGATTGGGCTCAGACTGCCTGGGACGACTACGCCAAGCGCTTCCCGCCCGAGCTCAAGCTCGAGCTGCGCGCCGTCAAGACCGAGCCGCGCGGCTCCAAGTCGCTGGAAACGCTGTATGCCGCCGAGCGCGAACGCATCGAGGGCGCCATTGCCAAAAGCTCGGCGCGCGGCATGCGCATCGTCGCGCTCGACGAACGCGGCACGGCACTGACCACCAAGGCGCTTGCTGCACGGCTGCAGGCCTGGCAGGGCGAGGGCGATGACGTGGCCCTGGTCATCGGCGGGCCCGACGGCCTCGACCCGGCCTTCAAGGCTGCAGCCCACGAGCGCATCCGGCTGTCCGACCTGACGCTGCCGCACGCGATGGCGCGGGTGCTGCTGGTCGAGCAGTTGTATCGGGCGTGGTCGGTCAACGCGGGTCATCCCTACCACCGCGAATGACCAGCACCGACGGGCGGGCCGCGCGGCTCGATGCCTCATCGGTGGCCTTGCAGTCCTTCACTTTCTTTTCGGACCCGGGCGGCCGCCGCTCGGCCCTTCAGGAGCACTGAGCCTTGTCGGATTTCATTTACCTCGCTTCACAAAGCCCCCGCCGCGCCCAACTGCTCGGCCAGCTCGGCGTTCGCCATGCATTGCTGCTGGCCGATGCAGGCGAAGACGCCGAATCGCTCGAAGCCGTGCTGCCCAATGAGGCCCCGGCGACTTACGTGCAGCGCGTCACGGCGCTGAAGCTCGATGCCGCCGTGGCCCGGCTCCGGAGCCGCGGACTGGCCGAGGCGCCGGTGCTCTGCGCGGACACCACGGTTACGCTCGGCCGCGCCATCCTCGGCAAGCCCGAGGACGAGAAGGATGCCGTGCGCATGTTGCGGATGCTGTCAGGAAGCACGCATCGCGTGCTGACGGCCGTGGCGCTGCAGCACGGCACGCAGCGCCATGCGGCGCTCAGCGTGTCGCGCGTGCGCTTCGCCGACATCACCGATGCGCAGATCGCCCGCTACGCCGACAGCGGCGAGCCGCTCGGCAAGGCCGGGGCCTATGCCATCCAGGGTGCGGCGGCCGCGTTCATCGAGCACATCAGCGGGTCCTATTCGGGCATCATGGGCCTCCCCATGTTCGAGACCGCGCAGCTGCTTCGAAGCGCCGGTTTCAATACCTGAGAATTCCATGCAAGACATCCTGATCAACTGGTCTCCGCAGGAGACCCGTGTGGCGCTGGTCGAGCACGGCGCGGTGCAAGAGCTGCACGTCGAGCGCACGCTCGAGCGCGGACTCGTCGGCAACATCTACCTCGGCAAGGTGTCGCGCGTGCTGCCGGGCATGCAGTCGGCCTTCATCGACATCGGCCTGGAGCGCACCGCCTTCCTGCACGTGGCCGACATCGTCTCGCCGTTCACGCCGGGCTCGCGGCCCAGCGCACCGGCGCCCGAGCGCGACCATCGCAACGGCGGCCCGATGGTGCCGATCGAGAAGCAGGTGTTCGAAGGCCAGTCGCTGCTGGTGCAGGTCATCAAGGACCCCATCGGCACCAAGGGCGCGCGGCTGTCGACGCAGATCAGCATTGCCGGTCGACTGCTGGTGTTCCTGCCGCAGGACAACCACATCGGCGTTTCGCAGAAGATTCCGTCGGACCAGCGCGAGTCGCTGCGCAACCGCATGCTCGCGCTGATCGAGGCGGCCGCGGCTGCCGACAGCGGCGGCGTGGTGCCCGTCAACACGGGCGGCTTCATCCTGCGCACCAACGGCGAAGATTCCAGCGACCCCGAACTGGCCGAAGACATCGCCTACCTGCGCAAGACCTGGTCGCGCATCCGCGAGGCATCGATGCGCATGCCGCCGATGTCGCTGCTGCACCAGGACCTGAGCCTGCTGCAGCGCGTGCTGCGCGACATGACCAGCGAGGAAACGCAGGCCATCCGCATCGATTCGCGCGAGCAGTTCGAGGTGCTGTTGAAGTTCGGCCTCGAGTTCATGCCCAAGGCGGCCGGCAAGCTGCAGCACTACAGGGGCGAGCGGCCGATCTTCGATCTGTATTCGGTCGACGAGGAAATCGCGAAGGCGCTGGGCCGGCGCGTCGAGCTCAAGTCGGGTGGCTACCTGGTGGTCGACCAGACCGAGGCGCTGACTACGGTGGACGTGAACACCGGCGGCTTCGTCGGCGCGCGCAACTTCGACGACACCATCTTCAAGACGAACCTCGAGGCGGCACAGGCCATCGCACGGCAGCTGCGGCTGCGCAACCTGGGCGGGATCATCATCGTCGACTTCATCGACATGGGCCGCGACGACCACCGCGAGCAGGTGCTGGCGGAATTCCGCAAGCAGCTTGCGCGCGACCGAGTGAAGACCACGGCCGGCGGTTTCTCGCAGCTCGGACTGGTCGAGATGACACGCAAGCGCACCCGCGAATCGCTGGCGCACATGCTGTGCGAGCCCTGCGTGGCCTGTGGCGGGCAGGGCATCGTGAAGACCGCACGCAGCGTGGCCTACGACGTGATGCGCGAAATCCTGCGCGAAGCGCGGCAGTTCACGCCGCGCGAGTTCCGCATCGTGTCGTCGCCGCAGGTGATCGAACTGTTCCTCGATGAGGAAAGCCAGCACCTGGCGGGGCTGAGCGACTTCATCGGCAAGCCCATTTCGCTGCAGTCCGAGCCCGCGATCGGGCAGGGGCAGTACGACATCGTGCTGCTTTAGAGCGTCGGATCCTGCCCCGGCGTGGCGCTGCGCACGGCCAGTGTCTGCAGCCGCGCATAGAGCCCGTCCAGCGCCATGAGCTGTGCGTGACTGCCTTGCTCCGCGATGCGGCCTTGCTCCATCACGATGATCCGGTCGGCGTGCTGGATGGTCGAGAGGCGGTGGGCCACGATCAGCGTCGTGCGGTTCTGCATCAGGCGCTGCAGGGCGTCCTGAACCAGCCGCTCGGACTCGGTGTCGAGGGCCGAGGTGGCTTCGTCGAGCAGCAGCACGGGGGCGTTCTTGTACAGCGCGCGGGCAATGGCGAGGCGCTGGCGCTGGCCGCCCGACAGCTGTGTGGCGTTGTGACCGAGCACCGCGTCCATGCCCTGGGGCAGGCTTTCGACGTGCGCACTGAGGTTGGCCGCCGCGATGCACTGCAGCACGCGCTCGCGGTCGATCTCTGCGCCCAGCGCCACGTTGGCGGCCAGCGTCTCGTTGAGCATCACGACGTCCTGGCTCACCATGGCGAACTGGGCGCGCAGGCTCTTCAGTTGCCATTCGCTGGTGTCGTGCCCATCGAGCAGCACCTGGCCGCCGCTGGGCTGCACGAAGCGGGGCAGCAGATTGACCAGCGTGGTCTTGCCCGAACCCGAGGGGCCGACGAATGCGACAACCTGGCCGGGCTCGATGGTCAGGCTCACGCCGTCGAGCGCGCGTTGTTCGTCTTCGCCTCGGTAGCTGACCTGCACGTTGCGCAGCTCGATGTGTCCTTCCGCATGTTCGACCTGGAACGTGCCCTGCGACTCCGATGCCACGTCGTCGATCAGGACCAGCCCGCGCTCCAGTGCGGCGAGGCCGCGCGTGATCGGGCCGGCCACTTCGGCGAGGCGCCGGATCGGCGCAATCAGCATCAGCATGGCCGTGATGTAGGCAACGAAGCCGCCCACCGTGAAGCCCTGCTTGCCGCTTTGCCAGAGCGCGATCATCACCACCACCGACAGCGCGAGAGACGCCATCATCTGCGTGAGCGGCGTGGTGGCCGCCTGCGCGATGGTCGACTTCACGGCCAGGCGGTTCAGTCGCTGGCTCAGCTGTTCGAAGCGGCGGCCTTGCGCGCCTTCCGCGCCGTGCAGGCGCACCACGCGGTGGGCGAGCACGTTCTCCTCGACCACGTAGGCCAGTTCGTCGGTGGCCTGCTGGCCTTGCTGGGTGAGGCGGTACAGCCGCTTGGAGAACACCTTCATGATCCAGGAGATGCTGGGCACGAGGAATGCGACGATCAGGGTGAGCTTCCAGTTCAGGTAAACCAGATAGCCGAGCAGCGCGATGAGCGTGAAGCCGTCGCGCGAAAGGCCGAGCAGCGCCTGCACCAGCAGCATTGCGCCGGTCTGCACTTCGTAGACCACCGTGTTCGACAGGGTGCTGGCCGATTGGCGCGCGAACAGCGCGAGTTCGGCGCCGAGCAGGTGCTCGAACAGCACCCGTCGCAGCTTCTGCATGCCTTCGTTGGCGATGCGCGACAGGGCGTACTGCGAGATGAACTGGGCGATGCCGCGCACCGCGAACAGCAGCAGCACGGCGGCAGGCACGAACCACAGGGGCATTTCGCCGCGCGTGAAGCCGCGATCGAGCAGTGGCTTCAACAGCGCGGCCATCAGCGGCTCGGTGATTGCAGCCAGCATCGCCCCGCTCAGTCCGAGGGCCCACCATTGGCGCGAACCGCCAAACCAGGTCATGAGTCGCGCCAGACGGCGCATCAGGGGAGGGCGGGCGTTCTCGCCGCCGGGGGATGCTTGCATGGCGGCGGATTCTACGGGGGGCCTCGTTCAGCGCTTGCCGCGGTTGCTTCTGTAGGACCGCGCCGCTCGATAAACGTTTTGTGACGGCCGCCCCAAGCCAGTGTGTAACATGTGGCCCGACAAAGCCGGGGAGAACTTTTTACCCGGAAACCTCTCCGAATCGCATGAACAAGCCGTTGCCAACTCCAATTCCAACTCCTTCTTCATCACTTTTTGCACGCCGCACTCTCATTGCGGCCCTCGCTGCCACCCCCATGATTCCTGCACTGGCCCAGTTCCGGGTCGAGGTGTCGGGCGTCGGGCTCACGCAGTTGCCGATCGCGCTCGTTCCTTTCAAGGGCCAGGAAGGCTCGCCCCAGAAGATCTCGGACATCGTCCAGGCCGACCTGGAACGCAGCGGCCAGTTCCGCGGCGTGGATGCCTCGGGCCAGGCGCTGGACGAAGCCTCCCGTCCCGACCTGTCGCTGTGGCGCCAGCGCACCGCCGACTCGCTCGTGGTGGGCAGCGTCACCCGGCTGGGCGACGGCCGCTTCGACGTGAAGTTCCGCCTGTGGGATGTGGTGAAGGGGCAGGATCTCGGTGGCCAGAGCTACACCGTGCCGCAAGGCGACCTGCGCCTTGCCTCGCACCGCATTGCCGACTACGTCTACGAGAAGCTGACCGGCGAAAAGGGCATCTTCTCGACCCGCATCGCTTACGTCACCAAGGGCGGCAGCCGCTACTCGCTGTGGGTGGCCGATGCCGACGGCGAGAACGCACAAGCCGCGCTCGCCAGCCCCGAACCCATCATCTCGCCCTGCTGGTCCTCCAATGGCCAACAGCTGGCATACGTGTCCTTCGAATCGCGCAAGCCGGTCGTGTACGTGCACAACGTGGCCAGCGGCCAGCGCCGGCTGCTTGCGAACTTCAAGGGTTCCAACAGCGCGCCGGCCTGGGCGCCCGACGGCAATTCGCTCGCCGTCACGCTCAGTCGCGACGGCGGCTCGCAGCTGTTCTCCATCCCGGCCGGTGGCGGCGAACCGCGTCGCCTGACGCAAAGCGCAAGCATCGACACCGAGCCTGTGTACTCGGCCGACGGCGGCACCATCTATTTCGTGAGCGATCGCGGCGGTGCGCCCCAGATCTACAAGATGAGTGCCAGCGGCGGCAACCCGACGCGGGTGACCTTCAGCGGCACCTACAACATCTCTCCGTCTGTCAGCGGCGATGGCCGGTGGTTGGCCTACATCTCCCGCGTGGGCGGTGCCTTCAAACTCCATGTGATGGAGTTGGCAACCGGCAACGTCAGCGCGATCACCGACACCTCCGCGGACGAAAGTCCAAGCTTTGCCCCGAACAGCAAGCTGATCGTCTACGCAACGCACCTGCAAGGCCGCGAAGCGCTTATGACGACCACGCTCGATGGAAAAATAAAGGCACGGCTTGCGGGACAGGCGGGAGACATCAGGGAACCGGACTGGGGTCCGTTTCAAAAGCAATGACCAAGGTTTATTTGAGGAGTTTGAAAAAATGTTGAAACGTACGATTTATTCGCTGGCCATCGTGGCTCTCATCGCCGGTTGCTCGTCGGGCACCAAGCTCACCGACACGCCCGTGACCGACGGGCGCGGCACCGCGGGCCAGCAGGGCGGCGGCGCCAGCACCGTGACGCCAGTCAACGCCGATCAGAACGCCGGCACCGCGCAGGGTCCGGTTGGCGTGGCGCGCATCGTCTATTTCGACTATGACAGCTACACCGTCAAGCCCGAATTCCAGTCGCTGATCGACGGCCACGCCAGGTTCCTCAAGGCCAATCCGCAGCGCCGCGTCTCGATCGAAGGCCACACCGACGAACGTGGCGGGCGTGAATACAACCTGGCGCTCGGCCAGAAGCGTGCCGAAGCCGTCCGCCGCGCGCTGACCCTGCTGGGCGTGAGCGATGGCCAGATCGAGGCCGTGAGCTTCGGCAAGGAAAAGCCTGCCGTCCCGGGCTCGGGTGAGGAAGTATGGGCACAGAACCGCCGCGCCGAACTCCGCTACACCCGGTGATGCCACGCGCTCTCATGCGGGGCGCGGCGCTGGCCGCCGCCCTGCTTTGCGTCTCGATGGGGTCGCAGGCCGCACTGTTCGAGGATGACGAGGCTCGCCGCGCCATCCTCGATCTGCGCCAGCGCGTCGAGGCCATGCGCCAGCAGACCGACCAGCGGCTGACCGACGAGAACGGTCAGTTGCGCCGCAGCCTGCTCGACCTGCAGAACCAGATCGAGCAGATGCGTGGCGACCTCGCCCGCATGACCGGCCAGAACGAGCAGCTCACGCGCACGCTGAGCGAGATGCAGTCGCGCCAGAGCACCATCGACGACAAGCTCAAGCAGAGCGAGCCCTCGAAGGTATCGGTGGACGGCCGCGAGTTCACCGCCGATCCCAAGGAAAAGGCCGACTTCGACGCCGCCCTCGGCGTGTTCCGCTCGGGCCAGTTCGCGCAGGCGCAGACCGCGTTCGCCGAATTCGTCAAGCGCTACCCGCAGAGCGGCTACAACGCTTCTGCGCTGTTCTGGCTCGGCAATGCGCAGTACGCCACGCGCAACTACAACGAGGCCATCGCGAACTTCCGCTCCATGCTCTCGCTCGCGCCCGACCATGCCAAGGCCCCCGAGGCCGTGCTGTCGATCGCGAACTGCCAGATCGAGCTGAAGGACACGCGCGCCGCGCGCCGCACGTTGGAAGACCTGACCAAGGCCTATCCGCAGTCCGAAGCCGCGCAGGCCGGCCGCGAGCGCCTCTCGCGCCTGCGTTGATGCCGGCGGAGCCTTGCGCTTGAGTGCCATCGTCATCGACGCTTTCACCACTCCTCCCACCGCCGCGGATGTCCTCACCGACACCGCGGCGCCCGATCTTGCGCGCCGCTTCGGCGGACTCGAGCGGCTGTACGGCGTTGCCGGTGCCGCGCGCATCCGCAACGCGCATGTGCTGGTCGTCGGCATCGGCGGCGTGGGTTCGTGGGCGGTCGAGGCACTGGCGCGCAGCGGAGTGGGGCGGCTGACGATGATCGACCTCGACCACGTGTCGGAGTCGAACATCAACCGCCAGATCCATGCGCTCGATGCCACCGTGGGACAGGCCAAGGTCGAAGCCATGCGCGACCGCATCGCGCAGATCAACCCCGGATGCAAGGTGCAGGCGATCGACGATTTCGTCGAGCCCGGCAACTGGACATCGCTGCTCGATGCGGCGCAGGCCGTGAACGGGCCGGCAACGGCCGTCATCGATGCCTGCGACCAGGTGAAGGCCAAGGTGGCCATGGCCGCGTGGGCGCGTGCATCTTCTTCATCGCGCGCTGCGTTCGTCACGGTAGGCGCGGCGGGCGGCAAGCGGCAGGCGCACAAGGTCGACATCGACGACCTGTCGCTCGTCACGCACGACCCCTTGCTGGCGCAATTGCGCCAGCGCCTGCGCAAGGAACACGGCGCGCCGCGCGAAGGCCGCAAGATCGGCATTGCCTGCGTCTTCAGCCGCGAAAGCGTGGCGCCGCCCGACGCGTCATGCGCCATCGAAGGCGACGGCTCGCTCAACTGCCATGGCTACGGATCGGTGGTCAGCGTCACCGCGACCTTCGGTCAATGTGCAGCGGGTTGGGTTCTCGACCAAATCGCCTCGAACGTCACGCTATAATCTTAGGCTTTGCCGGATTCGATACCGGCTAGAAGAAAAAATGGTTCCGGGACGTTAGCTCAGTTGGTAGAGCAGCGGACTTTTAATCCGTTGGTCACTGGTTCGAATCCAGTACGTCCTACCAGAACCCTTCTCCTCTGAAAACACGTTGATCAAGGCCGCCTTCCAGCGGCCTTTTTCATTTGCGGCGTTCAAAGTTGCCCGGCGAGGTAACGCGAAGCGCACACACCTGGAACAACAAAAAAACAGCCCGCACGAAGGCGGGCTGGAAGGTGACCTGCTGGAGGAGGGAGGATCAGAGAATGCAGGCCACAGGGAGAGCCATGACTATCGCCTGTGAACCTGCATGGAAGCTGACCTTGATGGAATCTCGTTTCAACGGCCTCAGTCTTCGTCTTCCCATTTGCCGATGACGGTGCCGAGCACTGTGAAGGCTTGGCGCACCGGCTCGTGCGTCGGGTTCAACGGCAGCAGCCAGCGGCGCCCGTCGTCTTCCTTGAACACCTTGAAGGTGATCTCGCCGCTGTCGTCGAGTTTCGCGATGATGCGTTCGCCGTCATCGGGTGTCTTAAGTTGTGTGTCGACAAACACGATCGACTCCGCCGGATAGCTCTTCAGATGGCCGCTGGGCGCGGTCATGCTGTCGCCGCGCACGCGCAGCGCATAGGTATGAAGGCTGTGATGGGCGATGCAGGGGATCCAGCGCTCGGCGCTGGGCTGCTGCGAAACTTCGAGGCTGTCCCAGTTGGCGGCATCCGCCCACGCGATGAGCGGCACAGTACCGGGAGTGCGGGGATTGAACGAGGGGATCGATGGCGGAGTGCGCGTCACGCGATAGGGGCCAGGCGGTTCGTTGGCCTTGTCGCGGGCCTGGCGTATCTGGTCTTCGTCCCATGGAGCCGGCCCGTCGCCGGTGTCCAGCCAGTTGGGGTCGACACGGTAGGCGCGCGCCAGCGCGAGCACGCTCATCGACCGGCTGGTGTCTCCCCGCTCGATCTTGGAAATGCTGGACTGCTTGACGCCGGAAGCTGCCTCTGCCTGCTTCTGCGTCATCTTGGCGAATTTGCGCGCGGCCAAGGCGCGTGTGGCAATGGTCTCCATCGAGCGGGATTTAAGCTCAGATGAATATTCTTCCTGGACTTTAGAATATGAGAAAAAGGGAGAAAACCATGAAGCCACGCGAATTGGTCCTGGCGCTGAGGGCCATGGGGCTCACGCAGAAGCAGATCGAGCAGAGAACAGGCATTCCGCAGCCGACGATCAGCAAGATCGGCCTGGGACGGGTGAGCGACGTGATGTCGCGCCACTACATTGCGCTGCTGGCTGCCTACGAGCAGCAGGTACGGGAAGAGGCGCTCAAATCCGCTCCGCGGGCCTTGCGCCAACCGTCGGCCGATGAGTAAACCGTGCTCAGACGATGCCTGTCGGGCCTTTGGCTGGATCGCCTGCTGTGCGCGCTGCTGGCGCTGCTGTCCCTTGTGGGGCTGATCGTCGGGCTGATGGCGGCGCGCCCCGCCGTCGCGGGAGCCGGTTGCTTCGGACTGGTGTGTGCAGGCTGGGCGGCGCAGGTGCTGTTCGACCGCGAGTCGCTCAGGCGTTCGCGTGCGGTTCGGGCGGCGCGAGAGCGAGGGTCGTGCTGACGCGCACACAGTCCTTGATGTGCTGCTCGCCGAGCGCGCGCAGTGCCGCATAGCCGAGCGCGGCCGACACGATCTGCCCGGCGATGGGCACGTACTTGGTGGCCTGCTTGGCGGTAAGGCGCACGCCCGCGTGCCTGGCCAGCCGGATCAGCAGGTCGCGCGTGACGAGCCGGCCGACCAGCAGGGCGCCGACGGTGGTCGCCGCCTTCTGGATGCGCTCGCGCTGGTGCGGCGCGAGCTTTTCGACCTGGGTGACCGAGAGGCCGAACTCGGCACTGATCTGCGGCACCAGCCGCGAGAGCAGGGCGGCGTCGGCCATCCAATCGATGCCGGGCAGGGGCACGGCGCTGGCGGCAGCGGCCATCAGGGCCTTGCGGGTGATGAGCCGGCGGCTGCGGTGCACGGCGGCGACGAGTTTCTCGTCACCCCGGGCCAGGTCGATGGCGGATGGCATCCGGTGATTCCCCTTGCCTGGTTCCAGGTCAGGCCGCCAGGGCTTCGAGCTGGTCCGACAGGGCCAGCCAGCGCTCTTCGAGGAGGCCGATTTCATCGTTGAGCGCCTTCAGCCGCTTGCCCGCTTCGGCAATCTCCGCAGGAGGCAGCGGCTGCGCCAGGCGCGCTTCGAGCGCGGTGCGTTCGGTGCCGGCGGCGGCCATGCGCTCGTCGATCTGCGCGATCTCGCGCTTGATCGGCTTGGCTTGGTCGCTGCGCTGCTGGCGCTCCTGGGCGTCCTGCTTGCGTTGCTGCGCAGCGGCGGGCGCCGCCACCGGTGCGGCTGCTGCGGCAGCAGCGGCGATGCTGACGGCCTCGCGCGTCGCCATCTTCGCTTCTTCGCGCAGGCGCTTGGCCTCGTCGAGCAGGTAGCGCTGGTAGTCGTCGAGGTCGCCGTCGAAGTCGCCGACCACGCCGCGGCCCACCAGCCAGAACTCGTCGCACACCGAACGCAGCAACGCACGGTCGTGGCTCACGAGCATCAGCGTGCCTTCGAACTCGTTGAGCGCCACGGCCAGGGCCTCGCGGGTGGCCAGGTCCAGGTGGTTGGTAGGCTCGTCGAGCAGCAGCAGGTTGGGGCGCTGCCACACCATCATCGCGAGCACGAGGCGGGCCTTTTCGCCGCCGCTCATGGTGCCCACGGGCTGCTTGACCATGTCGCCGCTGAAGTTGAAGCTGCCGAGGAAGCCGCGCAGGGCCTGCTCGCCGGTGGCCTCCTTGACGCTGCTGCCGAGCTCGCGCGCCATGCGCACCATGTGCTCGAGCGGGGTGTCCTGCGGGCGCAGCACGTCGAGCTCCTGCTGCGCGAAGTAGCCGATGTTGAGGCCCTTGCCTTCGGTGACCTGGCCGGCCAGCGCGCCCATTTCGCGCGCAATGGTCTTCACCAGCGTCGACTTGCCCTGGCCGTTGGCGCCCAGGATGCCGATGCGCTGGCCCGCCAGCACCGAACGGCTCACGCCGCGAAGGATGGTCTTGGGCGCTTCGTTCTCGATCTCGTACCCGAAGCTCGCGTTGCTGATCGACAGCATCGGATTGGGGATGTTGCCCGGCTCCTTGAACTCGAAGGTGAAGTCGGCCTCGGCCAGGAGCGGCGCCACCTTTTCCATGCGCTCCAGCGCCTTGACGCGGCTTTGCGCCTGCTTGGCCTTGCTGGCCTTGGCCTTGAAGCGGTCGATGAACTTCTGCAGGTGGGCGATCTTGTCCTGCTGCTTGCTGAAGGCCACTTGCTGCTGCTCCATCTGCAGCGCGCGCATGTCCTCGAACTTGCTGTAGTTACCGCCGTAGCGCGTGAGCTGGGCGTTGGCGATGTGCAGGGTGACGTCGGTCACGGCGTCGAGAAACTCGCGGTCGTGGCTGATGACGATCATGGTGCCCGGGTACTTCTGCAGCCAGGCTTCGAGCCAGACGAGGGCGTCCAGGTCCAGGTGGTTGGTCGGTTCGTCGAGCAGCAGCAGGTCGCTCGGGCACATCAGGGCGCGGGCCAGCTGCAGGCGCATGCGCCAGCCGCCCGAGAAGCTGTTGACGGGCTCGTCGAGCTCGTGCGACTTGAAGCCCAGGCCCAGGATGAGCGCCTGCGCGCGCGGCACGGCGTCGTGCTCGCCTGCGTCGGCCAGGTCGGTGTAGGCGTGGGCCAGCTCCATGCCGATGTCGGCGTCGTCGGGGTTCGCGGTGTAGGCGGCCTCGATGGCGGCCAGCGACTCGCGCAGCTCGGTCAGGCGGGTGTCGCCGCCCACCACGAAGTCGGTGGCCGACTCCTCGGTCTCGGGCATGTTCTGCGCCACCTGGGCCATGCGCCAGTGTTTGGGCACCGAGAAGTCGCCGCCGTCTTCGTGCAGCGTGCCGTTGAGCAGGGCGAAAAGGGTCGACTTGCCGGCGCCGTTGCGCCCCACCAGGCCGACCTTCTCGCCGGGGTTGAGGGTGACGGTGGCGCCGTCGAGCAGAACCTTGGCGCTGCGGCGAAGAATGACGTTTTTGAGAGTGATCATGAAAATGGGCCTAGGCCGGGATTATCCCGGGTGGGCTGAAGGGGGCCGCGAATGCGGGTTACCGGACGCAGAGGACGCGAAGATTTCGCAGAGAGCGCAAAAGGAAAACCAAAAAATGGTTTTGTATTACTTCTGCGTCCGGAAGTCCGATTTCAGCAGCGCCTCCCGTGTGACCAGCAAGACCTGGTCCTCGCCCGCCGAGGTTTCGAGCCAGACGACCTCGAGCTGCGGAAAGGCGGCCTCGAAGTAGTCGCGCTCGTTGCCGATTTCCAGCACCAGCACGGCGCGCTCGCTCATGCAGGAAGGCGCGCCGGCGAACAGCTGGCGCACGAAATCCATGCCGTCGGTGCCGCCGGCCAGTGCGAACTCGGGCTCGGCACGGTATTCGGCGGGCAGGGCGGCCATGCTGGCGCTGTTCACGTAGGGTGGGTTGCACAGCACGAGGTCGTACGGGCCG
Source organism: Variovorax sp. Varisp36 (assembly GCF_047304235.1). NCBI lineage: Bacteria > Pseudomonadati > Pseudomonadota > Betaproteobacteria > Burkholderiales > Comamonadaceae > Variovorax > Variovorax sp. Varisp36. Next base: position 88,589 of record NZ_JBGLYU010000001.1, read on the forward strand.
GGCGTGTTCGCCAGGCCGTCCGATTCGATGAGCGTGACGCGCGCGTCCAACTCGTGGCGGGTGACGTTGATGGCCGCCACTTCGAGGGCCTCGGCCGACAGGTCGGCCGCATCCACAGTCACGTCCGGATAGGTCAGCGCCGCGAGCACCGCGAGGCTGCCATTGCCAGTGCACAGGTCGAGCACGCGCCGCGTGTGCTCGCCGAGCCAGTAGTCGATGGAACCGTCGGCGATCAGCTCGGCGATGAAGCTGCGCGGCACGATGGCGCGCTCGTCCACGTAGAAGGGCACGCCCTGCAGCCACGCCTCTTTCGTGAGGTAGGCGGCGGGCTTGCGCGTGGCGATGCGTTCTTCGATCAGCGCGGTGACCTTGCCGGCTTCTGCGGGTGACACGGGCGTGTCGGCGACGCTGTCGAGGTCGTCCAGCGGCAGCTTCAGGCGCCACAGCACGAGCCAGGCGGCTTCGTCGAAGGCGTTGGCGGTACCGTGGCCAAAAGCCACGCCGGCTTCCTCGAGCCGCTTGGCGCCCGACTCGATCAGCTCGATGACGGTGCTCATGCCGCGAGTGCAGCATCGAGCTGCTTCAGCGTGCGCAGGTAGATGTTCTTCAGCGTCTCGATCTCGGCCACGTCGATGTGCTCGTCGATCTTGTGGATGCTGGCGTTCACCGGGCCGAGTTCGACTACCTGCCTGCAGATTTTGGCGATGAAGCGCGCGTCGCTGGTGCCGCCGCTCGTCGACAGCTCGGTTTCGATGCCGGTCTCTGCGCGGATCGCGCCCTGCACGGCCGCGACCAGTTCGCCGGGCGTCGTCAGGAAGGGCAGTCCGCCGACGGTCCAGGCCAGCGTGTAGTCGATGCCGTGCGCGTCGAGCACGGCGTGCACGCGCTGCTGCAGCGATTCGGGCGTCGATTCGGTCGAGAAACGGAAGTTGAAGTCGATCACTGCGCTGCCCGGAATCACGTTGCTTGCGCCGGTGCCCGAATGGAAATTGCTGATCTGCCAGCTGGTGGGCTGGAAGTAGGGGTTGCTCGCGGTGTCCCAGCCGCCCGCGGTGTTGATGGCCACCAGTTCGGCCAGCGCGGGCGCCACCGAATGCACGGGGTTCTTCGCCAGGTGCGGGTAGGCGATGTGGCCCTGCACACCCTTGACGGTGAGCTTGCCGCTCATGGTGCCGCGGCGGCCGTTCTTGATCATGTCGCCGCAGCGCTCCACCGCCGTGGGCTCGCCGACGATGCAGTAGTCGATGACTTCGCCGCGCGCGGCCAGCGCGTTGCAGACGATGACAGTGCCGTCGACGCCGGGGCCTTCCTCATCGCTGGTGAGCAGCAACGCGAGCGTGAGCTGCGGGTCGGGCACGGCCTGCAGGAATTCCTCGATCGAGGTCACGAAGGCGGCCACCGAGGTCTTCATGTCGCAGGCGCCACGGCCATAGAGCTTGCCGTCGCGATGCGTGGGGGTGAAAGGGTGGCTGGTCCATTGCTCGACAGGGCCGGTGGGCACCACATCGGTGTGGCCGGCGAACACCAGCGTTTTGGTCGCAGCCGCGTTGGTGGGACGGCGCACCGCCCAGAGGTTGGTCACCCGAAAGTCGGCCGGGCCGCTCTCGATGGTTTCCAGCGTGAAGCCCAGTGGCGCCAGCCGCTCGCCGAGGATCTGTTGGCAGCCCGCATCGTCGGGGGTGACGGAGGGGCGCGAGATGAGTTGTTCGGCGAGCTGGAGCGTACGGGACATCGGGAAAAGGCTTGGTTCAGAACTTCACGTCGAGCGTGATGTCGGTGAAGGTGGGTTCGTCGACCTGGTCGGTCAGATTGCGGTCATCCACCTGCTGCTTGGGCGCGGCGCGGTTCTGCAGGCGCCACATCAGGTTGGTGGGCGAATCGGCGTGCGACAGGCCTTCCTCGCGGGTCACGCGCTCTTCGGTGATGAGGCGGGCGATGTCTTCCTCGAAGGTCTGCGAGCCTTCGGCCATCGACTTTTCCATGGCTTCCTTGACGCCCGAGAAGTCGCCCTTTTCGATCAGCTCGGCCACCAGCGCGGTGTTGAGCATGACTTCGAGCGCCGGCACGCGGCCGCCGGTCGGCGTGCGCAGCAGGCGCTGCGACACGATGGCGCGCAGCGCGCCGCCCAGGTCGCCCAGGAGCGTGGGCCGAACTTCGACCGGGAAGAAGCTCAGGATGCGGTTCAGCGCGCGGTAGCTGTTGTTGGCGTGCAGCGTGGCCACGCACAGGTGGCCCGACTGCGCGTAGGCGATGGCGGCGGTCATGGTGTCGCGGTCGCGGATTTCGCCGATCTGGATCACGTCGGGCGCCTGGCGCAGCGCGTTCTTCAGCGCCATCTGCAGCGAGGTGGTGTCGCTGCCCACGTCGCGCTGGTTCACCACCGATTTCTTGTTGGTGTAGGTGAACTCGATGGGTTCCTCCACCGTCAGGATGTGGCCGCTGGCGTGCTCGTTGCGGTAGTCGAGCATCGAGGCCAGCGTGGTGGTCTTGCCGGCGCCGGTGGCGCCCACCATCAGGATCAGTCCGCGCTTGTCCATGATGAGCGTTTTGAGGATGTCGGGCAGGTTCAGGTCGGCAAAGCTCGGAATCGTCGAGGCGATGTGCCGCACCACCACCGCGTAGGTGCCACGCTGGCGCATGGCGCTGATGCGGTAGTTGCCGGCGCCTTCGAGGGCGACGGCCATGTTGAGTTCGCCCGTGCTTTCCAGCTCCTGGATGCGGGCGGGGGGTACCACTTCGGACAGCAGCGCGAGCGGCGCGGTAGCCGGCAGCACTTGCGCGTTGATCGGCACGCAGATGCCGTTGATGCGGATCAGCACCGGGGAGTGGGCCGAGAGGTAGATGTCGGAGGCCTTGCGCTCGGCCATCAAACGAAGAATCCGCTCCATCATGTTCATCGGTCTCTCTCCTCGGGTGCTGTTGTTTTCTCTAAGGGGGAAAGGGATTGGTCCTGGGACCGTTCAGTCGCGCAGCAGGTCGTTCAGCGAGGTCGTGGAACGCGTCTTGGCGTCGACCTTCTTCACGATGATGGCGGCATACATGCTGTAGCGGCCGTTGTCCTTGGGCAGGCTGCCGGCCACGACGACCGAGCCCGCGGGCACGCGGCCGAAGTGGGTTTCGCCGGTGGCGCGGTCGTAGATCGGGGTGCTCTGGCCGATGAACACGCCCATCGACAGCACCGAGTTTTCTTCGACCACCACGCCTTCGACCACTTCGGAGCGCGCGCCGATGAAGCAGTTGTCTTCGATGATGGTGGGGCCGGCCTGCAGCGGCTCGAGCACGCCGCCGATGCCGACGCCGCCCGACAGGTGCACGTTGGCGCCGATCTGCGCGCACGAACCCACGGTGGCCCAGGTGTCGACCATGGTGCCTTCGCCCACGTAGGCGCCGATGTTCACGTACGAGGGCATCAGGATCGCGCCCTTGGCGATGTAGCTGCCGCGGCGGGCCACGGCCGGGGGCACGATGCGAACGCCCGACTCCTTCAGCTCGTTGGCCGACAGGTGCGAGAACTTGGTCGGCACCTTGTCGTAGAAGCCGAGCGAGCCGGCCTGCATCTGCTCGTTGTCCTTCAGGCGGAACGACAGCAGCACGGCCTTCTTGATCCACTGGTGCACGGTCCACTTGCCGACGCTTTCACGGGTGGCCACGCGCAGCTTGCCGTTGTTGAGTTCGGTGATGACGTGCTCGACGGCATCGCGCACTTCGGCCGACGAGGCGGAGGGCGAGATGTTGGCGCGGTCTTCCCACGCGGCGTCGATGATTTGTTGCAGTTGCTGGGTCATGGAGAAGGTCTCGGGTGAAAAATGGGAGCGGGAAAGCGGATCAGCGGCGGGCGTCCGTGCCCTCGTTGCAGAAGCGGACGATGCGTCCGGCAGCCTCGACGCACTCGGCCGTTCCGGCCACCAGCGCCATGCGGATGCGGCCCCGGCCGGGGTTGTAGCTGTGCGCCCCGTATGTCGTATGGCGCGCCAGATAGCTGCCCGGCAAAACCGTCACATTGTATTGAGCGTAGAGCGCGCGGGCGAAGGCTTCGTCGTCGCCAGCCCACACTTCGGGCACGCCGGCCCAGAGGTAGAAACTGGCGTCGGGCAGGCGCACGTCGAGCACGGGTTCGAGCAGCGGCGTGACGGCAGCGAACTTGGCGCGGTACTGCGCGCGGTTATCGACCACATGGGACTCGTCACCCCAGGCCGCGATGCTGGCGGCGGCCACGGTGCCGCTCATGGCGCTGCCGTGGTAGGTGCGGTAGAGCAAGAACTTCTTGATGATGGACGCGTCGCCCGCCACGAAGCCGCTGCGCAGGCCGGGCACGTTGCTGCGCTTGGACAGCGAGGTCAGTGCGATCAGGTTCCTGAAGTCGGGCCGGCCGAGCTTCACCGAGGCTTCGAGGCCGCTGAGCGGGGGCTCGTCGCGGAAGTAGATTTCGCTGTAGCACTCGTCGGCGGCGATCACGAAGCCGTGGCGGTCGGACAGTGCGAAGAGTTTCTTCCACTCGTCCAGCGACATCACGGCGCCCGTCGGGTTGCCCGGCGAGCAGACGAACACCAGTTGCGTACGGGCCCAGACGTCGTCGGGCACGCTGTCCCAGTCGACCGCGAAATTGCGCGCGGGCACGCTGGCCACGTAGTACGGCTCGGCGCCCGAGAGCAGGGCCGCGCCCTCGTAGATCTGATAGAACGGGTTGGGCGACATCACCACCGGCTGCGGCGAGGCGGTCGGGTCGACCACGGTCTGGGCCAGCGAGAACAGCGCCTCGCGCGAGCCGTTGACGGGCAGCACCTGCGTGGCCGGGTCGAGGGCGAGGCTGTAGCGGGTTTTCAGCCAGTCGGTGAAGGCGGTGCGCAGCGCAACGTCGCCGGCGGTAGCGGGGTAGGCGGCCAGCGCGCCGAGGCTCGCGCTCAAGGCGTCCTTGATGAAGCCCGGCGTGGCGTGCTTGGGTTCGCCGATGCCCAGGCTGATGGCGGAAAACTCGGGGTTGGGCGTGACGCCCGCGAACAGTTGCTTCAGCCGCTCGAAGGGATAGGGTTGCAACCGGGAAAGCAGGGGATTCATGCCCGGGATTATCGGTGACGGCTGTTACCGCTCCTGGCGAAGCGGCTACTGGCCGGCGACAGGCGTCGTCAGGCCGCGCCGCGCCGGTAGAAGGCGAGCGAGCCGGCCAGCGCCAGCAGCATGCCGCCGCAGGCGCGGTCGATCCAGCGCGTGGCCGATACGGTCAGCAGCCGGATCGCGCGGGCGCCGACGAAGGCGTAGGCCAGCATCACCGCCATGTCCAGGCCCGCGAAGATCAGGGCGATGACGAAGTATTGCGGCGCCTGCGCGGCCGAGGGATCGATGAACTGCGGCAACAGCGCCGAGCAGAAGATGTAGCCCTTGGGGTTGGTCACCGCCACGAGGAAGGACTTGAAGAAGATGCGCTTGCTCTCGCCCGCCGTGGTCGACGGCGCGCCGTCGGCGGCAGGCAGATGGAAGCCGCCGCCCCTGGAGCGCAGCATGCGCAGGCCGAGATACGCCAGGTACACCGCGCCGACCCACTTCAGCATCGAGAACCAGAACTCGGACGCGGCCAGCAGCGCGCCAAGGCCGAGGGCCACGGCGCCGACCAGCACGAAGTCCGACAGCACCGCGCCGAGCATGCCCGGCAAGGCTCGCCGTACGCCGTGGCGCGAGCCGTTGCTGAGCGCCAGCAAGACGGTAGGACCGGGCGTGGCGATGGCGGCGAAGGCCACGATGGCGAAGAGCAGGGCTGTGGCGAGCGTCATCGGGGCAGTCTCCTTCTCGGGGATTTCAGCAGTCGGTCAGATCTTCTTGACCAGCACCTGGCTCTTGCGGTCCCAGTTGTACTTGCGCTTGCGCGCCTCGGGCAGCCAGTCGGGGTTGACCTGCTGGAAGCCGCGCTTGAGGAACCAGTGCATGGTGCGCGTGGTGAGCACGAAGATGCTGTCCAGGCCCATCGCCTTGGCGCGGTGTTCGACACGCTTGAGGATGCGTTCGCCGTCGCCCTGCGACTGCGATTGAGGCGACACCGTGAGCGCGGCCATCTCGGCGGTGCGCGCCTCGGGGTATGGGTAGAGTGCCGCGCAGCCGAAGATCACGCCGTCGTGCTCGATCACCGTATAGTGGCCCACGTCGCGCTCGATCTCGGTGCGGTCGCGCTTCACGAGCGTGCCGTCGCGCTCGAAGGGCTCGATCAGCTGGAGGATGCCGCCGATATCGTCCACCGAGGCTTCGCGCAGGCTCTCGAGCTTTTCGTCGATCACCATCGTGCCGACGCCATCGTGCACGTACACCTCGAGCAGCAGCGAGCCGTCGAGCGCGAAGGGCAGGATGTGGTTGCGCTCCACGCCGGCCTTGCAGGCCTTCACGCAGTGCTGCAGGTAGAAAGCCGTGTCAGTCGGCTTCTGCGGCGGTGGCAGCGAGGCGAGCAGTTTTTCCGCGGCATCCAGCGGCAGCTCGGTGTCGATCGGGTTGTCCTCGCTCTCGGGCAACTCGCTGTCGATGCGGATGCCCGGGATCTCGGTCAGGAAGATCAGCTTGTCGGCCTGGATCGAGATGGCGACGCTGGTGGCCACCTCTTCCATCGTCAGGTTGAAGGCCTCGCCCGTGGGCGAGAAGCCGAAGGGCGACATCAGCACCATCGCACCGAAATCGAGCGTGCGGCGGATGCCGGCCGAGTCGACCTTGCGCACCAGGCCCGAATGCTTGAAGTCCACCCCGTCGACAACGCCAACGGGTCGCGCGGTGATGAAGTTGCCCGAGATCACCCGCACCGTCGAGCCCGCCATCGGCGTGTTCGGCAGGCCCTGGCTGAAGGCGGCCTCGATCTCGTAGCGCAGCTGTCCCGCGGCTTCCTGCGCGGAGTCGAGCGCCACCTCGTCGGTGATGCGGATGCCGTGCGAGTACTTAGCTTCGTGGCCCTTGGCTGCGAGCTGCTCGTTGACCTGCGGACGGAAGCCGTGCACCAGCACGATCTTCACGCCCATGCTCTGGATCAGGGCCAGGTCCTGCGCGATGTTCTGCAGCTTGCCCGCCGCGATCGCCTCGCCCGCCAGGGCGACCACGAAAGTCTTGCCGCGGTGCGTGTGGATATAAGGCGCAACCGAGCGGAACCAGGGCACGAAGGTGAAGTTGAAAACGGTGGACATGGGGCGTGATTGTGCATTCATGGAGCGTCGTTTGCCTGACTCGGGCGATTCAGGCGATCGCCCGCAGCACGCGGGCCGCGCTGGCGGGGACGGCTGCCGCGGCGGCCTCTGGTTGCGCCGGGGGCAGCAGGTCGGCATGGCGGGCGCGGAAGCTCGCCAGCAGCGCCGCATAGGCGTCGGTCGGCTCTCCGGTGCGAGCGGTTGGCAGGCCGAGCATTGCCGCCAGTTCGGCCGGCGCGATGGAACCCTCGCGTATCAGCGCGTCGACCACCGCCACCAGCGCCGGCGTGTGCGCGTCGAGCAGCGCGAGGGCGCGCGCATGCTCCTGCGCGAGCAGGGCCTCGATCTCGGGGTTGGTGGCATCGACGTCGGTATTGCGGTTGTCCTCCGGGTCGTTCGCCACGTCGGTGCGGCTCAGGCGCGTGCCGAAGGCGAAGTGGCGCACGTACTGTGCCGCGCAGGCGGTGGCCTGCATGAAGTCCTGCACGGCGCCGGAGGTGCAGGCCTGCTCGCCGAACACCAGCTGCTCGGCGGCACGGCCCGCGAGGCTCACGCAGATGCGGTCGCGCAGGTTCTCCTTCGACCAGGCCTTGCGCTGCTCGTAGCTGTTGTAGCCGCCCTCGAACGAGGCGACGTTGATCTTGATCTCCTGCGGTGCGCGGCCGAACAGCAGGCCGTAGGCCACGCCGTGGCCGGCCTCGTGCACGGCGAGCAGGGCGCGGAAGTCCTCGCTCGAACGCTGCTTGAGGCGGTTCAGCTCCAGCGACACCGGGAACTGGCGGCGCACCTTGCGGTACTTGGCCTGGATGCAGGAGGCGCCCGCATCCAGCGTGAGCCACACCGGCTCGCCGCCGTCGGCGCCTTGCTCCAGCGCCCACAGCGCGGCATTGACCAGCGTGGCGCTCAGGATCGCGTGGATCGAAGAGAACAGCGGGCGCGTGCCCTGCGCCGGGAACACGGCGTTGAGGTAGATCTGCTCGTACACGCTCGCGTCGAGCACGAAGCGCACGCCGGAGCTCTCCTGGATCTCGCCCACGTAGCGGTCGCAGATCGACAGGATCAGGCGCACGTAGGTCGCACGGTTGAACGACGGGTAGATCACGTGGTTGTTGCCCAGGCGCGCGATCTGCTCGGGGCGGAAACGCTCGGCCAACGCCTTCTTCACGTCGATGACGGAGAGCTTCTTCGTCAGTGTGTGGAAGATGTCGGCGTCGGTGTCGCAGTCCTCGACGCGGCGGGCCGTCTCGGCGTACATCTCGTCGAGATTGCCCGAGACGAACACCAGCAGCTTGCTGTAGTCGGTCTCCCAGTCTTGCTGCGCGTCGCGGAAGGCGCGCAGGCGCGCGTGCACCTCGGCGGGCTTCCAGGCCATGATCTGCAGCAGGGTCTCGGAGAGCTTCAGGCAGCGCTTCACTTCGCGCGCCTCCCAGGGCGAGAGGTGCAGCTTGCGCTTCTTGTCGTCCTTCTTCCTGTCGGCCGGGCCGTCGCGGTCCTGCACGTACTCGGCCTGCGCGAGCGACGATTCGATCTCGCCCAGCATCGACAGCGCGGGCGGCAGGCGGCCGTCGGACAGCAGCGCCCACACATCCTGGTAGCGCTCGACCTTGGCCTCGTTGCCGTTGCCATCGACGGTGCGGAAGCGCTGGAACTCGTCGAGCACCAGGATGCCGGGCGTGCTTTCGGCAATGCCCGATTCGGCCAGCATGGCCGAGATGGAGCCGCGGCTGTGATAGCCCGAGCCGTGGCTGAAGCCGTCCATCTGCACTTCGATGAAGCGGTCGTAGAAGCCCAGGTGCTGGGCCAGGCGGCGCACGAGCTGTGTCTTGCCGGTGCCGGTCAAGCCCCAGAGGCAGATGACCACGGGGCGGCTGATGAGCTGCGGCAGCACGTACCAGGCGCGCAGCGAATCGATCACGCGGTCGATGATGTCATCGATGCCGAAGAGTTCGGCCTTCAGCGCCTCGGCGACGGTCTGCAGATGGCGCGTGCGTTCGGACAGCTCGGCGTGCAGGCGGGAATGGATGTCTTTGGACATGGTGTTTTTCTTTTTTATCGAACAGGTACGGAAAAGCGGCCGCTCCTTCGCACGAAGGAGTCGGCAGTCAGACGCTGTGGGAGCGGTTGCGGCGCTTCTGTGCTCGAAGCGCGCGGGAGCGCGGCTTCAGGCCGGGCGAGGCAACTTGGCCCGTCCATGCGCGGTGGGCGCACGGCTTGCGCAGCGACGGCGCAAGGTGGTGGGGGCAAGGCAGGACATGGACGCGATCGTAGCGAGAGGGTATGGTCGAGTAAAGACTATTTACACGACGTGTTGCCATGGAGTGGCGCACTGTGGGTGCCCTGCAACAACCGCCGTGCGCACCGATAATCGACGGTTTGCCCGCCGCGCCAGCCCGACGACTGCCTTCCCTTGACGACCACGACACCTCTTCGCATCGAATTTCCCGAATCGCTCCCTGTCTCGGGCAGGCGCGACGAAATCATGGCCGCCATCTCGGCGCACCAGGTCGTTATCGTCTGCGGCGAAACGGGCTCGGGCAAGACCACGCAGCTGCCCAAGATCGCGTTGGCGCTGGGTCGAGGCAAGCTCAACGCCGAGCCAGGCAAGGGCCGGCTCATCGGCCACACGCAGCCGCGCCGCATTGCTGCGAGCTCGGTCGCCAAGCGCATCGCCGAAGAGTTGAAGACGCCGCTGGGCGACGTGGTCGGCTTCAAGGTGCGCTTTCAGGACCGGTTGAGCCGCGACGCCTCGGTCAAGCTGATGACCGACGGCATCCTGCTGGCCGAGACGCAGACCGACCCGCTGCTGAAGGCCTACGACACGCTGATCATCGACGAGGCCCACGAGCGCTCGCTGAACATCGACTTCCTGCTGGGCTACCTGCGCGAGATTCTTCCGCGCCGGCCCGACCTGAAGGTGATCGTCACCTCGGCCACCATCGATGCCGACCGCTTCGCGCAGCACTTCGCGTCCAGGAACGGGCCGGCGCCGATCATTTATGTCTCCGGCCGTACTTTCCCGGTGGAGCAGCGCTACCGCCCGTTCGAGGAGTCGCGCGAGCACGACCTGAACGATGCGATCGCCGATGGTGTCGACGAACTCTGGCGCGACCCGCACAACGCCGGCGACATCCTTGTTTTCCTGCCCGGCGAGCGCGAGATCCGTGAAGCGGCCGACCACCTGCGCCGCCACCTGAGCCACCAGCCGCTGCTGCGCAACGCCGAGGTGCTGCCGCTGTTCGCGCGCCTGTCGGGTCCCGAGCAGGACCGCATATTCGACGGCCACACGGGCCGGCGCATCGTGCTGGCCACCAACGTGGCCGAGACCTCGCTCACCGTGCCGGGCATCCGCTACGTGATCGACACCGGCACGGCGCGCGTCAAGCGCTACAGCTTCCGCAGCAAGGTCGAGCAGTTGCTGGTCGAGCCGATCAGCCAGGCCGCGGCCAACCAGCGAGCGGGCCGGTGCGGGCGGGTGGCGAACGGCATCTGCATCCGGCTCTACGACGAAAAGGATTTCGAAGGCAGGGCGCGCTTCACCGATCCGGAAATCCTGCGTTCCTCGCTCGCGGGCGTGATCCTGCGAATGAAGTCGCTGCGGCTGGGCGACGTGGCGCGCTTTCCGTTCCTCGAGGCACCATCGCCGCGCGCGATTGCCGATGGCTACCAACTGCTCAACGAACTCGGCGCGGTCGACGACGCCAACGAACTGACGCAAACCGGTGCCGAGCTGTCGCGGCTGCCGCTCGACCCGCGCGTCGGCCGGATGATCCTGGAAGCCCGATCGCGCGGCGCGCTCGAAGAAGTCCTGGTCATCGCCTCGGCCCTCAGCGTGCAGGACGTGCGCGACCGCCCGATGGACGCACAGCAGCAGGCCGACCAGGCGCATTCGAAATTCGACGACGAGAAGAGCGAGTTCAGCGGCTACCTGCGGTTGTGGAAGTGGATCGCCGACGCGCGCGGCGGCCACGGAGACACGCACAAGCTCAGCAACCGCCAGTACGAGCAGCTGCTGCGCCAGAATTTCATCAACATCCGCCGTGTGCGCGAGTGGCGCGACATCCACTCGCAGCTGCTCACAGTCGTGACCGAGCACAAGTGGCGCCTCAACGCCGAGCCCGCTGGCTATGAGCCGCTGCATCTGTCGATGCTCGCGGGCCTGCTCGGCAACATTGGCTGGAAGCTCGAAGATGACGAGGCGTATCTCGGCGCGCGCGGCATCAAGTTCTACAAGCACCCGGGTGCGCATCTGAAGAAGAAGCCCGGCCGCTGGATCGTTGCGGCCGAACTGGTCGAGACCACGCGGCTCTTCGGGCGCGGCATCGCCAACATCGAGCCACAGTGGCTCGAACAGGTGGCGGGGCATCTGCTGAAGAAGCAATTGCTCGACCCGCACTGGGAGAAGAAGGGCGCGCAGGTGTCGGCGCTGGAGCGCGCGACGTTGTACGGGCTTGTCGTATACAGCGGGCGCCGCGTCGACTTCACCAAGGTCGATCCGGTCGCGGCGCGCGAAATCTTCATCCGCGAGGCGTTGGTCGGTGGGCAATGGGAGAGCAAGTTCCCGTTCCTCACGGCCAACCGCAAGCTGGTGCGCGAGGTCGAAGGGCTGGAGCACAAGTCGCGCCGGCAGGACGTGCTGGTCGACGACGAACTGATCTTCGCCTTCTACGACGCGCAGTTGCCCGCCGACGTGGCCAGCGGCATCACCTTCGAGAACTGGTACCGCCATGCCTCGAAGGAGCAGCCACGTCTCTTGTTCCTGACGCGCGATGAACTGATGCGCCACCAGGCGGCTGGCATCACGACGCAGTCTTTTCCGGCCACGCTGCGGCTGGGCGGCGTCGATTGTGCTGCGACCTACCTGCACGAGCCCGGCGACGCGAAGGACGGCCTCACCGTCAGCGTGCCGCTGTTCGTGCTCAACCAGGTGAGCGAGGAACGCTGCGAGTGGCTGGTGACGGGCATGCTCAAGGACAAGATCCAGGCGCTGCTCAAGAGCCTGCCGCAGCGCCCGCGCTCGCGGCTGGTGCCGCTGCCCGAGTCGGCTTCGAAGCTGGCGGAAGAACTCTCGCTGCCCGAGCTGTTCGGCACGGGCTCGCTGACCGACGTGCTGCTCAAGCGCGTGCGCGACATGACCAGCATCGACGTGAAGCGCGCCGACTTCAAGCTCGACATGCTGCCGCCGCACCTGTTCATGAACCTGCGCGTGATCGACGAGCACGGGCGGCAGCTGGGCATGGGGCGCAACCTTGGTGCGCTGAAGGCCGAACTCGGTGCGCAGGCGCGCGGCGCGTTCCAGGCGCTCGCGGGGCTGAATGTGAAGGCGTCGCCGGAGAAGAAGACGGCGACGGACGAAGGCTCGAAGGCGCCCGCGAAGGCGGCCGACGCGCCTGCACCCGCCGCGCTACCCGCCGGCCAGCGCTACACGGGCTGGACTTTCGGCGAGCTGCCCGAACTGATGGAAGTGCGCCGCGGCTCGCAATCGCTGATCGGTTTTCCGGCGCTGCGCGACGAGGGGGACGCCGTGACCATCGAGGTGTTCGACGAGCCTGCCGTGGCGGCCGCCAAGCACCGGGCCGGCCTGCGCCGCCTGTTCGCACTGCAGCTGAAGGATGCACTCAAGTACCTCGAGAAGAACATCCCCGATCTGCAGAAGATGTCGGTCGCGTTCATGCCGCTCGGCACCTCCGAGGAGTTGCGCACGCAGATCATCGATGTGGCGATCGACCGCGCCTTCCTTCAGGAGCCGCTGCCGACCGACGAGTTCGCGTTCAAGCGCCGGCTGGAAGAGGGGCGCGGCCGCCTCACGCTGATTGCGAACGAGGTGGGCCGGCTGGCGTCGGCCATCCTCGTCGAATACGCGGCGGCCGCGCGCAAGATCAAGGACACGAAGATCCAGCCCGATGCCGTGCAGGATGCCGCGCAGCAGCTGCAGCGTCTCGTCGGCAAGCGTTTCATCGCCGATGCACCGTGGACGCAGTTGCAGCACTTCGCGCGCTACCTCAAGGCCATCGTGCTGCGGCTCGACAAGCTGCGCGCGGACCCCGCGCGCGACGCCGCGAAGCTCGCCGAGCTCAAGCCTCAGGAGCAGCGCTACTGGCGCCTGGTGGCGGAGCGCAAGGGCGTGGTGGATGAGCGCATGCTCGAATTCCGCTGGCTGCTCGAGGAGCTTCGCGTGAGCTTCTTCGCACAGGAGTTGCGCACGCCGCAGCCGGTGAGCGTGAAGCGGCTCGACAAGGCGTGGGCTCAGCTGCAGGCATGAAAAAGCCCGCCGAAAGGGGCGGGCTCTTCGCCGAAGGCGGCACAAGGTGCCGCCGCCCGGTCATATGCGCCCCATGAGCACGAGGATGACAACGATCACAAGCACGAGGCCGAGGCCACCGCTGGGCCCGTAGCCCCAGGACCGGCTATAGCCCCAGCTTGGAAGCGCGCCGATCAGCAGCAGGATCAGGACGATCAGCAGAATGAACGAGAGGGACATGGTTTGCTCCTGGGACGTTGTTTCAACGAACCCCGATGCTGGTCATCCTCGCGGTGGCGCGGCGCCGGAGAGCCACCCCTTCGGTGGTCAGGACAGTCCTACCGCGCGCGTCGGCGTTTTGCCCGGTGTATCTGCAAGCGACGGAAGGGGCGTCCTCAGAGCCTGGCGAGCCGCTCCAGCGCGGCGAGCAGCGTCTCGTCTTTCTTGGCGAAGCAGAAGCGCACCACGCGCTGGTCGAAGCCGTTGCCATAGAAGGCCGACAGCGGGATTGCCGCCACGCCGATCTCGCGCGTGAGCCACAGGCAGAACTCGGCTTCGGACAGGTCGCTCACCGCCGAGATGTCGACGCACTGGAAATAGCTGCCTTCGCTGCGCAGCAGCTTGAAGCGCGTCTTCTCGGCCAGGCCGGCGGCGAACAGGTCGCGCTTGCGCTGGTAGAAGGCAGGCAGCTCGAGGTACGGCTTCGGCTCGGCCATGTACTGCGCGAGCGCGTGCTGCATCGGCGTGTTCACGGTGAACACGTTGAACTGATGCACCTTGCGGAACTCGGCCATCAGCGGAGCCGGCGCAGCCACGAAGCCGACCTTCCAGCCGGTGACGTGGTAGGTCTTGCCGAAGCTGCTGACGATGAAGCTGCGCGCGGCCAGGCCCGGGAAGCGCGCCACGCTTTCGTGGCGCGCGCCGTCGTAGACCATGTGCTCGTAGACCTCGTCGCTGATTACGAACACGTCGGTCGGCGCGAGCAGTTCCTCGAGCTGGCGCATCTCGGCGGCGGTCCAGATCGTGGCGCTCGGGTTGTGCGGCGTGTTGATGATGATGGCGCGCGTGCGCGGCGTGAGCGCGGCGGCGATCTTGTCGAAGTCGGGGCGGAAGGTGCCGGGCACGAGCGGCACGCGCACCACGCTGCCGCCGGCCAGATCGATGTTGGGCACGTAGCTGTCGTAACAGGGCTCGAGCACGATCACCTCGTCGCCCGGGCGCACCACGGCGAGGATGGCCGTGATGATGGCCTGCGTGGCGCCGGCGGTGACGGTGATCTCGGTGGCCGCGCTGTAGCCGTGGCCGTACAGCGCCGAGATCTTCGCGGCGATGGCGTCGCGCAGCGCCGGAATGCCGGGCATCGGCGGGTACTGGTTGTGGCCCGCGGCCATGGCGGCCGTCACGTCTTCGAGCAGCTTCGGATCGCAGTTGAAATCCGGAAAGCCCTGGCCGAGGTTGACCGCATTCTTCTCGGCGGCCAGCGCCGACATCACGGTGAAGATGGTGGTGCCTATAGCCGGCAGCTTGGTGGCGATGTCGGGCGTGCGTGGGGATTGAGCTGTGCTCATAGTTCGTAGTCTTGTTGATGGCCGCTCAGGGCCTTGGCGATCAGGTTGCGGTCGAGGCGGTCGGACAGCAGTTCGGCGAACTTGAAGACGAAGTTGCGCAGGTAGGCGCTGCGCTTGAACGCGACCCGCGCGATATTCTGGCCGAACACGTGGCCCATCGGGCGCACCACGAGGTCGGCGTTCGATTCGTCGCGCACGGCCATCTCGGCCACGATGCCCACGCCCAGCCCGAGGCGCACGTAGGTCTTGATCACGTCGGAGTCGATGGCTTCGAGCGCGATGCGCGGCGTGAGCTTCTTCTGCGCGAACGCATGGTCGATGCGCGTGCGTCCGGTGAACGACGGGTGATACGTGATGATCGGCTCGCTCGCCAGGTCTTCGAGCGAGATGCGCTCCTTGGCGGCCAGTGGATGGTCCTTGGGCAGCACCAGCACGTGCTGCCATTCATAGCAGGGCAGGGTCACGAGCTCGGCGTAGCCGTCGAGCGATTCGGTGGCGATGCCGATCTCGGCGATCTCGTCGATCACCATGCGCGCCACCTGGTCGGGCGAGCCCTGGTGCAGGCTCACGTTGACCTTGGGGTACGCCTCGCGCAGATTGGCCACGGGCACCGGCAGTACGTAGCGCGCCTGGGTGTGGGTGGTGGCGATGGAGAGGGTGCCGCTGTCCTGCGCGCTGAACTGTTCGCCGATGCGCTTGAGGTTGCCCACCTCGCGCATGATGAGTTCGATGCTCGCGATGACGTGCTGGCCCGGCTCGGTCACGCGCTTCAGTCGTTTGCCATGGCGCGCGAAGATTTCAACGCCCAGTTCTTCCTCGAGCTCGATGATGGCCTTGGAAACGCCGGGCTGCGAGGTGTGGAGCGCCTTGGCCGCCTCCGTGAGATTCAGGTTGCGCCGCACGGCTTCCTGAACAAACTTGAACTGGTGCAGATTCATATCAAATTCCGTCTTATTACGGAATTTATTATGCCTTCGGAATCTATCGAAATTGCCGGATGTTCAGGATTTGACCGCAATTCTGGCCAGGAGATCGACCAGTTCGGGCTCCTCGCCAACGATGCGGGCGAGCGAGAAGCCAACGTCGGGCCAGCGCTGGCGCAGCGCCTCGAGCTGGTGCGGCAGGTCTTCGCGTGCGTGCTTGCCCATGCCGAGGAACAGCGGAACCACGCGGATGGCGGTGGCGCCGCCGGCAATCAGCGCCGCTGTCGCCGTGGGCAGGTCGGGTGTTGCCAGTTCCATGTAGGCGCAGGCCACGCGGGCGCGGGGCTCGTTCCTGCACACGCGCTCGGCCACGGCTTCGATGGGCTGGCGCCAGCGTTCGTCGCGCGAACCGTGCGCCAGTAAAACGATGCCCTGGGTCATCGTCGCAGCACCAGCCAGCTGAAGGCCGTCAACGACATCACCGAATAGATCATTCCCGGCGCCGCCGCCGTGAGCCATGGCGACCAGTTGCTCAGGTTGCCGAGATAGCCGAACACGTTGTTCAGCAGGAAGAAGCTGATGCCGATCATCACGCCGCCGAACACGTAGGTGGTGATGCCGGCCTGGCGGAAGTGCAGATAGGCGAAGGGCAGGGCGAGCACCACCATCACCAGGCACGAGAGCGGATAGAACACCTTGCGCCAGAACTCGATCTCGTAGCGCTGCGCGGTCTGGCCGTTGGCGTCGAGGTGGCGGATGTAGTCGAACAGGTCGATCGTGCCCATGCGGTCGGGGCGCAGGAGCGCGACCGACACCATTTCGGCGGTCAGCGTGGTGGGCCAGTTCAGCTGCGGAATCTTGGTCGTGGCAATGCGGGCCTGGTCGGCCGAGCTGCGCGTGTCGTACTTCTGCTCTTCGACGTCGGTGAGCATCCAGTGCCCGTTGTCGATGCGGGCCGAGCTCGCGACGATCTGGGTGCTGATGTAGCCGTTGTCATCGAACTCGAAGATGCGCGGGCTCTTCAGCGTGCCCTTGCGGTCGATCGACAGCACGTTCACTGCGAACGACACATTGCCCCGTTTTTCCTTGAGCCAGGCGCCCGTGTTGCCGGCCAGGGAATAGACGCCCTGGTATTTGGCCTTGAGCAGCTGGCCCGTGCGCTCCGACGCCGGTGCGACATAGTCGCCGATGGCAAAGGTCAGCATGACGAAACCGATGCCCAGCAGCAGCAGGGTGCGCAGCGCACGCCAGGGCCCCAGGCCGCTGGTGCGCAGGATCGTGTATTCGGAGCTCTGCGCCAGCCGGGCCATCACGAAGATGGAGCCGATCAGCACCGTGATCGGCAGCAGTTCGTAGAGGTGGCTCGGAATCAGCAGCGTCACGTAGACCAGCGCCTGCGCCGGCCCGTAGTTGAGGCTGTCCGGCTTGCCGATGGATTGCAGTTCATCGACGAAGTCGAAGAAGAAAAAGAGGCTCAGAAAGCCGAGCGTCACGAACGCCACGGCCTTCAGCACCTCCACGTAGATCAGGCGTCTTATCGTTTTCACGTGGGTTCGATCTTGGGTGTAGGCAGCGCGGCGGCGGACGGACGTGGCTTGCCCGGCCGTCCCCAGTTGTTCTGGCGTATGCCGAGCCATGCCAGGTTGATCAGCAGCACGCCGCCATGCAGCAGCACCATGAAGCCACCCAGGCTGTATTTGCCTGAACTGATCCAGCTCTGCCCCAGGTTGAGCATGTTGTAGTAGACGACGAAAGCGAACAGCGCCAGCAGCAGGTTGCCGCTGCGGCCGACGCGCGGGTTGGCGCTCGACACATTCAGCGCCAGCAGCACGAAGTTGACGGCCGTCAGCAGCATCCCGATGCGCCAGGCCAGCTCGCCGCGGCTCGGGTCGCTCGGATCGGTCAGAAGGGACAGCGTGTTGCGCGCGCGCGGCGGCGTTGCGTCGTTGGTCAGGCCGTTGTTGCCGCCAGCCCGGGTGCCGTAGGTCTTGAATTCGCTGATCTTCAGGCCGGTCTGGGCAATGGGCTGCTCGAGCCGCTGTCCGTTGTTGAGCAAAAGGTAGCGCGAATTGCCGATGTTCTCGATGCTGCCGCTGCGCGCCGAGGTCGTGATCTGCATGTTGCGCTCGATCGACCAGATGAAGACGTTGGTGGCCTTGGAGTTGTCCGCCGTCTCCTTGTCGATGAAGAACACGCGCACCCGGCCTGCGGATTCGCGGAACTCACCCGGCGCCACGCGCTCGATGTCGCTGCGCTGCTCGTACTGCTTGCGCATGCCGATGGTCTGCGAATTGGCCCACGGCCAGCCCACCAGCGCCATCACCGCGATCAGGATCAGCACTGGCCAGGCGAAGCGGAACAGCGGCTTGACGAAGTCGATCAGGCCGCGCCCACTGGAAAACCAGATCACCATCTCGCTGTCGCGGTACATGCGCGAGAGGGTGCCGACGATGGCGATGAACAGGCTCAGGCTCAGGATGGTCGGCATGTAGCCGAGCACCGTGTAAGTCATCACCAGGAACACCTCCTGCGGGTTCACACTGCCCTTGGACGCGAGCCCCAGGGTGCGGATGAGCATCATGGTCATCACGATGGTGACCAGGACCACGAGGGTTGCTCCGAAGCTGCGGGACAGCTCCTTGCGTAGGGAAGAATGGAATAACATCGTTCGAGGAAAAAAAGGATTATGGACTTTCAACTCAAGACCCTCACCGTTGCCCAGGCTGCAGCCGAGAAATCCGACGTCCTCATCGTGCTCGTGGGCAGCGCTCCGCTCACCTCCAAAGACCCGTTGTCGGTGCTCGCCGCCAGTGCCCGCAAGGCCGGCGACCTGCCCGACAAGGCTGGCAAGCAGCTGGGGCTCTACCGTCCGGAAGACGTGGTCGCGTCCCGCGTGGTGCTCGCCGCCATCGGCGACGGCAAGCCCGCCTCGGTGCGCAGCGGGGTGATCGCGGCGGTCAACGCGGTCAAGGCCCAGGGGCCCAAGCGCGTGGCCATCGTGTTTGCGCAACCCGCCGACGGCGCGGCGGTAGCGAGCGCCGTCACGGCGGCGGCCGACGCCAGCTATGTCTATACGACCACCAAGTCGAAGGCCGAGCCCCGCAGCATCCGCCAGCTGATCGTCGGCGTGGCCGATGCCGCCGTCGTCACCGGCGCCTTCGACACCGCCCGCGCCACTGTCCAGGGCATCGAACTGGCCAAGGAATGGGGCAACCGGCCGGCCAACCATGCCACGCCCACGATGCTGGCCGAGGTCGCCAAGGGGCTGGCCAAGCTGCCGAACATCAAGTGCGAAGTGCTGGGCCCGAAAGAAGTCGAGAAGCTCGGCATGGGTGCCTTCGCGGCCGTGGCTCAAGGTTCGGCGGAGCCGCTGCGCTTCATCGTGCTGCGCTACCACGGTGCGCCCAAGGACGAGGCGCCCGTGGTGCTTGTCGGCAAGGGCATCACCTTCGATACCGGCGGTGTCTCGCTCAAGCCCGCGGCCGAAATGGACGAAATGAAGTTCGACATGTGCGGCGCGGCAAGTGTGCTCGGCACCTTCCGCGCGCTCGGCGACCTCCAGCCCGCCATCAACGTCGTCGGCCTCATTCCCTCGTGCGAGAACATGAACGACGGTCGCGCCGTGAAGCCGGGCGACGTGGTGACGAGCATGAGCGGCCAGACCATCGAGGTGCTCAACACCGATGCCGAGGGCCGGCTCATCCTTTGCGACGCATTGACCTACGCCAAGCGCTTCGATCCGGCGGCCGTGATCGACATAGCGACCCTGACGGGCGCCTGCGTGGTGGCCCTGGGCGGCGTGCGCAGCGGTCTGTTCACCAGCGACGAAACGCTGGCCGCAGCGATCGAAGCTGCCGGCGAGGCCTCGCAGGACCGCTGCTGGCGCCTGCCACTGGACGACGACTATGCCGAAGGCCTCAAGAGCAACTTTGCCGACGTGGCCAACATTGCCGGCCGCGCCGGCGGCGCCATCACCGCCGCCAAGTTCCTGCAGCGCTTTGCCGGCGACTTCGCCTGGGCGCACCTGGACATCGCGGGCACCGCCTGGAAGAGCGGTGCGGTCAAGGGCTCGACCGGCCGGCCGGTGGGCCTGCTGGTGTCGTACCTGACGACCCGCGCAAACGGCGGCGACGGATCGGGCAAGGCCAGCAAAACCAAAACCCCCGCAGCTCCGGCCAAAAAGGCCAGGTCGGCGAAGTGACGGAAATCGGCTTTCACTACAACGCGCCCGACAAGCTGAACTACGCCTGCCGGCTGGTTCGCAAGGCCGTGAATGCACGCGGCCTGCGCGTGGTGGTCGTCGGCGATGCGCTTGCGCTCGAAGCCATGGACGCCGCGCTCTGGCAGCTGTCACCGGTGGACTTCGTCGCGCACTGCCGCGGCGATGCGCCGGCCCATGTGGTCGCGCGTTCGCCCGTCGTTCTTTCGGCGGAGGGTGCCGACGCGGCCTCGCTGCCGCACCGCGAAATGCTGGTGAATCTCGGACTCGAAGTGCCTGCAGGCTTCGAGCGCTATGAACGCATGATCGACATCGTGAGCGACGAGGCCAACGATCGCCAGGTCGGCCGTTCGCGCTGGCGCCACTATGCCGATCGTGGCTACACCATCCAGCCACACGATTTCGCAAAGAGTTCCTGACATGGCCAGCACGCTGCGCACACCGCCCCGGTTCGTTCCCACGCTGACCACGGTGCTCGAGGTTCCGGCGGAGCCCGCGAGTCCCGAGCCGCAGGCCGCGGCCGCGCTCCAACCCGACCCGGCGAGCGTCATGGCATTGCCGCCGGCCGTGCAGCTTTCGCAGGCGGAAATCGTCAGCCTCGAAGAGCAGTTGCTGCACCGCGTGTTGCAGCGCGTCGACCTGTCTCTGGAAGAGCGTTTGAGCGACACCGTGTCAGCTGCCGTTCAGCATCAGCTCGACGCGATGGTGCCGCGTTTGCGCAATGAAATCGAAGCTGTTCTGCGTGCGCTGGTGATCGAGGCAATGGCCGCGGAACTCAGCGAAAACACAGGGTCTACGCCAGCTTCCGGCGCCTGAATCCTCGGCTAAACTGCGCCGCAGGTCGGAAGGGCGTGAGGGTGCCGCTGGTCCGCGGCGCGAAACTTGCGAGGTCTGTGCGCCCGGATCACACGACCGGTTTTTTATTCTTTTCATCCAAGTTCTGGAGGTTCTCATGCAATTGAAATGGACTGCGGTCGCACTGGCTGCACTCACGCTGGTGGCTTGCGGCAAGAAGGAAGAAGCTGCTGCTCCCGCTGCGGCGCCCGCGCCAACGGCTGCGGCCCCGGCTGCTGCACCTGCCGGAGAAACCCTGCTCGTCAAGATCGGCCACGTTGCGCCCACGAGCGGTCCCATTGCCCACCTCGGCAAGGACAACGAGTTCGGCGCCAAGATGGCCATCGAAGACCTGAATGCAAAGGGCCTCAAGATCGGCGACAAGGTCGCCAAGTTCGAACTGGTCGCAGAAGACGACGCTGGCGATCCGAAGCAGGGCACCGCTGTCGCCCAGAAGCTGGTCGACGAGAAGGTCAACGGCGTGGTGGGTCACCTGAACTCGGGCACCACCATTCCCGCTTCGAAGCTCTACAGCGACGCCGGCATTCCGCAGATCTCGCCTTCGGCCACCAATCCGAAGTACACGCGCCAAGGCTTCAAGACCACGTTCCGCGTGGTGGCCGACGACACGCAGCTCGGCGGCACGCTGGGCAAGTACGCGGTCGAAACGCTCAAGGGCAAGAACATCGCCGTGATCGACGACCGCACGGCCTATGGCCAAGGCGTTGCCGAAGAGTTCGAGAAGTCGGCAAAGGCCGCTGGCGCCACCATCGTGGGCCACGAGTTCACCACCGACAAGTCGACCGACTTCAACGCCATCCTGACCAAGCTCAAGGCTGCCAAGCCCGACGTGCTGTTCTTTGGCGGCATGGATGCCGTCGGCGGCCCGATGCTCAAGCAAGTCAAGCAGCTCGGCCTGAACGTCAAGTTCATGGGCGGCGACGGCCTGTGCACCGGCGAACTGCCGAAGCTGGCTGGCGATGCGATTGGCGAAGAAATGGTGGTGTGCGCTGAAGCCGGTGGCGTGGACGGCGACTTCAAGCAGCCGCTGGAAGACTTCAAGGCCAAGTTCAAGACCAAGAACGGCGTCGAAGTGCAGATCTACGCGCCGTACGTGTACGACGCGGTCAACGTGCTGGCCGAAGCCATGGTCAAGGCCGGCTCGTCCGACCCGGCCAAGTACCTGCCTGAAGTCGGCAAGACACAATACAAGGGCGTGACCGGCCCGATCGCCTTCGACGAAAAGGGCGACATCAAGAACGGCGCCCTGACGCTGTACACCTACAAGGGTGGTGCGCGCACGCAGATCGCCGTGGTGCGCTGATTCGCTTCGGCAGCGGCAACCTTCGCGGTTGTCCGCAAGAAGAAAAAGGGCCCTCGGGCCCTTTTTTCATGGCTGCTTCAGGCGCGGTTCAGAGCGGTGCAAGACCTGAAGGGCGATTGGCGTTGCAGTACTCGATGAAAGCGTCGAGATCGCGCGACTTGTCGAACACCGCGTCTGCACCCAGAGCCATGCAACGCGCGCGTATGTCGGCCGTCACGTAGTTGCTGAGCACCACCACCCGTTGGCTGGGCTTGCGGTTCCTGCAGCCGCCCAGAACGCCGAGGCCGGAACCTTCCTTCAGGAAGAGGTCGACGATCAGGAGCTGCCAGCCGTCGGGATGCACCTCGAGCCATGCAAGGGCCTCTGTCTCGGTTTCGGCGAAGCCGACCACACGGCCATTGACCAAATCCTCGAGTGCCGGGACCAGGTTATCCCTGATGGTCTTGTTGTCCTCGACGAGGAACGTGATGAGGGCCATGCCGTGGTTTCGCTTTGAGAACGAATAGCGTAGCGTGCCTGGCGTTGCCGCGGCGTAGGAGAAAGGATACGGACGGAGTGCCGGTGGCCGAATCCGGGGTCAGTCGTCGCCGTCGGCGCGGATCTCTGCCTTGGGCTTCTTGGCCAGCGCCTGGCTTTCGTCGCGCTCCGCCGCCGCTTCGAGGCGCTTCTCGATCTCCTCGCTCAGTGCGGCGTTGACCTCAGCCAGCTTCTCGGCGGACTTGGCCAGCTTTTCTTCCAGCTGGCTCGTGTGCTCGATGGCCTGTGCCACTTCGCCGACCTGCACTTCTTCGGGCAACTCCTGTTCGAGTACCGTGTTCACCACGGCGAGGTTGTCCGATGCCCGCTGCACGTCGGCAGCCACCTGCTCGCTTTTTTCCAGGGTGCGGTCCAGTGGGGTCCTGCCGCGCGGCGCGTTTTTTCGTTGTCCAGCCATCGAGGCTCCTTTGCAGGCTTTGAAACTAAAACATTCGGATCGTAGCGCCAGATGAAAGGATCCGGCAGGTGATATCCAGTTGTTGCAAAGCAACGCACTGCTTGGTGAGCCGGACGACAAAAAAGCCCAAGTGCTTGTGGCAACTTGGGCTTCTTGCGTTGTCTGATGTTCGTGAACGGTTACGAACAATCGATCTCTGGCGGAGCAGGCGGGATTCGAACCCGCGGAGGGCTATTAACCCTCACACGCTTTCCAGGCGTGCGACTTAAACCGCTCATCCACCGCTCCTGAGCCCACGATTGTAGCAGTCAGTTCAGGCCGGATTCGACGGCTTGCCTGCCTGGACCATGCGCATCGCCGAAGCGATGAGCGCGGCGGTCTCGGTCATGTTGCTCGGCACGATCAGCGTGGTCTTGGAATCGGCCGCCACCTTGCCGTAGGCGTCGACGGCGCGCTCGGCCACCTTGAGCTGCACGGCCTGCTCGCCGCCGGGCTGGCGGATGGCCGCTGCCACGCGTTCGATGGCGTCTGCCGTTGCGGTGGCCACCGCGGTGATGGCGGCGGCTTCACCCTGTGCGTTGTTAATCTGCGCCTGCTTTTCGCCCTCGGAGCGGGCAATGAAGGCCTCGCGTTCGCCGGTGGCGATGTTGATCTGCTCCTGGCGGCGGCCTTCGGAGGCCGCAATCAGCGCGCGCTTGCCGCGCTCGGCCGTGATCTGCGCCTGCATGGCCAGCAAGATTTCCTTCGGCGGCGTCAGGTCCTTGATTTCGTAGCGCAGCACCTTCACGCCCCAGTTGAGCGCGGCCTCGTCGATCGCGGCCACCACCTGGGCGTTGATCACGTCGCGCTCCTCGAAGGTCTTGTCGAGCTCCAGCTTGCCGATCACGCTGCGCAGCGAGGTCTGCGCGAGCTGCGTCACGGCCACGATGTAGTTCGACGAACCGTAGCTCGCGCGCATCGGATCGGTCACCTGGAAGTACAGGATGCCGTCGACCTGCAGCTGCGTGTTGTCGCGCGTGATGCAGATCTGGCTCGGCACGTCGAGCGGGATTTCCTTCAGGCTGTGCTTGTAGGCCACCCGGTCGATGAACGGAATCAGGAAGTTGGGGCCGGGCGTCATGGTGCCGTGGTACTTGCCCAGGCGCTCGCGCACCCAGGCGTTCTGCTGCGGCACGAACTTGACCGACTGGCTGATGAAGATGATCGCGATGACCAGGATGATGAGAGGGACCGAAAATTCCATGGTGCGCTTCCTTTTTCTGAGTTCTATGGACTGTGACTAGACCTTGTCGACGACGAGCCGGCTGCCGATCACCTCGACCACCCGGTGCTCGCCGGTCGACGGTGTGCGGCCCGCGCGCTGGATCACGGTCCACTGCGCGCCGCGGTAGCGCACGATCGCCGTGCCGTCTGCATTCCACGCATCGACCTGCACGCTCTCGCCGATGTCGAGGTTCACGTCGCGGTTGGTTCCGGTGGGCGGGGCAGGGGGGCGCTTGCGCTGGATCGAGTACCAGGTGAGCACGGCGCCCACGCCGATGACCGAGGCCACGATCAGTTGGGTGACGGTGCCGAAGCCCAGATGCGCCGCAATTGCTGCGGCCGCGAAGCCGGCGGCCAGCAGTAGAAGATAGACGGTGCCCGAGAGCAACTCGACCACGATGGCTACCCCCGCAATCAGCCACCAGACGGTGGAATTCGCCATTTCAACTCCTCTTTTCCTTGTTCGATGCGCGCCATTCTGAGGCATATGCCCCAAGCGCTTGCCCTGGGTAGGGGTACTGCGCCGCAGCCGGAGGAATGGGCCTTGCCGGACGGGCCCGAATGGCTTGCACGAGCCTGACCAGATTCGTCATCCGAATTCCGTACACTTCGCGCCTCGCCTCATTGCCTGTCTGTCTGCCTGTCCGGAGCCCCGCTCATGAAATTCCGCTTTCCCATCGTCATCATCGACGAGGACTTCCGCTCCGAGAACACCTCGGGCCTCGGCATCCGCGCGCTCGCGCAGGCCATCGAGACGGAGGGCTTCGAGGTGCTGGGCGTCACGAGCTACGGTGACCTGAGCCAGTTCGCACAGCAGCAAAGCCGGGCCAGCGCCTTCATCCTGTCGATCGACGACGAGGAATTCACCATCGGCCCCGACCTCGATCCGGCCGTGCTGAACCTGCGCAACTTCATCGGCGAAGTGCGGCGCAAGAACGCCGACGTGCCGATCTACATCTACGGCGAGACCAAGACATCGCGCCACATCCCGAACGACATCCTGCGCGAACTGCACGGCTTCATCCACATGTTCGAGGACACGCCGGAATTCGTGGCGCGCCACATCATCCGCGAGGCCAAGAGCTACCTCGAGAGCGTGCAGCCGCCGTTCTTCAAGGCGCTCATCGACTACGCGGAAGACGGCTCCTACTCGTGGCACTGTCCGGGCCACTCGGGCGGCGTGGCGTTCCTGAAGAGCCCGGTGGGCCAGATGTTTCACCAGTTCTTCGGCGAGAACATGCTGCGCGCCGACGTCTGCAACGCGGTGGAAGAACTCGGCCAGCTGCTCGACCACACTGGCCCGGTGGCGGCCAGCGAGCGCAACGCGGCGCGCATCTTCAATGCCGACCACTGCTTCTTCGTGACCAACGGCACCAGCACCAGCAACAAGATGGTGTGGCACCACACGGTGGCCCCGGGCGACGTGGTGGTGGTCGACCGCAACTGCCACAAGTCGATCCTGCACGCGATCATCATGACCGGCGCGATCCCGGTGTTCATGAAGCCCACGCGCAACCACTTCGGCATCATCGGCCCCATTCCGAAGAGCGAGTTCGAGCAGAGCGCCATCAAGGCCAAGATCAAGGCCAATCCGCTGCTGGCCGACGTGGACGCCGACAAGGTCAAGCCGCGCGTGATGACGCTCACGCAATCGACCTACGACGGCGTGATCTACAACACCGAGACCATCAAGAACATGCTCGACGGCTACGTCGACACGCTGCATTTCGACGAAGCGTGGCTGCCGCACGCGGCCTTCCACCCGTTCTATGGTGCCTACCACGCGATGGGCAAGCGCCGCGTGCGGCCGAAGGAATCGCTGGTGTTCGCTACGCAATCCACCCACAAGCTGCTGGCAGGCATCAGCCAGGCCAGCCACGTGCTGGTGCAGGACTCGCAAAACCGCCAGCTCGACCGCGACCTGTTCAACGAGGCCTACCTGATGCACTCGTCGACCAGCCCGCAGTACGCGATCATCGCGAGCTGCGACGTGGCCGCCGCCATGATGGAGCCGCCCGGTGGCACCGCGCTGGTGGAAGAGAGCATCCTCGAAGCGCTGGACTTCCGCCGCGCCATGCGCAAGGTGGAAGAAGAGTTCGGCAAGGACGAGTGGTGGTTCAAGGTCTGGGGCCCCGAGAAGCTCGTCGACGAGGGCATCGGCCGCGCAGAAGACTGGATCATGCAGGGGGAGAAGAGCGGCAAGCCGAAGAACAAGAAGTCGCCGCGCAACTGGCACGGATTCGGCGAGCTGGCCGACGGTTTCAACATGCTCGACCCGATCAAGTCGACCATCGTCACGCCGGGCCTCGACCTCGAAGGCAACTTCGCCGAGACCGGCATTCCCGCGAGCGTGGTGACCAAGTTCCTCGCCGAGCACGGTGTGATCGTGGAGAAGACGGGCCTCTACAGCTTCTTCATCATGTTCACCATCGGCATCACCAAGGGCCGCTGGAACACGTTGCTCACGGCGTTGCAGCAGTTCAAGGACGACTACGCGCGCAACCAGCCGATGTGGCGCATCCTGCCCGAGTTCTGCCAGCAACACCCGGGCTACGAACGCCTCGGCCTGCGCGACCTGTGCCAGCACATCCACCAGCTGTACGCGCGTTTCGACGTGGCGCGCCTCACGACCGAGATGTACCTGAGCGACCTGACGCCGGCCATGAAGCCCAGCGACGCCTTCGCCCACATCGCGCACCGCAAGACCGAGCGCGTGGAGATCGACGAGCTCGAAGGCCGAATCACCACCAGCTTGATCACGCCGTACCCGCCGGGCATTCCGCTGCTGATTCCTGGCGAAGTGTTCAACAAGAAGATCGTCGACTACCTCAAGTTCTCGCGCGAGTTCAATACGCAGTGCCCGGGCTTCGAGACCGACATCCACGGCCTCGTGGCGCGCATCGACGAGACGGGCAAGAAGCGCTACTACGCGGACTGCGTCAAGGAAGCGAAGTAGGGCGCGGCCGAAGTCGTTCGAGGGGTGGTCAGCCCTCGCGGACGCGCATGAAGCGCGCGAAGCGGGGCAGGCCCTTGGCGGTGGTGCCGTTGTAGCGGTAGGTCACCCAACTGCCGATGGCGGGTGGGTTCTCCCGTTCGGCATCGGTCAGTCCGGTGCCGAGCTTGAAGCGCTTGCCGTCGGACGTCTCGACCACCAGCGCGCCGAGCCGGGCGCTGTGCCGGCCCTTGCCGGCCACGTGCTCGATCACGCGGGCCTCGGCGTCTTCATAGGGCTTGACCTTCAGCAGGTCGCTGTTGCGCTCACCGCGGTACCGGGAACTGCCGCGGTGGAGCATCAACCCCTCTCCGCCCATCTTGATTGTCTTGTCGAGCAGCGCCTGCAGCTCTGCATGCGTGGTCGCGCGCTGCTGCGGCACCGGCACCACCCACGGAGCGTCGGTGACGGGAAGCAGGTTGCGCAGCGCGGCCAGCCGCGTCGTGAAGTCGCCGCCCTGGGCGGGCAGGTCGAACACCATGAAGCGCATCTCGTGCCATGCGACATCGTTGGGTGTCTGGCTGCGCACTGTCGACATCGCATGGGCGAAGCGGCCGCGTCCGGCCCACAGCTCGCCATCGAGCGGCTGCCTGGGCAGCGGGGCGGTGAACCATGCGGGCGCCATGATCCGCTCGCCGCCGCGCGTCCAGAGCTGCTTGCCGTCCCAGTAGCCGCGCACGCCGTCGTACTTCTCGCTGACCCAGTAGTCGTTCAGCGACATGCCGGGGCGGTAGACGTCGGCCAGCATCAGCGAGGGCGCTGCCTCGCGCGCGAATGCGGAGGGCGCGACGATCACGCCGAAAGCGGCAAGCAGCAAGGAGCGTCGATTCAGCACGATGTGTGAAATGGGTGGCGCAGCAGGGCCGTTTGGCAGCCGTGCCGGGGTTTGGCGCAGGACTACTCGGCCATCCCGCCGACGACGTTGCTGAAGCCGCCGTCCACATAGGTAATCTCGGCAGTCACGCCGCTGGCCAGGTCGCTCAGCAGGAAAGCGGCCACGTTGCCGACTTCCTCGATGGTCACGTTGCGGCGGATCGGCGAGGCGTCGGCTACCGCCGCCAGCATCTTGCCGAAGCCCTTGATCCCGCTGGCCGCCAGCGTCTTGATGGGGCCCGCGCTGATACCGTTGACGCGCATGCCCTTCGGGCCGAGCGAGGCGGCCGTGTAGCGCACCGAAGCTTCGAGCGAGGCCTTGGCCAAGCCCATGGTGTTGTAGTTGGGCAGCGCACGCTCGGCGCCCAGGTAGGTCAGCGTGAGCAGGGACGACTTGTCGTTGAGGTAGGGCAGGGCCGACTTGGCCATGGCCGGGAAGCTGTAGGCGCTGATGTCGTGCGCGATCTTGAAGCCTTCACGCGAGAGCCCGTCGAGGAAGTCGCCCGCGATGGACTCGCGCGGCGCGAAGCCGATGCTGTGCACGAAGCCGTCGAACTTCGGCCAGGTCTGTGCGAGGTCGGCGAAGAGCTTGTCGATCTGCGCGTCGTCGCCCACGTCGCAATCGAAAATCAGCTTCGAGCCGAAGTCTGCGGCATATTCGGTGATACGGTCCTTGAATCGCTCGCCGACATAGCTGAAGGCGAGCTCCGCGCCCTGCTCATGGCAGGCCTTGGCAATGCCATATGCAATGGAGCGATTGCTCAACACGCCGGTGATCAACAGTTTTTTGCCGGAAAGAAAGCCCATGAAGTTGCCTCGTGAAAATCTTGGGCAGAATTCTCGCATGCGAGGTTGGCTGCTTCCGGTTGTGTTGGCTCTCTCGGCGGCTCCCTCGTGGGCCGCGCATGCGTACGCCCAATTTGGCGACATCAAATATCCCCCGGGTTTCACTCACTTCGACTATGTGAACCCCGACGCTCCCAAGGGCGGCGAAATGCGGCTGGTGCCGCCCACCCGGCCCACCAACTTCGATAAGTTCAATCCCTTTACGCTGCGTGGGACCTCGCCCTCGGGCGTCGGGTCCTTGATGATCGAAAGTCTGCTGACGGGCAATTCCGAAGAACCGACGACCGCCTACGGACTTCTGGCCGAGGACGTCGAGGTGGCACCAGACCGGCTCTCGGCCACGTTTCGCATCAATCCCAAGGCACGCTTCAACGACGGCTCCTCGGTGCTTGCGGCCGACGTGGTGTATTCGTTCAACACACTGAATGGCCCGCTCGCCTCGCCGCAATACCGCACCATCTACGCAGAGGTCAAAAAGGCCACGGCCATCGGCGATCGCACGGTGCGCTTCGATTTCGCGAGCCCCAACCGCGAGTTGCCGTTGGTCGTCGGCGGCATGGCGGTGTTCAGCCGCAACTGGGGTGGCGGCAAGCCTTTCGACCAGATCATCACCGAGGTCCCCATCGGCTCGGGCCCCTACAAACCTGCCAGCGATCGCATGGGGCGCGATATCACCTATGTGCGCCGCGCCGACTACTGGGGCGCCGACCTGCCCGTGCGCAAGGGCCTCTACAACTTCGATCGCGTGACCTACAAGGTCTACCTCGACGAGACCGCGCGCTTCGAGGGCCTGAAGGCGGGCGAGTTCGATTTCATGCGCGAATTCACTTCGCGCAACTGGGCGCGCCAATACAAGGGCAAGCAGTTCGACAGCGGTGAGATCGTCAAGCGTGCCTTCGAGAACCACAATCCAGGCGACTTTCAGGGCTACGTCTTCAATATCCGCAAGGACAAGTTCAAGGACCCGCGCGTGCGTCAGGCCATCGGCCTCGCGTTCGACTTCGAATGGCTCAACAAACAGCTGTTCTATGGCATCTACACCCGCGTGCAGGGCTACTTCCCCAACAGTGAGTTCCACGCCGAAGGACTGCCCAAGCCGGATGAGCTGGCGCTCATGGAGCCGCTGCGCGGCAAGCTCAGGCCCGAAGTGTTTGGGGCGGCCCCGATCCCGCCGAGCACCGCGCCGCCGGGCAGCCTGCGCGAGAACCTGCGCCGGGCTCGTGCGCTGCTGGAGCAAGCCGGATGGACCTATCGCGATGGCGCGTTGCGCAACGCGAAGGGCGAGGCCTTCACCATCGAGTTCCTGAACGACCAGCCGGGCCTGATCCGCGTCGTGACGCCCCTGCAGGCCACGCTGCGCAAGCTCGGCATCGAGATGACGTTTCGCACGGTCGACTTTTCATTGGCGCAGCAGCGTATGCAAACCTTCGACTTCGAGATGACATCGTCGCGCTTGCCCGGCAATACAGCGCCGGGAGGTGAACTGCTCGAGCTGTTCGGGGCGAAATCTGCCGAAACACCGGGTTCGGCCAATGTCTGGGGCATTGCGGATCCTGCCGTCGATGCAGTGATCGGCAAGGTGCTCGCCGCTACCACGCGACCCGAGCTGGCCACGGCGATGCGCGTGCTCGATCGTGTGCTGTCCCATGGCTATTACTCCATTCCCCAGTATTACGGCAGCGCTTTCCTGGTCGGCTACCGACCGGCGCCGTTCGGGCTGCCGCCGACCATTCCGCCGTACTACGATGTCGGCGACTGGGCGCTTTCCACGTGGTGGGCGTCGCCCGCCAACAAGTAGCCCCACCACACGGAATCAAAAAGCCGAATGTTCAGCTACATCCTCAAGCGCCTGCTGCTGATGATCCCGACGCTGCTGGGCGTGCTCATCATCACCTTCGGCGTGATCCAGTTCGTGCCGGGTGGTCCGGTCGAGCAGATGGTGGCGCAATTGCAGGGGCGCGACTCGGGCGGCGAGCGTGCTGCTTCGAGCGGTGCTGGATACCGCGGCCGGCAGGGCCTCGACGCGCAGCGCATCGAGGAGATCAAGAAGCTCTACGGCTTCGACAAGCCCGCGCACGAGCGCCTGTGGACCATGCTGAAGTCGTTCGCGCGCTTCGATCTGGGCACCAGCTTCTATCAGCGCAAGGACGTGTGGCAGCTCGTGAAGGAGAAGATGCCGGTGTCGATCAGCCTCGGGCTCTGGACCTTCTTCATCAGCTACCTGATCGCGGTGCCACTGGGTGTGGCCAAGGCGGTGCGCGCCGGATCGCGTTTCGACTTCGTCACCACGTTGATCGTGCTGATCGGTTATGCCATCCCGGGTTTCGTGCTGGGCGTGGCGCTGCTCGTGATCTTCGGCGGGCAACTGCAATGGTTTCCCCTGCGCGGGCTCACCTCACCCAACTGGGAGAGCATGAACTGGGGCGCACGCATCGTCGACTATCTCTGGCACATCGCGTTGCCCGTGACCTCGATGGTGCTCGGCAGCTTTGCGGTCACTGCAATGTTGACGAAGAATTCCTTCCTCGAAGAGATTCGCAAGCAATACGTGCTGACGGCGCGCGCCAAGGGCCTGTCGGAGCGTCAGGTGCTCTGGAAGCACGTGTTCCGGAATGCGCTGATCCCGATCATCACGGGCTTTCCGTCGGCCTTCATCGGCGCATTCTTTACGGGCTCGCTGTTGATCGAGACGCTATTCACGCTCGACGGGCTGGGCCTGCTGAGCTACGAGAGCGTGATCCGGCGCGACTATCCGGTCGTGCTGGGCACGCTCTATCTGTTCACGCTGATCGGTCTGGTCACCAAGCTGATTTCAGATCTCTGCTACGTCTGGGTCGATCCGAGGGTCAAGTTTGATTAGCGCCACTGTTGTTTCCGTGAGCCCGGGTCGTCGTGCCTGGCGCCGCTTTCGCCGCAATCCGCTGGGGTTCTGGAGCCTGGTCGTTTTCTCGATCCTTGTCGTGCTGAGTCTGTTCGCCGAAGTCCTGTCGACCGACAAGCCGCTGGTTGTTCGCTACGAGGGCCAGACCTATTTCCCCGTGCTGCGCGACTATTCCGAGAAAACCTTCGGTGGCGACTTCGAGACGCCTGCCGACTACCTCGATCCCTTCATCCGCAAGCGCATCACCGATGGCTCCAACTGGGCGATCTACGCGCCAAACCGCTACGGTCCACACACATTGAACTACTTTGCGTCGCAGCCAAACCCGGCGGTGCCGTCGGCCGAGAACTTCTTCGGCACCGATGACCGAGGTCGCGACTTGCTGGCGCAGCTCATCTATGGTTTCCGCGTGAGCGTGCTGTTCGGCCTGGCGCTCACCGCCATCGGCACGGTGCTGGGCGTGGTCGCCGGTGCCGTGCAGGGTTATTTCGCCGGCAAGACCGATCTCGCGTTCCAGCGTTTCATCGAAATCTGGGGCTCCATGCCGGAGTTGTACCTGCTGATCATCTTCAGCGCGATCTTCGCTCCCAGCGTGGCACTGCTGCTCATCCTGCTGAGCCTGTTCGGCTGGATGGGCCTGGCCGACTACGTGCGCGCGGAGTTCCTGCGCAACCGCCAGATGGACTACGTGCGCGCCGCGCGCGCTCTGGGCGTCGGCAACCTGCAGATCATGTGGCGCCACATCCTGCCCAACAGCATGGTGCCGGTCGTCACTTTCCTGCCGTTTCGCATGAGCGCGGCCATCCTGGCGCTGACCTCGCTCGACTTCCTGGGCTTGGGCGTGCCGCCGGGCACGCCGTCGCTCGGCGAACTGCTCAGCCAGGGCAAGGCCAACATCGATGCCTGGTGGATCTCGATATCGACTTTCGGCGTGCTCGTCGTCACCCTGATGCTGCTGACATTCATGGGCGACGCGCTGCGCGACGCACTCGATCCGCGCAAGGCCGACAAATGATGAACGATCCGCAACTCAAGCAGGCCCTGCTGGACGTGAAAGGCCTGCGTGTCGCGTTCGGCGGCAAGGAGGTCGTGCACGGCATCGACTTCCAGATGGCCGCCGGCGAAAAGCTCGCGCTGGTCGGCGAGTCGGGCTCGGGCAAGACGGTCACGGCGCTGTCGCTGCTGCGGCTGGTGCAGAACGCCGATGTCACCGGCGTCGCAAGGCTCTTCGGTGGCGCAGCGCCGCAAGGCGTGCGCGACCTGCTGTCAATTCCGGAGCGCCAACTGCGCGGCATCCGCGGCAAGGAGATCGCAATGATCTTCCAGGAGCCGATGACCGCGCTGAATGCGCTCTACAGCGTCGGCGACCAGATCGCGGAGGTGCTCGAACTGCATGAGGGCCTGTCGGCTCGCGCCGCGCAGGCGGCCGCTGTCCAGTTGCTGGCCGATACCGGTATTCCCGAGCCGGCGCGGCGGGCGAGGGCGTTTCCGCACCAACTCTCGGGCGGCCAGCGCCAGCGCGCGATGATCGCGATGGCGCTCGCCTGCAAGCCGCGCCTGCTGCTGGCCGACGAACCGACCACCGCGCTCGACGTCACGGTGCGCGCGCAGATCCTGGAACTGCTGGCCGATCTGCAGCGCAAGTACGGCATGGCCGTGCTGCTCATCACGCACGACCTGAACCTGGTGCGTCGTTTCGCCGATCGCGTGGTGGTCATGGAGAACGGCCACGTCGTCGAGCATGGCGCCGTGGCGCCGGTGTTCGATGCCCCGCAGCATCCCTATACGCGCAAGCTGATCGACAGCCATCCGCAGCGCAATGTGGCGGCCGTTGCCGCGCGTGCCGACGCAACGCCCGTGATCGAGGCGAAGGCCCTGCGCGTGATCTACCCCGTGCCGAGGCCCGGCATCGCCGGCTGGTTCCGAAAGGGCGAGTTCGTGGCGGTGCAGGGCGCGGATTTCCGCATCGTGCCGGGCGAGACGCTGGGCGTGGTGGGTGAATCGGGTTCAGGCAAGTCGACGCTTGCGCTGGCGGCGCTGGGGCTCTTGAAGCACCAGGGTGCACTGGAGGTCGCGGGCAAGGGCTGGGCGGTCGATCGCGCCTCCGATCTCGGCTTGCGCCGCGTCATGCAGGTAGTGTTCCAGGACCCGTTCTCTTCGCTGTCGCCGCGCATGACGGTGGAGCAGATCGTGGGCGAGGGGTTGCGCGTGCATGCACCCGAACTCGACATCGGAGCGCGCCGCGCCCGCGCGCTCGCCGCACTGGCCGACGTCGGGCTGACGGAGGCCCAGTTCCCCTCGCTGCTCGACCGCTATCCGCACGAGTTCTCGGGCGGCCAGCGGCAGCGCCTGGCGATCGCCCGCGCGCTGATCGTCGATCCGCAACTGTTGGTGCTCGACGAGCCGACCAGCGCGCTCGACGTGACGATCCAGAAGCAGGTGCTGGGCCTGCTGCAGCGCCTGCAGCGCGAGCGGGGGCTGAGCTATCTGCTGATCACGCACGACGTCGAGGTGATCCGTGCCATGGCGCACCACGTCATCGTGATGAAGGACGGTGCCATTCTCGAAACCGGGCCGGTCGAGCGAGTGCTCGACGCGCCCGATCACCCCTACACAAAAAAGCTGGTGGCCGCCGCGCTGCTGGAATAAACGGAGATTGCAGGAAATGTCGGAAATCGGACGCGACCGGCGCGGCGCCTGGCGCGCGGCGCTGGCCTGCATGGTCACCCTTGCGGTGGCGATGGGCCTGGGGCGCTTCGCCTTCACGCCCATGCTGCCCATCATGCTGCACGAGGGAAAACTGGAACTCGCGGCGGGCGGGGTGCTGGCGTCGCTCAACTACCTGGGTTATTTCCTCGGCGCGCTGAGCTGCGCGGCCATCGGCATCAAGGCTTCGAGCATGGTGCGCGGCGGATTGGCGGCCACGGCGGCCCTGCTGATCGGCATGGGGTTGCTGCACAGCTTTACCAGCTGGGGCGTGCTGCGTACGGCGGCGGGCGTGATGAGCGCCTGGGTTTTTGTCTTTGCCTCGGGCTGGGGGTTGCGCCGCCTGTCGGAAACGAACGCGCCAACGCTGGCCGGGGTGATCTACACCGGGCCGGGCATCGGCATCGCCATGACCGGCCTGCTCGGCGGGGTGCTGGGGCGCTGGGGTTCCGAGGCGGGGTGGATCGGCCTGGGCATTCTGGCAATCGTGCTGGTCGCGGTGATCTGGCGGGTTTTCGACGACGGCGAGCGGGCACCGGTCGGCGGCGGGGCTGCGCCGGCGCCTGCTGCCGCGGCCCGCGAAGCCGGATCGGCGGCCGACCGCAGCGACGCCATCTGGCTGGTCGCGTTCTATGGCCTGGCCGGTTTTGGCTACATCATCACTGCCACCTTCCTGCCGGTGATCGCCCGGCAGGCGTTGCCGGGGTCGCCCTGGCCCGATTTCTTCTGGCCGCTGTTCGGGCTGGCCATCATTCCGGGGGCGTTGATCGGAGCCCGCGCGCCAACGCATTGGGACAATCGGCTGCTGCTGGCTGGCGCCTACGCGCTGCAGGCGCTCGGTGTCGTTCTGTCGGTGGCGTGGCCGAGCATCGCCGGATTTGCGCTCGGCAGCCTGCTGCTGGGCATGCCGTTCACCGCCATCACGCTTTTCGCCATGCGGGATGCCCGTCGTCTGCGAGGCAATGCGGCGGCCGGGCTGATCGGCTATGCAACGGCTTCCTATGGGGTAGGGCAGATCATCGGGCCGCTGTTTGCGGCGCCGCTGGCCCAGCGAACCGGGTCTTTTCAGTTGCCGCTGCTCGTCGCGGCGGCGGCGCTGGCACTCGGTGCGGTCCTGTTTGCGTTGGTTTGGTCTAAATCGCGTCGCGCAATAGCCGATTGAGGGGCAAAGCCCCTTCATATATTGCACAAATAGCATATAATTCGAGGCTCACGACCAAACGGGCGGGTACCAACCGCCCGTTTTTTTTGGTCTATGCATTCTGGGCTGAGCATTCATGGCTGAGCTCATGGCGATTTGGCATCCGTGGCGGGCGGGTGGCATGAATCCAGTTACTCAAAAGGCGCATTCGAACACGTGGCATTGCAGCAAATAGTGGAACAAACCGTGGCCGGTCTCGGCTATGACCTGGTCGAGATCGAGCGCTCGGCCGGGGGATTGCTGCGCGTGACGATTGATTTGCCCTGGACGGCCCCCACCTCCGAAGCTGTGGCTGCCGGTGTGCCCGAGCCCTTCGTGACGGTCGAAGACTGCGAGAAGGTGACGCGCCAATTGCAATTCGCGCTCGAGGTCGATGGTGTCGATTACAAGCGGCTCGAGGTGTCCTCGCCGGGTATTGACCGTCCGCTGCGCAATGAGCAGGATTTCGAGCGTTTCGTGGGCGAGGTGATCGACATCACGCTCAAGGCGCCCATGGGCGCGGCAGCGGCGGGCCAGGTGTCGGCCAACCGCAAGAAGTTTCGCGGCACGCTGGAGCGGGTCGCAAAGGTAGAGGGTGCCGCTGGCGCCCAGGGCTGGCAAATCGTCTGGAGCGATGCGCCGGAGCCCAAGCCAGGTCAAAAAGTGAGCAAGAAGCGCGCGCCCGCAACGCTGCAGGCGCTGGGCTTCGTGCTGGACGAGCTGCGCGACGCGCGGCTCGCACCCATTGTGGATTTCAAGGGCCGCAAGGCCAAAACCCAACCGGGTTTTTCGGATATTGACGACGGAACGCAGGTTCCGGACTGACCAGAGGAGTGGTGGCATGAATCGCGAAATGTTGATGTTGGTGGATGCGATCTCGCGCGAGAAGAACGTCGAGCGTGACGTCGTCTTCGGCGCGGTCGAATCCGCACTGGCGCAAGCCACCAAGAAGCTCCATCAGGGCGACGTGGACATCCGCGTCGCGGTCGATCGCGACAGCGGCGACTACGAGACCTTCCGCCGTTGGCATGTCGTGCCCGACGAGGCCGGCCTGCAGCTGCCCGACCAGGAAATCCTCCTGTTCGAAGCCAAGGAAGAAATGTCGGACATCGAAGTCGGCGAGTACATCGAAGAAGCGGTGGACTCGGTGCCGATCGGCCGCATCGGCGCCATGGCCGCCAAGCAGGTCATCCTGCAGAAGATTCGCGATGCCGAGCGCGAGATGCTGCTCAACGACTTCATGTCGCGCGGCGACAAGATCTTCGTGGGCACCGTCAAGCGCCTGGACAAGGGCGACATCATCGTCGAGGCAGGCCGCGTCGAAGGCCGCCTGCGCCGCAGCGAGATGATCGCCAAGGAAAACCTGCGCAATGGCGACCGCGTGCGCGCCATGATCATGGAAGTCGACCTGACGCTGCGCGGCGCGCCCATCATTCTTTCGCGCTCGGCCCCCGAGTTCATGATCGAGCTGTTCCGCCAGGAAGTGCCCGAGATCGAACAAGGCCTGCTCGAAATCAAGAGCTGTGCTCGCGACCCCGGTTCGCGCGCCAAGATCGCCGTGCTCTCGCACGACAAGCGCGTCGATCCGATCGGCACCTGCGTCGGCGTGCGCGGTACCCGCGTCAACGCCGTGACCAACGAGCTCGCCGGCGAGCGCGTGGACATCGTGTTGTGGAGCGAAGACCCGGCCCAGTTCGTGATCGGTGCGCTGGCCCCGGCCAACGTGTCGTCCATCGTTGTGGACGAAGAAAAGCACGCCATGGACGTGGTGGTCGACGAGGAAAACCTCGCGATCGCCATTGGCCGCGGCGGCCAGAACGTGCGCCTGGCTTCCGACCTCACCGGTTGGAAGATCAACATCATGGACGCCAACGAGTCGGCCCAGAAGCAGGCGAGCGAAACCGACGCCAGCCGTAAGCTCTTCATGGAAAAGCTCGACGTCGACGAAGAGATCGCCGACATCCTCATTTCCGAAGGCTTCAACAGCCTCGAAGAGGTGGCCTACGTGCCGATCTCAGAAATGCTGGAGATCGAGGCCTTCGACGAAGACACCATCAATGAGCTGCGCTCGCGTGCCAAGGATGCGCTGCTGACAATGGAAATCGCCAAGGAAGAGGGTGTCGAGCCCCAATCGGCAGTGTCGCAAGACCTGCACGATCTCGAAGGCCTGGACCCCGAGCTGATTCCCAAGCTGACCGAAGCGGGTGTGAACACCCGTGACGACCTTGCCGACCTCGCGGTCGATGAACTCACCGAGATCACCGGCCAGAGCGCCGATGACGCCAAAGCCCTCATCTTGAAAGCCCGCGAACACTGGTTCGCCGGCCAAGAGTGACGGTCATGGAGGCACGAAACCAATATGTCCAGTACCACTGTCGCCGAGTTCGCGAACGAGCTCAAGAAGACTCCCGAAACCTTGCTTGACCAGCTCAAGAGCGCAGGCGTGCCCAAAGCGGCCGCCACCGATGCACTCACCGAGGCTGACAAGCAGCGCCTGCTCGGCCATCTGAAGGCCAGCCACGGCACTGTCGAGCCCGAGCGCAAGAAGATCACGCTGACCAAGAAATCGACCAGCGAGATCAAGCAGGCCGACGCCACCGGCCGCGCCCGCACCATCCAGGTGGAGGTGCGGAAGAAGCGCACCTTCATCCAGCGCGAGGATGGCCATCCGGCCACGCCCGAACACGCGCAGCAGGCCGCCGAAGCCCCGGCAGCCGCACCGGCCGCACCCCGCGTAGACGAAGCCGAACTGGCCCGCCGCGAGGAAGAAGCGCGCCGCCAGGCCGAGCTGATCCGCCGCCAGGAAGAAGAGCTGGCCGAAAAGCGTCGCCTGCGTGAAGAAACCGAAGCACGCGAACGCGAACAGGCTGAAAAAGCCGAACGCGCCGAACAAGCCGAGCAGGAAGCCGCTCGTATCGCCGCCGAAAAGAAGGCTGCCGCCATCGCGGAGGCCGCGGCAGTGAACGCTGCCGCCAGGTCAGCCGCCGCGCCGGCCGTGGCGCCAGCGCCCGCAGCGACAGCGGCTGATGCTGCTGCCGCCGCCGCGGAGCAACAGGCTGCCGACACCAAGCTCGCCGCGCAGACCGCTGCGATGCAGGCCAAGGAAGACGCGAAGGCCAAGGCTGCGGCCGAATCGAAGGCCCGTGCCGACGAGGAAGCTGCGCGCGCCAAGGACCTCGACGAGCGGCGCCGCAAGGCCCTTGCCGAAGCCGAAGCCATCCGCGCCATGATGAACGCACCGGCCCGCGTGCTGGTGCCGCACAAGGCGCCCGAGAAGCCGCAGCCCGAGAAGGCCGCGGTCAAGGGCACGCTGCACAAGCCGGCTGCACCCGCAGCGCGCCCAGGCGCGCCTGCCGCGCCCGGCGCCGCAGCAGCACCCGGTGCCGCAGGTGCCGGCAAGGAAGTCAAGTCAGCGAAGCTCTCGTCGAGCTGGGCTGGCGATCCCGCCAAGAAGAAGGAAATCAAGACCCGCGGCGATGCCAGCGGCGGCGTCGGTCGCGGCAATTGGCGCGGAGGCCCGCGTGGGCGTCGCGGCAACGACCGTGGCGGTCATGACGAGCAGCACGCACCGGCCGCACCGGTCGAGGCACGCGTACTCGAA
Source organism: Variovorax sp. Varisp36 (assembly GCF_047304235.1). Classification (NCBI taxonomy): domain Bacteria; kingdom Pseudomonadati; phylum Pseudomonadota; class Betaproteobacteria; order Burkholderiales; family Comamonadaceae; genus Variovorax; species Variovorax sp. Varisp36. The sequence goes on from NZ_JBGLYU010000001.1 coordinate 128,119, forward strand.
GTGCACGTGCCCGAAACCATCACCGTGGCCGAGCTCGCGCACAAGATGGCCGTCAAGGCGCAGGAAGTCATCAAGCAGCTGATGAAGCTTGGGATGATGGCGACCATCAACCAGTCGCTCGATCAGGACACCGCGATGATCATCGTGGAGGACATGGGTCACAACGCCGTGGTTGCCGCGCTGGACGACCCGGAAGCCTTCACCGACGAGGACGTGTCGGCGCAAACAGCCGAAGCCCTGCCGCGCGCACCGGTCGTGACCGTCATGGGCCACGTCGACCACGGCAAGACCTCGCTGCTCGACTACATCCGCCGCGCCAAGGTCGCCGCGGGCGAAGCCGGCGGCATCACGCAGCACATCGGCGCGTACCACGTGCAAACCGAACGCGGCATGGTGTCCTTCCTCGACACCCCGGGTCACGAGGCCTTCACGGCCATGCGTGCCCGCGGTGCGCAGGCCACCGACATCGTGATCCTGGTGGTGGCGGCCGACGACGGCGTCATGCCCCAGACCAAGGAAGCCATCAAGCACGCGAAGGCGGCAGGTGTGCCGATCGTGGTTGCGATCAACAAGATCGACAAGCCCGATGCCAGCCCGGACCGTGTGAAGCAGGAACTGGTGGCCGAAGAGGTCGTGCCCGAAGAGTACGGCGGCGACGTGCCGTTTGTGCCGGTGTCCGCCAAGACGGGCCAGGGCATCGACGACCTGCTCGAGCAGGTGCTGCTGCAGGCCGAAGTGCTGGAACTCAAGGCGCCGGTGGATGCCGCCGCCAAGGGCCTGGTCATCGAAGCCCAGCTCGACAAGGGCCGCGGCCCGGTCGCCACCGTGCTGGTGCAGTCCGGCACGCTCAAGACCGGCGACGTGGTGCTGGCCGGCTCGACTTACGGCCGCGTTCGCGCCATGCTGGACGAAGACGGCAAGTCGACCAAGGCCGCGGGCCCCTCGATCCCGGTCGAGATCCAGGGCCTGACCGAAGTGCCGCAGGCGGGCGACGAGTTCATGGTGATGAGCGACGAGCGCCGTGCGCGCGAAATCGCCACCTACCGTGCCGGCAAGTTCCGCAACACCAAGCTGGCGAAGGCGCAAGCCGCGAACCTGCAGAACATGTTCACCGACCTGTCGGTCGGCGAAGTGCAGACGCTGCGCATCATCATCAAGGCCGACGTGCAGGGCTCGCAGGAAGCGCTGGCGCAATCGCTGCTCAAGCTGGCGACGGACGAGGTCAAGGTGCAGGTGGTGTACGCGGGCGTGGGTGGTATCAGCGAAAGCGACATCAACCTCGCCATCGCCTCCAAGGCGGTCGTGATCGGCTTCAACGTGCGTGCCGATGCCGGTGCGCGCAAGCTGGCCGAAGGCAACGGCGTGCAGCTGAACTACTACAGCATCATTTACGACGCCGTGGACGAGATCAAGGTCGCGATGTCGGGCATGCTGGCGCCGGAGCGCCGCGAGGAAATCATCGGCTCGGCCGAGATCCGCACGGTGTTCGTGGCCTCGAAGATCGGTACGGTCGCGGGTTCGTACATCACCTCGGGCTCGGTCAACCGCAGTGCGCACTTCCGCCTGCTGCGCGACAACGTGGTGATCTACACCGGCGAAGTCGACTCGATCAAGCGCATGAAGGACGATGTCCGCGAAGTCCGCGAAGGTTTTGAGTGCGGTATCAAGCTCAAGAACTACAACGACATCAAGGAAGGCGATCAGCTCGAGTTCTTCGAAATCAAGGAAATCGCCCGGACGCTGTAAGCGTTCGAAGCGAGAGAGTCCATGCCGAAAAGAAAAGCCGCCGCCCCCAACCGCGCGTTCAAGGTTGCTGACCAGATCCAGCGCGATCTGACGGAGCTGATCGCGCGCGAGTTGAAGGACCCGCGCGTGGGCATGGTCACGATCCAGGCGGTCGAGGTCACGCCGGACTATGCGCATGCGAAGGTCTTCTTCAGCCTGCTCACGGGCGACGTGGACGAGACCACCGAAGCGTTGAACCAGGCCGCGGGATTCCTGCGCAACGGCCTGTTCAAGCGCCTGCATATCCACACCGTGCCCACGCTGCACTTCCTGTTCGACCGCACCACCGAGCGTGCAGCCGACATGAACGCGCTCATCGCGCAGGCCGTCGCTTCGCGTTCGAAAGACGACTAGCCATGAACGCGCCACGCACACGGGTGCAGCGGCGCCCTGTGCATGGGGTGTTGTTGCTCGACAAGCCGCTGGGACTCTCCAGCAACCAGGCCTTGCAGAAGGCCAAGTGGTTGCTGCGCGCCGAAAAGGCGGGCCATACCGGCACGCTCGATCCGCTCGCCACGGGAGTCCTGCCGCTGTGCTTTGGCGCGGCCACCAAATTCAGCCAACTTCACCTTGACGCCGACAAGACCTACGCGGCCACGGCCCGTCTGGGCGTCAAGACCGCGACCGGCGATGCCGAAGGCGACGTGATCGCCGAGCGGCCCGTGCACGTCACGCCGGAAGACCTGGCGCGCGTGGAAGCGCAGTTCACAGGCCCGATCCGCCAGGTGCCCCCGATGCACAGCGCACTCAAGAAAGACGGCAAGGCGCTGTACGAGTACGCCCGCGAAGGCATCGAAGTCGAGCGCGCGCCGCGCGACGTGGTGATACACAAGCTCGAACTCGCCGCCATCGATGACAACACGATCCGCATTCTTGCCGCCGTCAGCAAGGGCACCTACATCCGCACCCTCGGCGAAGACATCGGCGAGGCGCTGGGCTGCGGTGCGCACCTGACCTCGTTGCGCCGCACCGCCACTGGCGGCTTCGTCGAAGCCCAGTGCATCACGCTCGAGGCGCTCGAAGCCTTGGACGAAGAAGGGCGACTGGCACGGCTCCTGCCTGCCGAAGCTCTGGTGGACGGCCACAGCCGCGTCACGCTCGGCGCGGAAGATTCGGCACGTTTTCTCTCGGGCCTGCGCCGCCGCGGCAGTTGGGCCGATGCGAGCGAGGTGGCCGTGTTCGGCACCGAGCCACCTGCCTTCCTCGGCACGGCCCACGTCACGGCCGGCGAACTGATACCGGGGCGCTTGCTGAACCCCATCGAAATCCAGCAAATTCTTTTGAACGCACAACAGATCGAAGCGACACCATGAGTACCAACCAAATCCGCAATATCGCCATCATTGCCCACGTGGACCATGGCAAGACCACGATGGTCGACCAACTGCTGCGCCAGTCCGGCACCTTCGCCGAGCACGAGAAAGTGGTCGACACGGTGATGGACAACAATGCCATCGAAAAGGAACGTGGCATCACGATCCTGGCCAAGAACTGCGCCGTGACCTGGGAAGGCACGCACATCAACATCGTCGACACCCCGGGCCACGCGGACTTCGGCGGTGAAGTGGAGCGCGCGCTGTCGATGGTCGACGGCGTGGTGCTGCTGATCGATGCACAGGAAGGCCCGATGCCGCAGACGCGCTTCGTGACCAAGAAGGCGCTGGCCCTGGGCCTGAAGCCTATCCTCGTGGTGAACAAGGTCGACAAGCCCGGCGCGAACCCCGACAAGGTGGTCAATGCCGCCTTCGACCTGTTCGACAAGCTCGGCGCAACCGACGAGCAGCTGGACTTCCCCGTGGTGTACGCCTCGGGCATCAACGGCTGGTCGTCGCTGGAAGAAGGCGCACAGGGCGAGCAGTGGGGCCCTGACATGTCGGCCCTGTTCAACACCATCCTGAAGCACGTGCCGTCGCAAAAGGGCGACCCCGCCGCGCCGCTGCAACTGCAGATTTCCGCGCTCGACTTCTCGACCTTCGTCGGCCGCATCGGCGTGGGCCGCATCAGCCAGGGCACGCTGAAGCCGATGACGGACGTGATCGTGATGGAAGGTCCGGATGGCAAGGCCGTGAAGGGCCGCGTCAACCAGGTGCTGACGTTCCAGGGCCTGGACCGCGTGCAGGCGACCGAAGCCGGCCCCGGCGAGATCGTGCTGATCAACGGCATCGCAGACATCGGCATCGGCGTCACCGTGACCGACGCCGCCAACCCGGCGCCGCTGCCGATGCTCAAGGTCGACGAGCCGACCCTGACCATGAATTTCTGCGTCAACACCAGCCCGCTGGCCGGCCGCGAAGGCAAGTATGTCACCAGCCGCCAGATCTGGGACCGCCTGCAGAAAGAACTGCAGCACAACGTGGCGCTGCGCGTGAACGAGACCGACGAGGAGGGCGTCTTCGAAGTCATGGGCCGCGGCGAACTGCACCTGACCATCCTGCTGGAAAACATGCGTCGTGAAGGCTATGAAATGGCCGTGTCGAAGCCGCGCGTGGTGTTCCGCAACGTCAACGGCGAAAAGCACGAGCCCATCGAGCTGGTCACGGCCGACATCGAAGAGCAGCACCAGGGCGGCGTGATGCAGGCACTGGGCGAGCGCAAGGGCGAACTCGTCAACATGGAACCGGACGGCCGCGGCCGCGTGCGCCTCGAGTACCGCATTCCGGCGCGTGGCCTGATCGGTTTCACGAACGAGTTCCTGAACCTGACGCGCGGTTCGGGCCTCATCAGCAACATCTTCGACAGCTACGAGCCGCACAAGGGCGAGATCGGCAGCCGCAAGAACGGCGTGCTGATCTCCATGGACGACGGTGAAATCTTCACCTACGCCCTGGGCAAGCTCGACGATCGCGGCCGCATGTTCGTGAAGGCGAACGACCCGGTGTACGAAGGCATGATCGTCGGCATCCACAGCCGCGACAACGACCTGGTGGTAAATGCCACGCGCACCAAGCAGCTGACGAACTTCCGCGTCTCGGGCAAGGAAGACGCGATCAAGATCACGCCTCCGATCGAACTCACGCTCGAATACGGCGTGGAATTCATCGAGGACGACGAGCTGGTCGAAATCACGCCCAAGAGCGTGCGCCTGCGCAAGCGCTACCTGAAGGAACACGAGCGCAAGCGCGCAGGCCGCGACACGTCGCAGGGCTGATCGCTTTCGGATTGCAGCCCCCTTCATGCGCCTGACGCACGGCAGCGCCGTCTGGCTGATGGCCGTCGTGACCCTGATGTGGGGCACGGCGGGCGTCGTTACGCGGCACCTCGCACAGGCGCACAGTTTCGAGATCACCTTCTGGCGCAGCTTCTTCACGATGCTGGCGCTGCTGGTGATCTTGCCGCTTTGGCGGGGGCGCGCGGTGTTTTCGCAGCTGCGTCATGCCGGGCGCGAACTCTGGATCTCCGGCGTGTGCTGGGCCGTGATGTTCACGGCCTTCATGGTCGCGCTCACGCTGGCTTCGACGGCCAGCGTGCTCGTCACGATGTCGCTCGGGCCGCTGTTCACTGCGTTGGCGGCGCGCTTTTTCATCGGGCATCGGCTGCCCGCGCGCACCTGGCTGGCCATCGTGGTCGCGGGGGCCGGCATCGGCTGGATGTACGGCACGCAACTGCTGCAGGGCGGCGGCGGTTCACTGGCCGGTACGCTCGTTGCGCTGTGCGTGCCTTTGGCCGGCGCGACCAACTGGACCGTGGTTCAACACGCGCAAGCCAAGGGTCGCAGGATCGACCTGGTACCTGCCGTGCTGATTGGTGCGGTGCTCTCGGCGCTGTTCACGTTGCCCTTCGCCTGGCCCTTCAGGGCCAATGCGCATGATCTCGGGCTGCTGGTTTTCCTGGGCGTGTTCCAGCTCGCCATTCCCTGTGTGCTCTCGGTGCTGTGCGCCCAGGTGCTGAAGGCGCCTGAGGTCGCGTTGCTGGCCTTGCTGGAGGTGATCTTCGGCATCGCGCTGGCCTGGATCGGCGCGGGAGAACGGCCTGCAGCGAGCGTGCTGACCGGCGGGGTGCTGGTCATCGGCGCGCTGGTGTTCAACGAACTGCTGGCATTGCGTGGGCGGCGCAGCACGATCGCCGACACCGCGGTGCCGGGTGCCCACTGAGGGGCCGATTTTGCCGCGTGCGGTTCGGATCTCCTCCACACCGCGAAACCAGAAAAAAACGCCGGCAGATGCCGGCGTTTTTGCGTCAGATCCGCAGGGGATCAGGGACGGGCAACCTTCCAGGCGCCGTTCAGGACACCATCGCCGGTCTTGTCGCCGGGCTTGGCATCCTTCGCCCAGTAGTACAGCGGCCAGCCCTTGTAGGCCCACTGGCGCTTGCCGTCTTCGCGAATGATGATGGTGTAGCCGCCGATGGGCTTGGCGGCGTCGGCCACGCCGAGCGGGGGCCAGTTGGTGGCGCACTGGGCGTTGCAGGCGGAGGTGCCGGAGCCCGCGGTGTCCTTGGCGAAGGTGTACAGCGTCATCCCGTTCGGTCCGACCAGCACGCCGTCAGCGGTGCGGGTGGGCGTGTCGGGCGCGCTGGCGGTCTTGTTGGACATGCCGCCGCAGCCGGCGAGCAGGGCCGCCGCGAGGATCGAGGCGCTGAGCAATTTCATGCAGTTTCTCCTTCAGTTGAAAAATCGCGACAACAAGCTTGGTGACAGGCCAGGCGAGATGATTGCGCGAGCCGGCAGTTTATGCGGTCGGCACGACAAATTGCGGTAGGCCGGGGTCGCGAGTTCGAGCAAAAGGGTCGTGCGGCAACCTGCCGGGGATGGCGCCTGCAGAAAAGACTCAGCGGCTGCGGTTCTTCATCGCGCGCTCGACCTCGCGCTTGCCTTCGCGGTCCTTGATGGTGTCGCGCTTGTCGTGCTCGGCCTTGCCCTTGGCGAGCGCGATCTCGCACTTCACCTTGCCGGCTTTCCAGTGCAGGTTGAGCGGCACCAGCGTGTAGCCCTTTTGCTCGACCTTGCCTATCAGGCGACGGATTTCGTCCTTCTTCAGAAGCAGCTTCTTGGTGCGGACCGAATCGGGATTGACGTGGGTGGACGCGCTCTTGAGCGGGTTGATCTGGCAGCCGACGACGAACAGTTCGCCGTTGCGGATCACCACGTAGCCGTCGGTGAGCTGCACCTTGCCTTCGCGCAGCGATTTGACTTCCCAGCCTTCGAGGACCATGCCGGCCTCGAAGCGCTCTTCGAAGAAATAGTTGTACGCGGCCTTCTTGTTGTCGGCGATGCGGGAGGAGGTGTCTTGTTTCTTTGTGGCCATGACTCGGGAATGTGGGGGCTGCATGGCTTCAATACAATCCGTCGCGCACGCTGTGCCGATTCTATGAAAACAGTCAACAAGTCCGTCCTCATCTGGTACAGCGCCGAAGAGATGTATGCGCTCGTCACCGATGTGGCGAGGTATCCGCAGTTTCTTCCGTGGTGCGACAAGGCCCGCATTCTCGAGCAGGACGAGGCCGGCATGACGGCCGAAGTCGGTCTGGCATTCGCCGGTTTGCACCAGAGCTTCACGACCCGCAACACGCACGTGCCGGGGCGCGAGGTACAGCTGAAGCTGGTCGACGGGCCATTCTCCAACCTCGATGGCAAATGGAAGTTCGTGCCCGTGGGCGAGCAAGGCGAGCGCGCCTGCCGCGTCGAGCTGCACATGAGCTACGGCTTCAGCAACTTCGCCCTGCAGGCACTGGTGGGGCCGGTGTTCGACACCGTCGCCTCCAGCCTGGTCGAGGCGTTCGTCAAGCGCGCCGAGCAGGTCTACGGCTCGTCCTGATGATCATCGAGGTCACGCTCAGCTGCTCGCCGGCAGCGCGCGAGGTGTTCGAGCAGGTCCTGCGGCTCGCACCCGACACGACGCTGGCCGATGCGGTCAGGGCCAGCGACCTTTCCCTGCGCTTTCCGGATCTGGATTGGCGGCACGCCATGACCCCGGGCATCTGGGGCAAGGTGGTCGAGTGGGAGCAGGCCCTGAAGGACGGCGACCGCATCGAGCTGTGCCGTCCCCTCAAGGTGGACCCCAAGGTGGCGCGCCGGGAGCGGTTCCAGCGCCAGGGTGCTCGGGGCACAGGCCTGTTTGCGAATCGCCGCAAGGGCGGCAAGGCCGGCTACTGAGCGCCAGTTACTTGCAGTCGCTGTTGATGACCGTCTGAAGGCGCTTCTGCTCGGCGGCGCGCGCAGCGTCGTCCATGATCTCGCGCTCGCCCTGCGCATTGACCTTGGCAATGCGGATGCCGCTGTCGACCGTGGCCTTGCCCTGGCGCGCGAGCGCGCAGTTGTCGGCCTTGGCCTTCGCAACCTTGGCTTCTTCCGCAGCCCGCTTGGCTTTTTCCTCGGCCTCGGCCTTCTTGGTCTTTTCCTCGAGTTCCTTGTCGACGCCGGTGGGCTTCGGCGTGCCCGCCGTCTTGGCAGGTGCACCAGCCTCCGCATTCGCGCCTTCGGCGGGCGATGCATCGACGTTGGGATTCGCGCGCGGCACCGGCGGCGGACCCACGCGGCGCAGGATGTTCTTCTCCGGCACATCGGGCGGTGGCGCCTGATCGCTGAAGACCTTCTTGCCGTTCTTGTCGACCCATTGCCATTGCGCGCTCGCCGACAGCGGCAGCGCAACGACACATCCCAGTACCAGCCAGTGCACGAATTTCATCCCTGAAGTTTAGCCGGGCCTTACTTTTTGCAACATGCGGGGTGGGTGGTTTTGCAACGCTTCGAAAAAGCCCGGCCCGGCAAACAGGTCGGGGGCCTCGTTACAATCCATCTTTTGGAGCTTCACCCATGCGCCTTCTCGGCAAAGCGCTCACCTTCGACGACGTGTTGTTGGTGCCAGCGTTCTCTCAGGTCCTGCCCAAGGACACCTCTCTCGCCACCAAATTCTCCCGCAACATCACGCTGAACCTGCCGCTCGTCTCGGCGGCCATGGACACCGTGACTGAAGCCCGCCTCGCGATCGCCATCGCGCAGGAGGGCGGTATCGGGATCGTGCACAAGAACCTCACCGCGCAACAGCAGGCCGCCGAAGTGGCCCGCGTGAAGCGCTACGAGTCGGGCGTGCTGCGCGACCCCGTGGTGATCACGCCGACGCACTCGGTGCGCCAGGTGATGGCGCTGTCCGACCAGCTCGGCATCTCGGGCTTCCCGGTGGTCGACGCCGGCAAGGTGGTCGGCATCGTCACGGGACGCGACCTGCGCTTCGAGAACCGCTACGACGTGCCCGTCAGCGAAATCATGACGCAGCGCGACCGGCTCATCACCGTGCCCGACGGCACCACGCTGGCCGAGGCCAAGGCGCTGCTGAACAAGCACAAGCTCGAACGCCTGCTGGTCATCAACGGCGACTGGGAGCTCAAGGGCCTGATCACCGTCAAGGACATCACCAAGCAGACCAGCTTCCCCAACGCCGCACGCGACGCCAACGGTCGCCTGCGCGTGGGCGCGGCGGTCGGTGTGGGTGACGGCACCGAAGAGCGCGTCGAAGCTCTCGTGAAGGCCGGCGTCGACGCCATCGTGGTCGACACCGCGCATGGCCACAGCGCCGGCGTGATCGAGCGCGTGCGATGGGTCAAGAAGAACTATCCGCAGGTCGACGTCATCGGCGGCAACATCGCCACCGGCGATGCCGCGCGCGCACTGGCCGACGCTGGCGCCGACGCGGTCAAGGTCGGCATCGGCCCTGGCTCCATCTGCACCACCCGCATCGTGGCCGGCGTGGGCGTGCCGCAGATCATGGCGGTCGACAGCGTCGCCACTGCACTGCAAGGCACGGGCATTCCGCTGATCTCCGATGGCGGCGTGCGCTACTCGGGCGACATCGCCAAGGCCATCGCGGCCGGCGCCAGCACCGTGATGATGGGCAGCATGTTCGCCGGTACCGAAGAGGCGCCGGGCGAAATCGTGCTGTACCAGGGCCGCAGCTACAAGAGCTACCGCGGCATGGGCTCCATCGGTGCGATGCAGCAGGGCAGTGCCGATCGGTACTTCCAGGAGTCGACCACCGGCAACCCGAACACCGACAAGCTCGTGCCCGAGGGCATCGAAGGCCGCGTGCCCTATAAGGGCTCGATCGTCTCCATCGTCTACCAGATGGCCGGCGGCGTGCGTGCCAGCATGGGCTATTGCGGCTGCGCCACCATCGCGGACATGCAGAACAAGGCCGAGTTCGTCGAGATCACCACGGCCGGCATTCGCGAGAGCCACGTCCACGACGTGCAGATCACGAAGGAAGCGCCGAACTACCGCGCTGAATAAGCTCATTCTGGCCAGACCTTGAAAATCGGGCCAGACTGAGTTTAGAATTTGGGCCAGATTCAGATTTTTCTGGCCCAAATGCAATCCATCGGCATCGCTGAAGCCAAGAACAACTTCTCGGCCCTGATCGACCTGGTCGAAAAGGGCGAGGAGGTTCGCATCACCCGCCACGGCAAGGAAGTCGTGCGCATGCTGCCGGTGCGCCGCAAGCCGGTCATCACCGACGAGCAGATCGAGCGCGAACTCGGGCAGATCGATGCGCTGCACGCCGCCATCCAGCCGGGTCTGCCACTGCGCGTATTGCTCGACGAAGGGCGCCAATCGTGACAGCCTTCGTCATGGACGCCTCGGTGACCTCCGCCTGGCTGCTGCCCGACATGGCCAGCGAACACACCCGCAAGCTCTACGCCGCCATCCGCCGCGACGAGGTCGAGCCGCAGGCACCGAATGCCTGGCAATGGGAGTGCGCCAACATCCTCGCCAACGGCGTGCGCAGCGGCCGCATTCCGACGTCGGCAGTCGAAGGGCTGTGGAGCGTGCTCGACGCCATCCGTCACCGCGTCGAACTGCACGAGCTCGCGCCCGCACAGCACAAGGCCGTGCTCGCCGTGGCCATCGACGTTGGCGTGTCGCTCTACGACGCCGGCTACCTCTGGCTCGCCAAGTCGCTCAATCTCCCGCTCGCCACCTTCGACGAGCAACTCATCCAGGCAGCGCCCCAGGCGGGCGTGAAGCTGTTCGACATTTCAACGCTCTGAGTCCCAACGCCCATGCAACACGACAAGATCCTCATCCTCGACTTCGGCTCGCAAGTCACGCAACTGATTGCACGCCGCGTGCGCGAAGCCCATGTGCTCAGCGAGGTGCATCCCTGCGACGTCACCGACGAATGGGTGCGCGAATACGCGGCCGACGGCCATCTCAAGGGCGTGATCCTGTCGGGCAGCCATGCCAGCGTGTACGAAGAAACCACCGACAAGTGCCCGCAAGCCGTATTCGACCTCGGCGTGCCCGTGTTCGGCATCTGCTACGGCATGCAGACCATGGCGCATCAGCTCGGCGGCAAGGTCGAAGGTGGCCACAAGCGCGAGTTCGGCTTTGCGGCCGTGCGCGCCCATGGCCACACCGCGCTGCTGAAAGACATCTCGGACTTCACCACGCCCGAAGGCCACGGCATGCTCAACGTGTGGATGAGCCATGGCGACAAGGTCACCGAACTGCCTCCGGGCTTCAAGCTCATGGCCAGCACCGACAGCTGCCCCATCGCCGGCATGGCCGACGAGGCGCACCGCTACTACGCGCTGCAGTTCCACCCCGAAGTGACGCACACGGTGCAGGGCAAGGCGATCATCGAGCGCTTCGTGCTCGGCATCTGCGAAGCCAAGCCCGACTGGGTCATGCGTGATCACATCGCTGAAGCGGTCGAGAAGATCCGCGAGCAGGTGGGCGATGAAGAAGTCATCCTTGGCCTCTCGGGCGGCGTCGATTCGAGCGTGGCCGCTGCGCTGATCCACCGCGCCATCGGCGACCAGCTCACCTGCGTGTTCGTCGACCACGGCCTTCTGCGCCTGAACGAGGGCGACATGGTCATGGAGATGTTCGAAGGCAAGCTGCATGCGAAGGTGATTCGCGTGGATGCCAGCGACCTGTTCCTCGGCAAGCTCGCCGGCGTGAGCGACCCCGAAGCCAAGCGCAAGATCATCGGCGGCGAGTTCGTCACCGTGTTCAAGCAGGAAGCCGCCAAGCTCAAGGCCGGCGATGGCGGCCACAAGGGCGCGACCTTCCTCGCGCAGGGCACCATCTACCCCGACGTCATCGAGTCGGGCGGCGCCAAGAGCAAGAAGGCCGTCACCATCAAGAGCCATCACAACGTGGGCGGCCTGCCCGAGCAGTTGGGCCTGAAGCTGCTCGAACCGCTGCGCGACCTGTTCAAGGACGAAGTGCGCGAACTCGGCGTGGCGCTCGGCCTGCCGCCCGAGATGGTGTATCGCCATCCGTTCCCCGGCCCGGGCTTGGGCGTGCGCATCCTCGGTGAAGTGAAGAAGGAATACGCCGACCTGCTGCGCCGCGCCGACGCGATCTTCATCGAAGAGCTGCGAAACTTCACCGACGCCGAAACGGGCAAGACCTGGTACGACCTCACGAGCCAGGCTTTTACCGTGTTCCTGCCAGTGAAGAGCGTGGGCGTGATGGGCGACGGCCGCACCTATGACTACGTGGTGGCGCTTCGCGCCGTGCAGACCAGTGACTTCATGACCGCCGACTGGGCAGAGCTGCCCTACGCGCTGCTCAAGAAGGTGTCGGGGCGGATCATCAACGAGGTGCGTGGCATCAACCGCGTGACGTACGACGTGTCGAGCAAGCCGCCGGCGACGATCGAGTGGGAGTGAAATCAGGTCCCTTCGGGGACTATCGCTTGCGCGCTTGCGTTATCGAAACACTGGCTCTTAGAAGCGTCGACATGCTTACCGCGATCGACACCAATGCGTAGTGAAGTACGCCGAGTCAAGGCTCTGTCGCCCGCAGTTCGTCGTGCAGCCAGTCGACCAGCTTGACCGCATCCGGCCGGCGACTGAGGTGAGGCGCAATCCAGATCGAAAGCCGGTTGGGGCCGCGCACGAAGCCTAGCGGCGCAACGAGCGTGCCGCTGGTCAGGTCATCACGCACAAGCATCCGCGGCACGTTGGCGAGTCCCAGTCCGCAGCGCGCTCCTTGGATCAGCAGATAGAAGTGGTCGAACGACTCATCGACGCGCAACTCCATGTCAGCCTGAGTAGTGCAGCGAGCCCAGTCGTCCCAGGCGCTCGGCCTTGTGCGCGAAGCCATGAGCCGGGCGCGTGCCAAATCGCTCATCGACTCGATGCGCGTCTTGCGGAGGTACTCCGGTGAACACACCGGTCCCACCCACTCGGGCGCCACGTCGGCTCGCACGGCATCCTTGGGCGCCTCGATCGACGACAGGCGGATTGCCACGCTGACGTTGTCGCGCGCAAAGTCGACCGGGCCGTGGCTCATGTTGAAGCGAAGCTCGATCTCCGGATGGGCGTCCTTGAAGCGGTTCAGTCGAGGCAGGAGCCAATACATCATGATCGACTCCGAACACGCCAAGGTCAGCGGCCCCGGCGTCAGTTGTTCCACGCTCGACTGAATCAGGCTGAAGGCCGTGGAAAGCCCATCAGCCAGTCGCTGACCTTCCAACGTCGGCACGGCGCCTTGCGCGTTGCGTTTCAGCAGGGCTAGCCCCACCGAGTCCTCCAGCATGCGGATGTGTCGGCTCACGGCGCCGTGCGTGACCGACAGCTCCGCGGCCGCCGCGCTGAAGCTGCGCAGGCGCGCCGTCGCTTCGAAGGCACGCAAGGCATTCAGCGACAAGCGAAGTGGCGAGTTCATGTGTGCTCTCCCGGCTTAGGGTCAACCCGCGCGTATTGTGAGATTTCATCACAGCATTTAGAAATTATATCGTTTGCTTCACTCGGATGGGTCGCATATTCTTTGATCCATCAAAGACATAAGCTCACAGCCACATGAACCACATCGGCCCGCGTCAAGAGTTCACCGCCCGCTATTTCGTCGAAAGCTCGGTCGCCTCCGAAAAGATCGCGCAGGTGATCGCCGGCGAACAGTCCAGCGGCACCTTCCTCTCGCTGCCCGGTGAGACCGATGAACTGAAAGAGCGCTCCCGCGCGCGGATCGTCGGCATCAAGCCGCTCACCCCCGGGCTTCAGCCGACGCTTCCGAGCGCCTATGTCGATCGGCATCCGCACGGCGGCGTCTTCCACCGCGCGGAGATTGAGATCGCGTTCCCCGTAGCCAACGTCGGTGCCAATCTGTCGAGCCTGCTGGCCACCATCGCGGGCAACCTGTACGAGCTCGGTGAAGTCACCGGCCTGCGCCTGCTCGACCTCGATCTCGCCCCTGACTACGCCGCGCAGTTCGCCGGCCCCGCCTTCGGCATCCCCGGCACCCGGCGTCTCGCCGGAGTCCACGGCCGGCCGTTGATCGGCACCATCATCAAGCCGAGCATCGGCCTCACGCCCGTACAGACAGCCGAACTGGTCGACAGCCTCTGTGCAGCCGGCATCGACTTCATCAAGGACGACGAACTGATCGCCGACCCGCCGTACGCGCCGTTCGACGGGCGCCTGCGGGCCGTCATGCCGGTGTTGCAGCGCCATGCCGATCGCCTCGGTCGCATGCCGATGTACGCGATCAACATCTCAGGTTCGGTCGACGAGATGCTGCGCCGCCACGACGCTGTGCTCGCCGCAGGCGGCAGCTGCGTGATGGTGAGCATCAACTGGGTCGGATTCAGCGCCGTCGAACACCTCCGCCGCCACTCGCAGTTGCCAATCCATGGCCATCGCAACGGCTGGGGCGCGTTCACGCGCCATGGCGGGCTCGGCTTCTCGTTCCAGGCCTACCAGAAGCTCTGGCGCCTGGCGGGCGTGGATCAGCTGCACGTCAACGGCATTCGCAGCAAGTTCTGGGAGCCGGACGAATCGGTGATCGCCTCCGCGAAGGCCTGCCTGACGCCCTGGGCCGGTCTGCAGCCGCTGCTGCCGGTGTTTTCATCCGGCCAGTGGGCCGGCCTCGCACCCGACCTGTACGGCGCGCTGGGTGCGGTCGACCTGATGCACCTCGCGGGCGGCGGAATCATCGGCCACCCCGACGGCATCGCCGCCGGCATGGCCAGCATGCGTGAAGGCTGGGAGGCGGCCGTGGCCGGCGTCAGCCTGGACCGCTACGCCGAATCGCACCCCGCGCTGCAACGCGCGCTGGTTCATTTCGGCAATCTGTAGAGGCTCGCATGAAGCTCGCCTTCTATGGTGACGATTTCACCGGGTCCACCGATGCGCTCGAGGTACTGGCCTTTGCCGGTCTGAACTGCGCGCTGTTCCTTGACGTGCCCGACGAGCAGACGCTGCTCGAGTTCGGACCGTTCGACGCGATCGGCGTGGCGGGCGCGAGCCGCGCGATGTCGCCGGCCGAGATGGACGCGCAGCTCGCACCCGTGCTCGCAGCGATGTCCCGCCTGCCTGTGCCGCTGGTGCACTACAAGGTCTGCTCGACCTTCGACAGCTCGCCGGCCATTGGCAGCATCGGGCGGGTAATGGACCTGTCGCGCACGGCCTTCGGTGACATCGCGATTCCCATCGTGGCCGCCACCCCGGCGCTCGGCCGCTACTGCGCCTTCGGCAATCTGTTTGCGCGCTCCGGCACCGACGGCCGTGTGCATCGCATCGATCGCCACCCGATCATGAGCGTGCATCCCGTGACGCCGATGCACGAGGCGGACCTGGCGCGCCACCTCGGAGCGCAGACCGCGATGCCCGTCATCGGCTTCACGCTGCCGCAGCTCGCACTCGACCGCGCTGCGATGGCGGGCGAGCTGCAGCGCGTGGTCGATGCCACGTCGGGCGGCGCGGTGCTGCTGGACGGCACCACGACCGAGCACCTGACCGAGGCCGGCCGGCTGCTCGCTGGTCTGGCTCAGGGCCGCCAGACGCCCTTGTTCTGCATCGGCGGTTCGGGTCTCGAGTACGCGCTGACGCAGTGGTGGCGCGAGACCGGCGCCCTGCCGGCCATCCCGACCACGCATGACCGCTTCGACGGCGTCCCCCAGGTACTGGCGATCTCAGGCAGCGCTTCGCCGCTGAGCGCGTTGCAGATCGACGCGGCCGTTGACGCGGGCTTCGTCGAGTTGCCGGTGGACGCCGCCGCGTTGGTCGCCGCGAACGACCCCGCAGCGGAACTCGCCCGCCTCGTCGAACAAGCCTTGCTGGCGCTGCGCGCCGGCCACAGCGTGATGCTGCACAGCGCGCGCGGCCCGAAGGACCCGCGCATCGAAGCGATGCTGTCCGCGCTCGCAGAGCAAGGCATGAGCCGAGAGCAGTCCCGCCATGAAGGCGGCCGCCTGCTAGGGCACCGCTTCGGCGACCTCGTCGATGCGCTGCTGCGCGCGCATCCCCTGAAGCGCCTGCTGCTGTCGGGCGGCGATACCTCCAGCCATGTCACGCAGCGACTGGCACCGCAGGCGCTGCGTGTCGTTGCTCGCCTGGCACCAGGTGCACCGCTGTGCCGCGCCATCTCGCGCGAGCCGCATCTGGCACAGCTCGAAATTGCGCTCAAGGGCGGCCAGATGGGCCAGCCCGACTACTTCGTCAAGGCGCTGCGCGGTACGGCCGACGCTCGCCCCTCACTTCCATAAACAACAGGAGACTCAACCATGACTTCGATTGACCGCCGCCGCGCCCTCGTGACCGGTGCCGCACTGATCAGCGCACCGGCATTGGTGCTGCCGCGCTTCGCTCGCGCAGCCGAATTTACCTACAAGTTCGGGACTAACCTGCCGGCGACGCATCCACTCAACGTGCGTGCGATGGAGGCCGCCGAGCGCATCCTGAAAGACACGGGGGGCCAGGTCCAGATCAACGTCTTCCCGAACAACCAACTCGGCAACGACGCCGACATGCTCTCGCAGCTGCGCGCCGGCGGGCTCGAGTTCTTCACCGTCTCCGGCGTGAACGTGCTGTCGCAGCTCGTGCCCGTCTCCTCGATGTGGGGCCTGGGATTCGCTTGGGCGAACGACGAGGCCGTCCACAAGGCGCTGGACGGCGATCTCGGCAAGTTCCTGCGCGCGCAGTTTCCCAAGGTCGGCCTGATGGCGATGGACACCGTGTGGAGCTCCGGCTTCCGGCAGATCACCAACAGCGTGCGGCCGATCAACACGCCCGACGACCTCAAGGGCCTGAAGATTCGCGTGCCGGTGAGCCCTCTGTGGACCTCGCTGTTCAAGCACCTCGGCGCCGCATCCGCTTCCATCAACTTCGCGGAGACCTATTCGTCTCTGCAAACGAAGGTGGTCGATGGTCAGGAGAACCCTTTGGCGATCATCTCGATCGCGAAGCTCTACGAGGTGCAAAAGTACTGCTCCATGACCAACCATATGTGGGATGGCTATTGGTGCATGACGAACCAAAAGGTCTGGGACCGCATCCCCGAGAAGGCGCGGCCCATCATTGCCAAGCACCTGAACCAGGCCGCGCTCGACATGCGCGCCGATGGCGCGAAGCTCGACGCCTCGCTACGGCCCGAGCTGGCGTCCAAGGGGCTGACCTTCAACGACCCGAAGGTCGGGCCTTTCCGGGAGCGGCTTATTGCATCGGGCTTCTACACCGAGTGGAAGAAGAAGTATGGCGATGAGGCCTGGGCTTTGCTCGAGAAGCACACCGGCAAGCTGGGCTGACCGACATGCACGCCGCCCCAATGTCCGAAGACGACCTGCAGCGCGGCGTCGTCGCAGCCTGGGCGCAGCGCGCCCATCAAGGGCTGGGCCGCCTGCTCGGCCTGCCCGTTGCGCTGCTGGTGGCCGCCGAAATCGCCGTGCTTCTGGCCGGCGTGGTCGCGCGCTACGTGTTCCACCACCCGTTGATCTGGTCAGACGAGGTCGCCTCGATCCTCTTCCTGTGGCTGGCGATGCTGGGCTCTGCGGTCGCCTTCCAGCGCGGCGAGCACATGCGCATGACGGCCGTGGTGGGCAAGCTCGCACCCGAAATGCGCGCCTTCCTCGACGTGCTCGCTACCGCCGCGGCGCTGGCGTTCCTGCTCCTCGTGCTGCCGCATGCGTATGAGTACGCGGTGGAGGAGGCGATGATGCGCACGCCGGCGCTGGACCTGCAGAACTCCTGGCGCGTGGCCGCGATGGCCACCGGCTTCGGGGCGATGGCACTGCTGGCCATTTTGCGGCTGGCCGCTGTGGGCCGGCCCCGCCAGGTGGCGGCAGCCGTCGGGCTGGTCGTCGCCATCATGGTCTTGATGACGCTGCTTCAGCCGGTGTGGCGACAACTCGGCAACGCCAATCTGGTGGTCTTCTTCGTGATCGTCGTCGCTGGGGCGGTGTTCGCCGGCGTGCCGATTGCCTTCGCCTTCGGCCTTGCAACGCTTGGCTATGTGATGTTGACGACGAACACGCCCGTTCTGATCGTCGTCGGTCGCATGGATGAAGGCGTCAGCCACCTGATCCTGCTGTCGGTGCCGCTGTTCGTCTTTCTCGGCCAGCTGATCGAGATGACCGGGATGGCGCGTGCGATGGTGGCCTTCCTCGCCAGCCTGCTGGGTCACGTGCGCGGGGGTCTGCACTACGTGTTGCTCGGCGCGATGTACCTCGTCTCCGGCATCTCGGGTTCGAAGGCGGCCGACATGGCGGCCGTGGCACCGGTGCTGTTCCCCGAGATGAAGAAGCGCGGCGCCAAGGAAGGCGACCTGGTCGCGCTGCTGTCGGCCACCGGGGCGCAGACCGAGACCATTCCGCCGTCCATTGTGCTGATCACGATCGGCTCGGTCACCGGCGTGTCGATCGCCGCGTTGTTCACCGGCGGCCTGCTGCCAGGCCTTGTGCTGGCCGTAACGCTGATGGCGGTGGTGTGGGCCCGTTATCGGCGTGAAGACCTGAGCGGCGTGCAGCGCGCCAGCCGGCGTGAAATCGGTCGGGCGTTTCTGATTGCGCTCCCGGCCATCGCGCTGCCGTTCATCATCCGCGCCGCTGTGGTGGAAGGTGTCGCGACTGCCACAGAGGTCTCGACCATCGGCATCGCCTACGGCGTGCTCGCCGGCCTGCTGATCTACCGGCAGTTCGACTGGAAGCGGGTCTATCCGATGCTCGTGGACACCGCCAGCCTGTCGGGCTCGATCCTGCTGATCATTGGTGCGGCCACCGCGATGGCCTGGGGACTGACGCAATCGGGCTTCTCGAACACGCTGAGCCAGGCGATGCGCGCGCTTCCCGGCGGTGCCGCTGGCTTCATGGCGGTGTCGATCGTCGCCTTCATCGTGCTGGGCAGCGTGCTCGAGGGCATCCCCGCCATCGTGCTGTTCGGCCCGCTGCTGTTTCCGATCGCCCGGGCGGTGGGCATCCACGAGGTGCACTACTCGATGGTGGTCATCCTCGCGATGGGCCTCGGCCTGTTCGCGCCGCCCTTCGGTGTGGGCTACTACGCCGCCTGCGCGATCGGCCGCGTCAACCCCGATGCCGGCATCCGGCCGATCGGCGCCTACATGCTGGCCTTGTTCGTCGGCCTCGTGATCGTCGCGGCGGTGCCGTGGATCTCGATCGGCTTCCTTTGAACCCTTCTTATCGGTACCCGACATGACTACCAATTCCGAATCACGCGTCGCGCTCGTCACCGGCGGCGCCAAGGGCATCGGCGCGGAGGTGTGCGCCCGCCTGGCGGCCCTCGGCCACCACGTCCTCGTGGCCGACCTCGATGTCGATGCGGCGACGGCGACGGCGCGCGAACTCAGCGCTGCCGGCGGCCGGGCCAGTGCGCTGCGGCTGGACGTCGGCAAGCCCGAGGCCATCGCCACTGCGTTCGAGCAGGTCGAGCGCGAGCACGGGCGCTGCGACATCCTCGTCAACTCTGCCGGCATCGCGAAGGTCTTCCCCTTCATCGACTTCCCGCTCGACAACTTCGTCGCGACGATGAACGTCAACGTGACCGGCACGCTGCTGTGCGCGCAGGCGGCGGCACGTCTGATGGTGAAGCAGGGCTGGGGCCGTATTGTCAACATCGCCTCTGTCGCTGGTATGCGCGCCGTGGGCAGCGGGCGCACGGCCTACGGCACGTCCAAGGGTGCCGTCATCGCGCTGACGCGGCAGATGGCCGTGGAACTGGCCGAGCACGGCATCACCGCCAATGCGGTGGCACCGGGTCCCGTCGACACGCCAATGACGCAGGTGCTGCATACCGCGCAGTTCCGGGCCGAGTACTCGAAGGCGATCCCGATGAACCGGTACGGCACCTGCGGCGAAATCGCTTCGGCCGTGGTGTACCTGGTGTCGGAAGACGCGCGCTACGTGACGGGCATCGCGATGCCAGTCGATGGCGGCTTCCTCGCGTCGGGCGCACGCGGCTTGTGAGTGGTCTGGTAACACCTCCGAGGACACCATGCGCCGCCTTCGCCACGCCAAGATCGTCGCCACGCTCGGCCCCGCGAGCTCCGACCTCGCCACCATCCGCGCCCTGTTCGACGCCGGCGCTGACGTCTTCCGCCTGAACTTCAGCCACGGTACCCACGCCCAGCACCAGGAACGGCTGGAACTCATCCGCCGCGTCGAGCTCGAGACCGGCCGGCCGATCGGCGTGCTGCTCGACCTGCAAGGGCCGAAGCTGCGCGTCGGCACCTTCGCCGCCGGTCCGATCCGCCTGGGGGCGGGCGCCGCGTTCCGCCTCGACCTCGATCCCGCGCCGGGCGATGAGCGGCGCGTGAGCTTGCCGCATCCGGAGATCTTCGCCGCGCTGAAACCGGACACCGACCTGCTGATCGACGACGGCAAGATCCGCCTGCGCGTCGAGGCCTGCGGAACCGACTTCGCGGCCACGCGCGTCATCGCCGGTGGCGCCCTGTCGGAACGCAAGGGGGTCAACGTGCCCGACGTGCTGCTCCCGATCTCGGCGTTGACTGATAAGGACCGGCGCGATCTCGACTTCGGGTTGACGCTCGGCGTCGACTGGGTCGCGCTGTCGTTCGTGCAGCGCCCGGAGGACATGCAGGAACTGCGCGAGATCGTGCAGGGCCGCGCGGGCGTGATGGCCAAGCTCGAGAAGCCCGCCGCGATCGAGTCGCTGGCCGCCGTCGTCGCGCTGTGCGACGCCGTGATGGTTGCGCGCGGCGACCTCGGCGTGGAACTGCCGGCGGAGCAGGTGCCGCGCATCCAGAAACGCATCGTGCGCGAATGCCGGCGCGCCGGCAAGCCGGTGATTGTCGCCACGCAGATGCTCGAATCGATGACCCAGTCGCCCGTGCCAACGCGTGCTGAGGCGTCGGACGTGGCCACTGCCGTCTACGACGGCGCAGACGCGGTGATGCTGTCGGCCGAATCGGCCTCCGGCCACTACCCGATCGAGGCGGTGGCGACGATGGACCGCATCATCACGGAGGTCGAGCGCGACCCGCACTACCGCGACGTGCTCGATGCCTCGCTGGACGCCCGCGACCCGACGGTCGCCGACGCCATTTGCGCGTCATTGCGGCAGGTGGCGGCATTGCTGCCGGTGGTAGCGATGGTGACCTACACGCGCTCGGGCTGGACCAGCCTGCGGGCGGCGCGCGAGCGACCGAAGGCGCCGGTGCTGAGCCTCACGCCGAATCGCGACATCGCGCGCCGCCTGGCGCTCGCCTGGGGCGTGCACACCGTCCACCTGAACGGCGACGTGAAGAACGTCGACGAGATGGTCTCGACAGGACGCAGCACGACGCAGGCCGAAGGCTACGGACGCGCGGGCGACGCGATCGTCATCGCGGCCGGCATGCCCTTCGGCAAGGCGGGAACCACCAACCTGCTTCACGTCGCACAACTCTAGGCAAGAGACGCTGGCAGCCATCGCCTTGGCCGAACATTCGGGCTACTCAGCGGTGGTGTCGCACCGTTCGGGCGAGACGGAGGACGTGACCATCGCCGACCTGGCGGTAGCCACGAGCGCGACGCAAATCAAGCGCGCGAAAACAGAGGCCTCATCTAGTCACCATCGGCGAAGTTGTCGAACAACAGCCCGCGCAGCCACTGGTTGCCCGGATCGCGATGCGCCTTCGCGTGCCAGAACAGGTTGATCGCGATTTGCGGCAGCGCCACCGGATGTGGGCGCCAGACCAGTCCGAACGGCTCGGCGATGCTCTGTGCGAGTCGTTCGGGCACGGTCGCGATCATCTTGCTCGATCGCAGGATGTGGCCGATGGCCACGAAGTGCGGCACCTTGAGCCGAATGCGCCGCTGGATGCCCTGTGCCGCCATCACGTCGTCTGCCTTGCCGTGGCCGGTGCCGGCAGCCAGCACCTGCACGTGGTCGGCCGCGCTGAAGTCCTTGAGCGAAACGCTGCGCTTGTGCGCGAGCGGATGCGCGTTCGAGAACAGGCACACGTACCGCTGCAGGAACAGCCGGCGCTGGAACACGCCCGCTTTCAGCTGCGGCAGCAGGCCGATGGCGATGTCGACGTGGCCGGCCTCCAACTCGTCGCGCAGGTTGGTCGCGGTGTTGTTGCGCAGCGTGCTGATCGTCACGCCCGGCGCCGCCACCGACAGCGCCTCCATCAGCCTCGGCGTGAAGTAGATCTCGCCGATGTCTGTCATGGCGAGCGTGAATCCGCGCGTGCTCGTGGCGGGGTCGAACACCACCTGCTGGTTGAGCGCGGTGTGCAGCGCGCCCATGGCGTAGGCCACCGGCTCGGCCAACTGCAGCGCGAAGGGTGTGGGCTCCATGCCGCGCGCGGTTCGCAGGAACAGTTCGTCGCCCAGCAGCTTGCGCAGCCGCGCCAACGCATTACTGATGGCTGGCTGCGAAAGCCCGAGTGATTCAGCCACGGCCGACACGCGCTTTTCGGCCAGCATGCGGTCGAACACCAGCAGCAGGTTGAGGTCGATGTCCTTGAGTTGCATGGTGCACCTTTATTCAGCACAGTGATGCAGATGATTCACCAAATTCTATTGGTCAATCGATAGGGGCCGAGCATCATCGGTCCCGGAGACAAGCCGGATCCACACCGGCGCAAGAGAACCCCACGATGGACCTTCACATTCACCCCCTTGCCCGCACCCTCGAGGTTCGCCCCGGCGCGAACCTGCTCGAAGTGCTGCGGGAACACCATGTGCCGGTGTCGTACAGCTGCATGTCGGGACGCTGCGGCACCTGCCGCTGCAAAGTAGTGTCGGGCCAGCTGCTTGACGGCGGCCAGGACGCGATCCGACCGGACGGGCAGGGCGAGCGCTACGTGCTGGCCTGCCAGAGCACGCTGACCGAAAGCTGCGCCATCGAGATTCCGGAGCCCGACGAAGTGGTGGTGCATCCGGCGCGCATCCTGAAGGCGACGGTCACCGGCATCGACGTGCTCACGCACGACATCCGCCGCCTGCGCCTCAAGCCGAACAAGCCGCTGGAGTTTTCCCCGGGGCAGTATGCGCAGCTGCAGTTCGCGCCTGATCTGGCGCGGCCGTATTCCATGGCCGGACTGAGCCGCGACGCCGAGCTTGAATTCCACGTGCGCAGGGTGCCCGGCGGGCGGGTCACGGCGCACATCTTCGAGCAGCTGCGCGTTGGCGATTCGGTGCGCGTGAGCGGGCCGCTGGGTACCGCCTACCTGCGCACCAAACACCGCGGGCCCATGCTCTGCGCGGCGGGCGGCACGGGGCTGGCGCCCATCCTCTCGATCGTGCGCGGCGCCGTAGCGACCGGGCTGACACAGCCTGTCCACCTCTACCTGGGCGTGCGCTCCGATGCCGACGTCTACGGCCTGGGCGAGCTGCGCGAACTGCAGGCGCAGCATCCGGGGCTGAATGTGCACGTGGTGGTCGTCACCGGCCCCGCGAGGAACAACCAGCGCGTGGGCCTCATCACCGATGCCATCCGCGCCGACTGGCCGGGCAACCTCGATGGCTGGCGCGCCTACCTGTGCGGCTCGCCGCCGATGGTCGAGGCCGTGACCCAGCTGGTGCGTGGCCGCGGCCTCGCGACCGAGCAGATCCACGCCGATGCCTTCTACCTGCAAGGCATCTGAAGCAAGAAACCACGAGAAAAAAGGAGACCCGCGATGACCACGCAAACCGTGTTCCCTATCGAATTGAAATGGGAAAGCGAAAAGAGCAGTCGCATTCCCTTCATGGCCTATACCGACGAGGCGCTGCACAAGAAGGAACTGCAGCGCTTCTTCTACGAAAAGCACTGGTGCTACGTCGGTCTGGAAGCCGAGATTCCGAACCCCGGCGATTTCAAGCGCACTGCCATCGGCGAGCGTTCGGTCGTCATGTCGCGCGACGAAGAGGGCGTGATCCACGTCTTCGAGAACGTCTGCGCGCATCGCGGCATGCAGTTCTGCCGCGAGCGCCATGGCAACCGCAAGGAGTTCGTCTGCCCCTACCACCAGTGGAACTACACGCTCAAGGGCGACCTGCAGGGCGTGCCATTCCGCCGCGGCGTGAAGCAGGACGGCAAGGTCAACGGCGGCATGCCGGCCGACTTCAAGACCGAGGAGCACGGCCTGACCAGGCTCAAGGTGGCCTCGCGCGGCGGCGTGGTGTTCGCATCGTTCGACCACGGCATCGAGTCGCTCGAGGACTTTCTCGGGCCCGACATCCTGCATTACTTCGACCGCCTGTTCGATGGCCGCAAGCTCACCATCCTCGGCTACAGCCGTCAGCGCATTCCAGGCAACTGGAAGCTGATGCAGGAGAACATCAAGGACCCGTACCACCCGGGCCTGCTGCACACCTGGTTCGTGACCTTCGGGCTCTGGCGCGCCGACAACAGGTCGGAACTGAAGATGGACGCGCACGGCCGCCACGCCGCGATGATCTCCACGCGCGGCACCGGCGGCAAGGCGGCCCAGGTCACGCAGGTGTCGAGCTTCAAGGAGAGCATGCAGCTGAAGGACCCGCGCTTTCTCGACATCGTGCCCGAGCCCTGGTGGGGCGGGCCGACCGCGGTGATGATGACGCTGTTCCCCAGCCTGATCCTCCAGCAGCAGGTCAACAGCGTCTCGACCCGGCACATCCAGCCCGTGGGACACGAGGCCTTCGATTTCGTCTGGACGCATTTCGGCTTCGAGGACGACACAGAGGAGATGACGCAACGGCGACTGCGCCAGGCCAACCTGTTCGGCCCCGCGGGTTTCGTCTCGGCCGATGACGGTGAAGTCATCGAGTTCTCGCAGGAAGGCTTCGAGCAGAAGCCCTTCCATCGCACGCTGGCCGAACTCGGCGGGCGCGAGGTGGAGAACACCGACCACATGGTGACGGAGACACTGATTCGCGGCATGTACCGCTACTGGCGCGAGGTGATGGAAGCATGAAGAACCTCGACGCCAACGCCTACCTGGAGCTCTCGCGCCTCTATGCGGCCTATGCCCATGCGGTCGATTCCGGTCACTGGGACCTGTGGCCCGCGTTCTTCACGGAGCAATGCAGCTACCGCCTTCAGCCGCGTGAAAACCACGAGCGCAATCTGCCCCTGGCCACGCTCTCGTTCGAGAGCCGGGCCATGCTGGAAGACCGGGTCTACGGCATCAAGGAGACGCTGTTCCACGATCCGTACTACCAGCGCCACGTCGTTGGCCTGCCACTGGTGCACAAGGTCGACGAAGACGGCACGATCCACAGCGAGGCCAACTACGCGGTGTTCCGCACCAAGCTCGACGGGCCTTCGACGGTGTTCAACGTCGGCCGCTACATCGACACCGTGGTGTCCACACCTGAAGGCCTGAAGTTCGCGTCGCGCCTGTGCGTGTTCGACAGCGAAATGATCCCGAACTCCATCATCTATCCCATCTGAAAGCGACCATGAGCACCATGACCTGGGTCGACGCCGCGGCCGTCGACGACATTCCCTCCGACGACGTGGTGGGCATCGAGGTGCAGGGGCGCGACATCGCCCTCTACGGCACCGAGGACGGCATCCACGCCACCGACAACATCTGCACGCACGGCCATGCGCGGCTGTGTGATGGTTTTCTCGAGGGCCACGAAATCGAATGCCCGCTGCACCAGGGGCGCTTCGATGTGCGCACGGGCAAGGCGATGTGCGCGCCGCTCACCGAAGACCTGCGCAGCTACCCGGTGAAGATCGAGGGCGGGCGGGTGTTTCTTGCGTTCGAGGGCTGATCTGTTCTGCCGCTGATCTGCAGTCTCTGTATCTGTTGCGCGGTGAGAGGGCTGGCGACAATGAACCTCCCTTTCACGGAAGCGCCATGACAGCAGAAAAGACCCGGGACCAGATCGCCGACCAGATTGCCGCGGAGCTGGGCCACAGCTTCGACGGCGAGATCATTGCCGGCGGCCACTACGTGCCGCTCGTGCGCGACGGCCGCACGGTCTACCTCAGCGGCCAGGTGCCGCGCGTGGGCACCACGGTGGTGGTCACCGGCCGCGTCGGCGACACAGTGTCGCTCGACAAGGCCCGCGAAGGCGCGCAGATCTGCACGCTGCGCAGCCTGGCGCTGCTGCGCAGGGCCTTCGGTTCGCTCGATGCCATCGAGAAGGTCTTGCGCGTGGGCGTGTTCGTGCAATGCACGGCCGACTTCACGCTGCAGAGCGAAGTGGCCGATGCCGCTTCCGACCTCTTGCACCGTGTGTTCGGCGAGGCCGGCGTGCACGTGCGCACGGCGGTCGGCGTGTATGCACTGCCGAAGAATGCGACGGTCGAAGTCGAGATGACGGTCGCCGCCAAGCAGTACATCGGCTAGCGCGACGGCAGGCCGATGAGGTCGCGTGCCAGTTGGGCGATGGTCAGCGGCGCGCAGCCTTCTGCGTTGTTGCTCACGGTGACGAAAGCGTTCTGGCCCGCGCGCGTGGTTCCCGCGATCACCTTGGCCAGCGCCGCGCGCGTCTCGGGATCGGGATCGACGATCTTGTCGAAGGGGCCGTAGAGCTTTTCTGCGTCCTCGTAGCCGAAGCGGCCATGGCGGCGGTGCAGGTTCCAGCGGCACACCAGCGGACCGGGCCACAGCGCACGCAGCATCGGCAACTGCTCCTCGATGGGGGGCATCTTGGCGTGCAGGCCCATGCAGAAGGTGGCACGCACGCTGCGCAGCATCTCGGCGAAGGCGGGGTTCAGCAGCTGCGGGTCGCGCACTTCGACGGCGATCACCGCATCGGGCGCGACCGATGCGAGGTCGGGCAGCGAGTCGAGCATCTCGGCGATGCGCGCC
Organism: Variovorax sp. Varisp36; assembly: GCF_047304235.1. Taxonomy (NCBI): domain Bacteria; kingdom Pseudomonadati; phylum Pseudomonadota; class Betaproteobacteria; order Burkholderiales; family Comamonadaceae; genus Variovorax; species Variovorax sp. Varisp36. The sequence continues at coordinate 154,814 of NZ_JBGLYU010000001.1, forward strand.
AGCAGCGTGGGCTGGTCGGCCAGCAGGTGGCCGGGAATCGGGCTCAGCTGGAACACCAGCGCGCCGATGCGATGGCCCAGCCCTTCGAGCGCGGGCAGCACGAACTCCTGCCGCGCGATCTCGGCGCTGAGGAACACGGGGTTGGCCTGCATGCCGCGGCCGCTTTCGTCGCGCACGGTGGCGTCGGTCACGAGGCTCGGCGCCTTCACCACGAAGCGGAAGTCGTCCGGCACCATTGCCGCGTAGCGTGCGTACTGGCTGGCGGTGAGGGCGCGGTAGAAATTGCGGTCCAGGCTCACGGTGCGAAACAGCGGGTGCTTCGCCAGCGCGGAGAGGCCGTTCTTCGACAGCACGGTCTCGGCATATTCGCCATCCCAAACCAGGTTGGCCCAGCCCGGATAGCTCCACGACGAGGTGCCGAGCCGCAGCTTGGGCGGCAGCGCAGCGGCCAGCTCGACCAGTGCCGGATCGGTGGGGGCGGGCTCGACCGTGCCGGTGCGCGATTTCTTCTTCGCGGGCGGTTCGGCTTCCGCCTTGGCGGGCGCCGGCGCGGCCGCTGACGCCTCTTCAGGGCGCGGAAGATCGGGAAAAAGAGAGTCCTGTACGTCAGCCATGTCTGGGCCCGCATTCTCGGCCAACCCCGGACAGGCTCGCCGCGCCGGGCACAATCCGCGCCATGAAACAGTGGTTGCGCACGCAGGGTGGTTGGTGGCTGGCATGGCTGGTGCTCACCGCCGCTGGCGCGGTGTGGCTCGCGCGCGCCGAACTGGCGCAGGTGCACCAGGACTTCGAGACCGATGTGCGCATCGCGCACCGGCTCATGAGCCAGCAGATGGTGCAGTACGACGCCGTGCTGGCCACGCTCGCGCTGCTGGAGCCCAGCACCGGCGCGGACCATCCGGAGCAGCGCCTGCCTTCGGTGTATTCGTCCATCCTGCGCGTGCAGCGGCGCGACCGCGACGAGCCCTGGGCAGACGGCGCGCAGGCCGGCGCACTGGCCGCGGCCGAGGCGCGTTCGCGTAGCCTGCAGCGCCCCGAACTGGCCGCGCTCGACCTGGCTCATGGCCGCTATGTGCTCGTCATCGGCGCCACGCCGTTCAGCTACGCACTCGACATCGACCTGGCCGGCTCCGTGCCGTGGCGCGACTGGCCGATGAACCCGCAGCGCAGCCCCGTGAGGGTGAGCCTGCAGCGCGACGGGCAGCAACTCGTGCTGCAACCCGGTGCACCGGCCACGAACGGATGGCGTTTCGGGCTGACCAAGGCGCTGGCCTCGCCGAGCCAGCCCTTCGAGCTCGTGGCCGAGCGGCAGGTGGGATGGGGCGAGCTGCCGTGGCGCGGCATCGCTGGCTGGGCCGTGGCCGCGGCTGCGCTGCTGGTGGGCCTGTGGGCCGCGCAGCGCCAGCGCGTGGCGCGGCGGCGGGCCGAAGAGCTGCTGCGGCTCGGGCAGGTCGCGCGGCTCAATGCGCTGGGCGAACTGTCTGCCGGGCTGGCGCACGAACTCAACCAGCCCCTCACGGCGGTGCTGGCCAACGTGCAGGCCGCGCGCCGTTTGCTCGGCGACGAGCCACCGGACCTGGCCACGGCGCGCGACGCGATGGGGCAGGCCGTCGAGCAGGCGCGCCGCGCGGCCAGCGTGGTGGGACGCCTGCGCCGCGTCATCGAGCGTCCAGAGGCCGCGGGCGACGCGAAGCCGCTGGTGCTGCAGGAGGTGGTGCGCAGCGCCATGCACCTGCTGGCGCCGGAGTTCGCGAAGCACACGATCAACGCGCAGTTCGACGCCGCCGCGCAGGCGCCGGTGCGCGTGCAGGCCGAGGCCGTGGCCCTCGAGCAGATCGTGCACAACCTGCTGATGAACGCGCTTCAGGCGCTCGAGCTCGTGCCGGCGGCCGAGCGGCGCCTCGTCGTCTCGGTCGGCCGCAATGGGCAGGAGGGCGTGCTGACCGTGACCGACAACGGACGCGGCATCGCCCCCGAGGCCCTGCCGCGCCTCTTCGAGCCCTTTTTCAGCACGCGCGAAGGCGGACTGGGCCTCGGCCTGAGCCTCAGCGAAACCCTGGCCAGCGGCATGGGCGGCAGCCTGAGCGCAGCCAACGCCTCGCCGCGCGGCGCGCGCTTCACTCTTTTGCTGCCGCTGGTCGCACCGTCCCCATGAACACGCCGAGCATCCATCCACCGCAATCTCCGCTGGTCCACCTGATCGACGACGACCAGGCGGTGCGCGACAGCCTGTCGCTGCTGATCGGTACGGTCGGCCTGCGCGTTCAGGCCTGGGCCGACCCGCAGGCCTTTATCGACGGGTTCGACCGCGCGAGTGTCGGCGCCATCGTGCTCGACGTGCGCATGCCCGGTATCAGTGGCCTGACGGTGCTCGACCGTCTGGTGGCGCAGGGCGTCGACCAGCCCGTGATCATGCTGACCGGCCACGGCACGGTCGAGATGTGCCGCCGCGCCTTCAAGGCCGGCGCGGCCGAGTTTCTCGAAAAGCCGGTGGACGACGAGCAATTGCTCGAAGCGCTGCAGCAGGCCGTGCGGCAGCACGTGCGCTCGCGCGAACGCTCGCAGGCGGACAACGCCGCGCGCGAGCGGGTGGCTCAGCTGTCGGAGCGCGAGCGCGAGGTGCTCGCCTTCATCGTGCAGGGGCTGACCAACAAGGAGATCGCGCGCACGCTCGCGCTGTCGCCGCGCACGGTCGAGACGCACCGCGCCAACCTGTTCGCCAAGCTCGGCTGCGATTCGCTCGCGCAATTGATCCGGCGCTACGCCGTGCTGGTGGACAGCGCTCCGTAGAACTACGGAGCACCGCGCGTAGCCGTACGAATGGCCGTTGCGCGCCGGGTTTTCTACAGTGGCGCAGCCGTCGGCAACAGCCGGCGCAACCACCCGCATCCACTGGAGAAAACGAACAATGCATTCCATCCTTCGCCTCGGCGGCCTCGCCGTTCTGCTTGCCGCTTCCGCGGTCCAGGCCCAGACGCCCGCACCCGCGGCTTCGGCCGTGCGCACCGAAAAGAACATCTCGCTCGCGCTGGCCAACCAGATCGCGGCCGAAGCCGTGGCCGCCTGCGCGGCCAACGGCTACAACGTGGCGGCCACCGTGGTCGACCGCGCCGGCACCGTGCGTGCCGTGCAGCGCGCCGACAACGCTGGCCCGCACACGCTGGCTTCGAGCGAGCGCAAGGCCTGGACCTCGGCCTCGGCCAAGAGCCCGACGCAGGCCATGATGGAAGGCGCGCAGAAGAACGCAGGTGCGGCCAATCTGGTCTATCTGCCGGGCTTCCTGCTGCTGGGCGGCGGCGTGCCGGTCAAGTCGGGCAATGAAGTGATCGGCGCGGTCGGTGTGGGCGGCGCACCCGGCGGCCATCTCGACGACCAGTGCGCCAACGCGGCGCTGGAAAAGGTCAAGGGCCTGCTCTGATGAAGGCGCGCGGCATCTGGCCGGGTGTGCTGGCGATCGCGCTCGGGTTGGGCGTGCCGATCAGCGCGCTCGCCCAGGTGCCGCCGCTGGCAGCGGAGGTGCTGGCCTACGAGGGACTGCACCAGGCTGCATGGCATGGCGACCTGCAGAAGCTGAAGGCGCTGGCCGCCGCGGGCGCCAACCTCGATGCGCGCGACACGCGCGGCCGCACGCCGCTGCATGTTGCCACGCATGCGCGGCAGCGCGAGGCGATCAAGCTGCTGGCCAAGGCCGGCGCCAACCTCGACCTGCTCGACGACGACCGCTACGACGCCGTCACCATCGCGTCGGTGGCCGATGACACGCCGACGCTTTCCCTGCTGCTGTCGCTCGGCGCCAAGGCCGGGCAGACCACGAGCCGCTACGACGGCACCGCGCTGATCGCGGCCGCGCACCTCGGGCACGACGAGGTGGTGCGGCGGCTGATCGCCGCGGGTGCGCCGCTCGACCACGTCAACAACCTGCACTGGACGGCCGTGATCGAATCCATCGTGCTCGGCGACGGCGGCCCGCGCCATCAGCGCACGCTGGCCGCGCTGATCGATGCCGGCGCCAGCCTCAAGCTGACCGACCGCCAGGGGAACACGCCGCTGCAGCTGGCCAAGGCGCGCGGCTACACCGCGATGGTGAAACTGCTGGAGGCGCCGCGTACAAGATAGGGGCGGCTCGGGGACAATCGGGCCTCGCCACGAGGAAAAACGCCCATGTACATGCCCCCGCAGTTCAATGCCAAGGACCCGGCCATCGCGCTGGAGCTGATGCGCTCGCACCCGTTCGCGAGCCTGATCTCGAACGACGACGACGGGTTGCCGTACGTCACGCACCTGCCGCTCGTGGCCGAGCCGCGCGGAGGCGACGAACTGGTGCTGCTGGGGCATTGCGCCAAGCCCAATCCTCACTGGCGCTACCTGCAGGCGCGCCCCAAGGCGGTCGTCACCTTCCTCGGTCCGCATTCGTACCTGTCACCTTCGGTGTACCCTGACCTGGCCCGCGTGCCGACCTGGAACTACCTGGCCGTGCACTGCACCGTCGAGGCCCGGCTGATCGAGGAGTCCGCGGACAAGGACGCGCTGCTCAAGAAACTCATCGGCGACCACGAGCCCGCCTATGCGCAGCAGTGGCGCGACCTGGGCGAGGAATTCCAGCTCAAGATGCTGGCCGGCATCACGGGCTTCGAGTTGCGCGTGACGGCGCTGCAATGCAAGGTCAAGCTCAACCAGCACCGCCGCGAGTCGCATGCCGCGATGCACGCGGTCTACAGCGCGGGCACGCCGGACGAGCAGGCGCTTGCCGTGTGGATGGGCCGGCTCGGCATGACGGCCGATGCGCCCGTGGCGCAGGAACGCTGAGATGCGCGGACTCGGACTCATCGGCCTCGTGCTGGCACTCGTGATCGCCGGGCTGGTTGCGAAGAAGCAGATGACGAGCATGGCTTCTTCTTCGCGGCCGGCCGTACCCGGCGTTGCTGCACCAGCAGGCGAAGCGCCTGTGAATGCGCAACAGGTGCAGCGGCAGGTCAAGGAAGCGCTCGACGCGGCGACCAAGGCGCGCCAGATGCCGGATGACAACTGAGGCCATTCCCGCGCCGATGCCGGGCGACGCGCACTGGATGGCGCTCGCGCTCGCCGAGGCGCAGCTTGCCGCCGAGGCAGGCGAAGTGCCCGTCGGCGCTGTGCTGGTCAAGGACGGCCAGCTGATCGCGACAGGCCGCAACACGCCGGTCGCACAGCACGATCCGAGCGCGCATGCCGAGATCAACGCGTTGCGCGCCGGTGCCGCAGCGCTCGGCAACTACCGGCTCGATGGCTGCGAGCTGTTCGTCACGCTGGAACCGTGCGCGATGTGCTCGGGGGCAATGCTGCATTCGCGGCTGGCGCGCGTCGTGTACGGCGCGACCGATCCCAAGACCGGTGCAGCCGGTTCGGTGCTCGATCTCTTCGCCGAACCTCGGCTGAACCATCGCACGCTGGTGCAGGGCGGGGTGCTGGCGCAGGAGTGCGCCGCGGTGCTGCAGGCCTTCTTCCAGCAGCGCCGGAGCGCCGCGCGCGCGCAGGCCGAACCCTTGCGCGACGACGCGCTGCGCACGCCGCAGGAACGCTTCGACGCGCTGGCCGGCTACGCCTTCGCGCCGCACTACGTGCAGGACCTGCCGAGCCAGCAGGGCTGGCGCATGCACTACGTCGATGAAGGCGGTGAAGGCGGTGAAGGCGAAGCAGCCTGCTGCCTGTGCCTGCACGGCCCGGGCGAATGGGGCTACTTCTTCCGGCAGCTCGTGGGCCTGCCCGGGCTGCGCACGCTCGTGCCCGACCTGATCGGTTTCGGCAAGAGCGACAAGCCCAAGCGCGAAGCGCCGCATCGCCTTGAATGGCACCGCGACGTGCTGCTCGAATGGCTGGATCGCATGCAGCCCGGCGCGATGGTGCTTGCGCACAGCGCGGCCGCGACCGACCTGGCCGCGCTGCTGCAGGCCGCGGCGCCCGGCCGTTTCGCGGCGATGCTGCTCGTGCCCGACGGCGGCGAGCAAATCGGGGGCGCATGGCGCGCACCTTTCCCCGATCGGGGCTACGAAGCCGCGCTGCGCGCGCTCGGCCCCATCGCCACGTCCTCGGGACCTGCGCCGGCGCAAGCTCGAACGTTCGTGCTGCAGGCGCGAAACGCAATGGGATACTCGAACACGTGAGCAAACACATCTATATCTATTCCCCCGCCAGCGCGGTCCGCGACAAGGCCGCGTTCCGGCGCGGCGTCAAGCGGCTCCAGGCGCTGGGCCATGAAGTCGAAATCGACGAGGCGGCACTCTCGGCGTACCAACGCTTCGCGGGCGACGACGCCACGCGGCTCGCCGCGATTTCGCGCGCCGCAGCAAGCGGTGCCGACGTCGCGCTCATCGCGCGCGGCGGCTACGGCCTCACGCGCATCCTGGATGCCATTCCCTACAAGGCCGTGGCCAAGGCGATCGGCAAGGGCACCGAGTTCGTCGGCTGCAGCGACTTCACCGCGCTGCAGAGCGCGCTGCTGGTCAAGACCGGCGCCGTGAGCTGGTCGGGCCCTGCGCTCGGCGAAGACTTCGGCGCCGAGGCCGGTCCTGACGACATCATGGAAGCCTGCTTCGACGACCTCGTGAGCGGGCAGGGCGAAGGCACCGGCTGGCGCATGCCGGCGCGCGATGCCGACCTGAAGTTCAAGCCGGTGCAGGACGCGGTGCTGTGGGGTGGCAACCTCTGCGTGCTGGCCAGCCTGCTTGGCACGCCATACTTTCCCGCGGTCGACAAGGGAGTGCTCTTCATCGAGGACACCAACGAGCATCCGTACCGCATCGAACGCATGCTCGACCAGTTGAAGATGGCCGGCGTGCTGGCGCGCCAGCGTGCCATCGTGTTCGGGCAGTTCACGGGTATCCGCAAGGTGCCGGGCTACGACCGCGGCTTTGGCCTGGACACGGTGATCGACCGGCTGCGCGCTTCGCTCAAGGTGCCGGTGCTGGCGGGCCTGCCGTTCGGCCACGTGCCCACGAAGGTGCTGCTGCCGGTGGGCGCGAAGGTGTCGATGGCGGCGCAAGGGCGCGACGTCTTCCTCGTCTGGGGCCACTTGCACGCGTCGGCGCACGGGCACCACCACGAACATGATCATCAACACGCCCATTGACCACGGGCAGGGAGAAGAAATCGAAAAAAGAAAAACGGCCCCGAAGGGCCGCCGCAGCTTCAGCTGTTGTTGCTGGTAAAGCGCTGGTGCGCACGAGGCCCCATCGAGCCCGGCAATCCGCCCTTGAACATGCTGTTGATGGCTTTCATCTGGCGGCGGGCGGCGGTTTCGCCATCGATGGCGCTCAGCGCCATCATCACGTCCTGTCGCAGGTACCAGAGTGCCTCGACGTCGGCCGCGAAGCGCACGCGTTGGCTGACGCGCTGCACCGAGTGGCCGCCATGGCCCTGGAGCACCGACAGCATCGCAGTGCGAATGCGCCCCAGCTGGCTCTCCGTCGCCTGGCGGGATCCGGAGCCGGGTACGTTCAGCAGGCGAAGGAGGCGGAGAAGCATGGACGGGATGCGTGTGGGAAGCCAGGACGGCCGCTACCTTAAGCCTCAGTCAGGAGTTCCACAAGATCTGAAACGATGTTTCTTGTTTGTAAACAACACCCTTGGCTTAGTGTTTTTCGCCGTCGTTGTGTTTTGTTTTCAAAAGTACTACAAGCGGCCAAAAGACCCTTGGTATGTCTGCTCCGTGCCCAACGGGGTATACCCAGTGGTCAACACGAAGAGAGCGCACGCCGTTTCTTTTTGTGCGCGATGGATATAGCCAGGAGAGCTGTTTGCGGAGGAAGGTAGAGAGCCTGAACGTTCACAACCTGCGATAGAAAAATCGAGAATCACAACAATATGGGTGTCAATTCCACAGTCGTATTCGCGGACTTGACGGGGAGTACGAGAGTCTTCGAGGCCATGGGGAATGCGCGGGCCACGGAAACCGTGACGCGGCTGACGCAATGGATCGGCGGCGTGTGCCAGGCGCATGGCGGCCGAGTGGTGAAGTCGCTCGGAGACGGCGTGTTCGCCATCTTCTCCAGTGGTGCAGCCGCCACGCACGCTGTCGTCGAGCTGCAGCGCTATCACCAGAAGCGGCTGCTCGCGTGGCCTGTGCCGTTGCGCATGGCGCTGCAGATCGGCGTGGCCAGCGGCGAGGTGGTCGAGGTCGAGGGCGACTGCTACGGCGACGCCGTCAACCTGGCCTCGCGCCTGAGCGACCTGGCCGGTCCCGGCCAGATCTGGGTGACTGACGCGGTCATCTCGCAATTGCGCGAAGGCACGGTGCAACACCGCGACCTGGGCCTCATCAACATCCGCGGCCGCAGCGAGATGTCCGTGGTGCACCGTATCGATTGGCAGGAGGAGGTGACGAGCTTCCTCACCGTGCCTGCGGCGCTCGCTCCGCTGCGGATGCCGGACTCCACGTTCGGCCAGATCGAACTGGCCTGGCTCGACGTTCGTTCGATGTTCCGTACCGAAGAACTCCCGATCCATCTCGGGCGCGTCAATGACGCCCAGTTCGTGGTCAACGATCCCCGCGTCTCGCGGCTGCATGCGCGCATCGAGTTGCGACAGGGCAGCTGTGTGCTGATCGACGTCAGCACCTATGGCACCTGGGTGCGCTTCCATGGCAACGGCGGACCGAGCACCGAGATCGCCCTGCGGCGCGAGGAATGCGTGCTGCACGGGCGCGGAGAGATCGGGCTGGGCGCGCCGCTCAGCGATGTCAGCGCGCCGACCATCGCCTTCAACACCAACAGCGGCGACGTGATGCTGTCGCGCCGGGAGATCGCGCGTTGACGCTGCGCGGCCGCTGCCTCAGGGCTTGATGAAGCATGGCATGCACACTGGCATGCCAATTTTGTTTTGGGAAGTGACCAAAAAGTCACGCAAGTACACATTTGTGCGGCGAAGGCGCTGGTTTTTGGATGCCCGCCAGCAGTTTTTCGCAGGGCATGCTGCTTGCCTTGTATCGCTCGACCGGCGCTGAAACGCCGTAGGAGCGAGGAACATGGTGGAACAGTTCGAGGCCGGCTGCGCGAGCCGGGTCGTGGCATGAACGCAATGAGCAGCATGGGTGCCATCGGTGGCCTCAACGGCATGGAAGGCGGAGCCAGCGTGAATTTCAGCGCGGAACATCCCGCGAAGGAGCGCACTGCGGCGAGCAGCAAGGGGATGACGCATGTGCGTCCCTTCACCCGCGTCGAGGCCGCCATTGCGGCGGTGGAATCGCTGGACCGCGAACTGAAGAAATTCGAACTCGCTGTGGCCGACAGCCTGCAGGACTACCTGGGCGTGCAGATGGCGCAGATCACCGACTGCGCGCTGGCACGCGGCTGGGAGCCGGTCAGCTTCATGCAGAAGGACGGATTCCGGGTTTATCGCTACGAGGCCATGCCCGCCTACAAGGGGCGCCGCAAGAAGCGTTGAGGCGCCGCCGCAGAGCCGGACGTCAGCCGCTGGCCGTCGTGTCGAAGACGGCCAGGGCGCCAAGCACGCCGCGCGTCTCGAGCACGGCCAGTTGGCGCGCCACTGCCGCGACGAAGCGCGGTTCACCGCCGAGCTCGCCGAAGACTGGCGCGAACCCCGCGAAGAAGGCAACGCGCTCCTGCACCGACGGTGCCGCGTCGGCTTGCACGAGCCGGTGGGCCAGTGCTTCGGCGAGAGGGTCTTGTATGTCGTGCGTGGCACCGGTCTCGTCCACGCCGCGCAGGTAGTGAATCCATGCGGCGATGGCGAGCGCGAGCCGGTCGATGGGCTGTCCGGCAGCGAGCCGGTCGCGCACGGTGCCGAGCAGGCGCTGCGGCAGCTTCTGCGAGCCGTCCATTGCGATCTGCTTCGTCTGGTGCTGTAGCGCGGGATTCGAGAAGCGCTGCAGCAGCCGCGCGCGATAGCTGTCCAGGTCGAGGCCCTGCATGGCCGGCAGCGTGGGGGCGATCTCTTCGCGCATCAACGCATCGATGAAGTTGCGCAAGGCCGGCTCCGCCATCGCGCGGTCCACCGTGCGAAAGCCCGCCATCGTACCCAGGTAGGCGAGCGCCGAATGGCTGCCGTTGACCATGCGCAGCTTCAGCCGCTCGAAGGGTTCCGCATGCTCGACGAAGCGCGCGCCTCCCGCGGCCCAGCCGGGGCGCCCGTTGGCGAAGCGGTCTTCCACCACCCATTCGAGAAAGGGCTCGCCGATCACCGGCCATGCATCTTCGGCGCCGAGGCGCGCGGAGATGCGTTCGCGATCGGCGTCGGTGGTGCGCGGCACGATGCGATCGACCATCGAATTGGGGAAGGTGCAGTGCGCCCCGATCCAGCCGTGCAATGCGCCGTCGACCTGCTGCGCAAAGGCCAGCACGATGCCGCGCAGCGTGTCGCCGTTCGCGGGCAGGTTGTCGCAGGACAGCAGCGTCACGGGCGGCAGCCCGCGCCGGCGGCGCAGGTTCAGCGCGTGCACGACGAAGCCGGGCATCGTGCGCGGCGCTTGCGGGTGCGCGAGGTCGTGCACGATGCCGGCGTCGTCCAGCCGCAGCGCGCCGGTGGCCGGGTCGTGGTGGTAGCCCTTCTCGGTGATCGTCAGGGTGACGATGCGCGTGTCCGGATGGGCGAGGCGTTCGAGCACGGCCAGCGGGTCTTCCGGCGCCACGAGCACGTCGAGCAGGTTGCCCACCACCTGCAGCGCCTCGCGCGGGCTGCCGTCGTCGGCCGCATCGCGCAGTGCCAGCGTGTAGAGGCCGCCTTGCGGCTGCAGCGCATCGCGCGTATCGGCCGCGCGCAGCGACACGCCCACCGCGCCCCAGCGCAGGTCGCCGCTGGCATGCAGCGCGGCCTCGTTGACGACCGCAAGGTGCGCGCGATGGAAGGCGCCCACGCCGAGGTGGACGATGCCGGCCTGCAGCGCATCGCGCACATAGCGCGGTTTTGCCACGTCGGCGGGCAGCGAGGGCAGGGTGCCGGGATGCAGACGTGCCATGGCGCTTTCCCCGTTCACCAGTTCCACAGCGTGCCGTCGTGCTGAAGCCGGTTCACCGGCAGGTAGGCGCGCTGGTACGGGTACTTGGCGGCGAGCTTCTCGTCGATGTCCACGCCATGGCCCGGTGCCTCGCCTGGATGCAGCATGCCGTTGGCGAAGCTGTAGGCATGAGGGAACACTGCATCGGTTTCATCGGTGTGGCGCATGTATTCCTGGATGCCGAAGTTGGGCACCCACATGTCGAAGTGCAGCGCCGCGCCCATGCAGGCCGGCGACAGGTCGGTCGCGCCATGGCAGCCGGTGCGCACCTGGTAGAGCGAAGCCAGGTCGGCGATGCGGCGCAGCTGGGTGATGCCGCCCGCGTGGACCACCGTGGTGCGGATGAAGTCGATCAGCTGGTTTTCGATCAGGTCCTTGCAGTCCCAGATGCTGTTGAAGATCTCACCCACGGCCAGCGGCGTGGTCGTGTGCTGGCGGATGAGCCTGAAGGCTTCCTGGTTCTCGGCCGGCGTGGCGTCTTCCATCCAGAACAGGTTGAAGGGTTCGAGCGACTTGCCCAGCCGCCCGGCCTCGATGGGCGTCAGGCGATGGTGCACGTCGTGCAGCAGGTGGATGTCGGGGCCCACGGCGCTACGCACTGCGTCGAAGAGCTTCGGCGTGTGCTCCAGGTACTTGGCGGTCGACCAGTCGTGCTCGCTGGGCAGGTCAGCGTCGGCCGGCTCGTAGAACATGGTGCCGCGGCCCACGCCGTACACCTTTTCCAGGCCCGGCACGCCGCTTTGCGCGCGGATGGCCAGGTAGCCTTCGTCCCTGTAGCGAAGCACCTCGTCCACCGTCTGTTCGATGTCGCGGCCGTTGGCGTGGCCGTACACCATCACGCCGGTGCGGCTCTTGCCGCCGAGCAGCTGGTACAGCGGCATGTTCGCGGCCTTGGCCTTGATGTCCCACAGCGCGGTGTCGACCGCGGCGATGGCGGTCATGGTGACCGGGCCGCGGCGCCAGTAGGCGCCCTTGTAGAGGTATTGCCAGATGTCCTCGATCTGCTGCGCGTCGCGCCCGATCAGGCAGGGAATGACGTGCTCGGTGAGGTAGGCCGCCACGGCCAGCTCGCGTCCGTTGAGCGTGGCATCGCCGATGCCGGTGAGGCCCTCGTCGGTTTCGATCTTGAGGGTGACGAAGTTGCGCCCGGGGCTGCAGACGATGACGCGCGCGTTGGTGATTTTCATGATGCGTGGCTTCAGGGGGTGAGTGGTTCAGCCGTTCCAGCCGAGGTGACCGAGGAAGTCGCGGGTGCGCTCCACCGTCGGGTTGTCGAAGATCTGCGTGGGCGGGCCCTGTTCGATGATGGCGCCGGCTTCGAACACCACCACCCAGTCGGCCACGCGCCGCGCGAAGCCCATCTCGTGCGTCACCACGATCATGGTCATGCCTTCCTGCGCGAGCTTCTGCATCACGCTCAGCACTTCGCCGACGGTCTCGGGGTCGAGCGCCGAGGTGGGCTCGTCGAACAGCATCACCTCGGGCTCCATCGCCAGCGCGCGGGCAATGGCCACGCGCTGCTGCTGGCCGCCCGAGAGGTTGGCCGGGAAGTTGCCGGCCTTGTTCGCCAGGCCCACCTTTTCCAGCAGCACCATCGCGCGGGCGCGGGCCTTGTCCTCGGGCATGCCCAGCACTGTGACCGGGCCCATCGCCACGTTGTCGAGCGCCGACTTGTGCGGGAACAGCTCGAAGCTCTGGAACACCATGCCCATGCGCTGGCGCACCTTGCGCACCTGCGACTCCTGCGAGGGCAGCGCCACGCCGTCGACCAGCACGCGCCCGCCGTCGATGGTCTCCAGCGCGTTGGTGCAGCGAAGCAGCGTGGACTTGCCCGAGCCCGAGGGACCGATCAGGCACATCACCTCGCCCTTGTGCACCTGCAGCGACACGCCGCGCAGCGCCACGAAGTCGCCGTACAGCTTGCGGACGTTCTCGTACACCAGCACGGGCGGCTGGTCGGCATTCTTGCGCGCCGGGGAAAGAGCGGTTGGGGTGGTTGCGTTCATTCCTTGACTCCGTATTTGCGGTGGATCCAGTCCACCAGCTTGGCTTGCGGGTAGCCCATGAGCCAGTAGATGACGGCCATGGCGGTGAGCATCTCCAGTACGCGGAAGGTCTGCGCACGAATCTGCATCGAGGTGTAGGCCAGCTCGCTGACGGCGATGACCGAGACCAGCGAGGTGTCCTTGAACAGCGAGATCCAGGTGCTCGCGATCACCGGCAGGATGCGGCGCGCGGCCTGCGGGATCACCACCTTGAACATCGCCTGGCGGCGCGACATGCCCATGGCGAGCGCGGCCTCCATCTGCCCCTTGCGGATCGAGTTGATGCCTGCGCGGAAGGTCTCGGCGTTGTAGGCCGCGACGTTCAGCACCAGCGCCACGAGCGCGGTGGTGATGGCCGAGAACTGCACGTCGAAGGCCATGGGCATCACGTAGAAGGCCCAGTAGATGACGAGGATCAGCGGCAGGTTGCGGAAGAACTCCACGAAGCCGAGCGAAACCGACTGCAGCAGCTTGTTGGGCGACAGGCGCATCAGCGCGAGCACGATCCCGCCAGGCACTGCCAGCAGCATCGTGAGCACGGTCAGGCCCACGGTGAGGGCGGCGCCTTCGAGCAGCGCGGCGCGGTGCGTCCAGATCACGGACCAATCGAATGTCATGGCTGTGTCTTTCCTACGAGCGGCCAAGGTGCGCGAAGCGGCGATAGAGCCGGTCCACGCCCCGCGTGACGGGAAACAGGATGCAGAAGTACGCCACCATCACCGCGGTGAACACCTCCACCGGCCGGTAGCTCTGGCCGGCCACGGTTTCGGCGCGGTGCATCAGCTCGGGCACCGCGATCACGGTGGCGATGGCCGTGTCCTTGATCGCGATGGTGAGGATCGAACCGAAGGCCGGCAGCATCCGCACGATGGCCTGCGGCAGCAGCACCTTGCGCAAAATCTGCGCGCGCGACATGCCCAGCGCCAGTGCGGCGCGCGTCTGGCCCGGCCGGATCGACTCGATGCCTGCGCGGATCACCTCCGCCGCGTAGGCCGCGATGTGCAGCGTGAGCGCGACCAGCGCCGCCCAGAAGGGCGGGAAGGTCACGTTCGCGATGATCGGGAACGCGAAGTAGATCCAGATCAGCACCACCAGCACCGGAATGGCGCGCATCGAGTCGATGTAGAAGACCAGCAGCGGCCGCAGCCAGCGCGGGCCGTACAGGCGCAACAGCGCAATCACGAGCCCGGCCAGCAGGCTCGTGGCCGCGCTGACGATGCTCAGCAGCACGGTCATGCCCAGGCCGCTGGCGAAGAAGCGCCAGTTGTCCGCGATCGGCGAGAAATCGAAGTTCATGGGAAGAATCCCCGTGAGGTGATGAAGGGAAGGGCGGGCGCGTTCTTCAGAACGTGACCATCACCTTCATGGCGCGCTGCCGGTCGGCGGCCAGCGCGAAGGCCTCGTGCACGCGCGACACCGGCAGTGCGTCGGTCAGCAGCGGCGACACGTCGAGCACGCCGCGGCTCAGATAGTCGACCGCCCATGCGTACTCGCCGATGAAGCGGAAGGTGCCCACGTAGGTGAGGCTCTTCACCATGACCTGGTTGAACGGGCAGCCCTCGCTGCTGCCGTTGAGTGTGCCCACCTGCACGACGGTGCCGCGCGGGCGCGTGAGGCGGATGCAGTTGGCCAGCCCTGCGTAGTTGCCCGACACCTCGAAGCTCACGTCGACCTGGCCCTTGCCCTCGGCCAGCGCGTCCAGTGCCGCCGGGTCCTTCGCGGCGTTGATGGTCTGCGTGGCGCCCACGCGGGTGCAGGCGGCCAGCGTCTGGTCCTGGATGTCCACTGCGATCAGCCGGCTCGCGCCCGCCAGCTTCGCGGCCATGAGGATCAGGGCCCCGATGGGGCCGGTGCCGATCACCATCACTGTCTTGCCCAGCAGCGAGCCGGCCTCCTGCACCGCATGCAGCGCCACCGCCAGCGGCTCGCCGAAGGCGGCCAGTTCGAACGACAGGCCGTCGGGTACGGGCACGCACTGGCTCGCTTCCACCACCACCTGCTCGCGCATCGCGCCCTGCATGTGGGGCCACTTGCTCGCGCTGCCGAAGAAGTGCACGTTCTCGCAGTGGTTGGAAGCACCCATGCGGCAGAAGCGGCAGTGGCCGCAGGTGCGCGAGGGGTTGAGCGCCACGCGGTCGCCGGCGCGCACCGAGGTCACTTGCGCGCCCACTTCCAGCACCTGGCCCGAGGCTTCATGGCCCGGCGTGAGCGGGGCGCGGATCAGGAAGTCGCCGACGCGGCCGTGCTGGTAGTAGTGCAGGTCGGAGCCGCAGATGCCCACGGCCTTGACGCCGACGCGCACCTGCGTGGGCGAGAGCGTTTCCGTGGGCACGTCTTCCACGCGCAGGTCGCGGGCACCGTGGATCTGGCAATTCAACATGGTGAAGATCTCGAAATGATGGGCAAGGGAGTCCCCGCGGGCCACTCTGATGGCGGCGGCCCGAAAGACTTCGATGGGAGGTGGAGGAAGCGCCCGAAGGCGCTCGACTTACTTGAGGTTCTGCGTCATGCGCCGCTCTTCCGCGGTCAGCGCGGGCTGCATGCGCTGCGCCACCGATCGCAGCCAGTCGAGGTACACCTGCTGTTCCTTGGCCACGCCCATGCCGGACTGGATCTCGAAGATCTTGCTGTCCTGGCAGTCGTTTTCCTTCGGGAACGCGGCCAGCCCCTTCACCTTCTTGCTGATGTTGGGCCACAGCATGCGGTTGAGCGGCGCCACGTCGGAGCGCCCGGCCATCACTTCCTCGATGGGCGCGACCGAGCCTGAATTGGCCACCCCGCGCAGCTTGGCCTTCGGGAACTGCTGGCGCACCAGCGGCTCTTCGCCGGCACCCGAGAAATAGGCGATGGTGACTTCGGGCCTGTTGAAGTCCTCGAGCGTCTTCGCGCCGGTGAACTTCGGGTTGTCGGCGCGTCCGAACATGCACACGCCGGTGCTGGAGAAGGTGACGAAGTCGATGATCTTCGCGCGCTCGGCCGTCTGGTTCAGCGGGCCGATCATGATGTCCATCTGGTTGGCCACCAGCGCCGGCACCTTGGTTTCGTGGCTCACCGCCACCGGCATCATCTTCACGCCGAGCAGCTTGGCGAATTCCTTGCCCAGCATCCACGACGGGCCGGCCCAGTCTTCGCCGTCGCCGCTGGTGTTCTGCACCAGCCAGGGCGGGTTGTTGACCACGCCGACGCGCAGCACGCCGGCCTTGCGGATGGCGTCGATGCGGGGGCTGGCACCCGGCGCGGGCGGGGTCTGCGCCAGGGCCGTCGAGCCCAGGGCCGCGAGTGCTGCAGCGAACACGGCACCGCGCGATGCGCGCGCCAGGAAGGTCTTGATCTTCGTCATGCTGTCTGTCTCCTGATGTTGCTGGGATTCATGCTCACTTGAGCGTGCCGACGATGCGGGCCTCGTCCGCGTCCAGGCGCGCCTTCTGCGCCTTGGCGACCTCGCGCAGCCAGTTCAGGTACGCCGGCTGGTTCTTGTCCACCGCGAGCCCGACGGGCGAGGCCTTCTCGGTGCTCGACTGGCAGTTGTTGTCCTTCGGCAGCACGGCCAGTCCCTTGACCTTCTGCTGCAGGCCGACCCATGGCACGCGGTTGATCGGCGCGGCGTCGGCGCGGCGCGCCATGATTTCCTCGATGGGGGCGGTGGCGCCCGAACTGGCGACGGCGCGCAGCTTCGCCTTCGGGAAGCGCTCCTTGACCCAGCCTTCCTCGGCGCCGCCGGTGAAATAGGCGATCGTCACGTCGGGCTGGTTGAGGTCGTCCACAGAGGCGGCCTTGGCCAGCTTCGCGTTGTCGGCGCGACCGAACATGCACACGCTGGTGGCGGAGTAGATGACGAAGTCGACCACCTTGAGCCGCTCGGGCGTTTCGCCCAGGGGGCTGATGGTCATGTCGACCTGGTTGGCCGCGAGCACCGGCACCTTGGTTTCGTGCGACACCGGCACGGTGCGCAGCTTCACGCCGAGCTGCCGCGCATATTCGGTGGCCAGCAGCCAGGCCGGGCCGCTCCACGGTTCGCCCTGGCCGGTGGTGTTTTCCATCAGCCAGGGGGCGTTCTGCAGCACGCCCACGCGCAGTTCGCCGGCCTTGCGGATGGCGTCGATGCGTGGACTGGCGCCGGGCGCCGGCTGGGCGGACGCGCCACCCGCGGTAGCGGCCAGCAATGTCAGGGCGAAGCAATGCGCGGCGATGCGGCATCGCCGAAGGACGGTGGATCTCATGGTCTTGTCTCCGTGGTTCGGGTGGCGCCGGCCGGCAGGCCGGACGCCGGGTGCCTGCTCAGCGCCAGGCTTGCGCGAATTCGCTGATCACGCGCTCGATGTGCGCGCGCATGGCCTTGCGGGCCGCGTCTGCATCGCGCTCCAGCAGGGCGGTGAACACGCGCTGGTGATCGTCCTGTGACGCGCGGCGCAACGCCGGGGTATGAAAGTGGGCCTCCAGCTGCGACCAGATCGGGGCCTTGGTGTGGTCCCACACCGCGGTCACCATCTGCAGCAGCACGCTGTTGCCGGTCGACTCGGCAATGCGCAGGTGGAACAGGCGGTCGGCCGCCTCGTTGGCCTCCTTGTCGTGCATGTTCTCGCGCATCTCGGCCAGCGCGCTGTAGATGCGGTCGAGGTCGCTGTCCTTGCGGCTCTCGGCGGCCACCGCCGCGATCTCGGCCTCGATCAGGCAGCGCGCGCGCAGCAGCTCGAAGGGGCCCGGACCGGGCGACAGGGTGTAGGCCGAGGCCGGCGCCACTGCACCGGGTGCCGGCGCACAGACATAGATGCCCGAGCCGCCGCGCACTTCGACGTTGCCCTGGATCTCCAGCACGATGATGGCCTCGCGCACCAGCGTGCGGCTCACGCCGAAGCGGTCGGCCAGTGCGCGCTCGGATGGCAGGCGGTCGCCCACCTTGAATTCGCCTTCGGTGATGAGGGCGGCGATGCTGGCCGCGAGCTTCTGGTAGGAGCGGTCGGAATCCGGCTCGGTCGCAGGCAGGCGGGGGAGTTCGTGAATGGTCGCCATGTGGTGAGCCAGTCTAAAAGTGGTTCACCAATTTACCGATAGTGGTTTACCACTAGCCGGCTGCCGGCCGCGCTCAGCCCTGCGCCAGGAGGCCGCCGAGCCTGTCGATGTCGATCGGCTTCTGCAGGTGGTGGTCGAACAGCCCTTCGGCCGCCTCGCCGCCCGTGTCCTCCGCCGAAAAACCCGAGATCGCGATCAACAGCTTCGGCGTGCCTTGGGTGGTGCTGGCGCGCAGCCGCCGCGCCACCTCGGTGCCCGGGAAATCGGGCAGCGTGAGGTCGATGAGCGCGGCATCGAAGCTCTCGGCGGCGGCCGTGTCCAGCGCCTGCTGCGCCGTGTAGGTGCAGCGCGCGGTGTGGCCGAACAGGCCCAGCAGTTCCTGTAGCAGGTCGGCCGCTGCCTTGTTGTCGTCGACGATCAGCACGTTCACGAGGGGTTTCTTTCCTTCAGGTTGAAGAGGGAAGTATGGCCGGCGGCTCGAGCGGCAGGTCGACCACGAAGCGCGAGCCTTCGCCCGGCGCGCTTTCCACTCCGATCTGTCCGCCATGCAGGCTCACGATCTTGTGCGTGATGTACAGGCCCAGGCCCAGCCCGGCCGCGTGCTTGCGGCTGTCCTTGGTGCGCTCGAACTGCTTGAAGATGCGCTCCTGGTCTTCGGGCGCAATGCCGATGCCCTGGTCGCGCACGGCCACCCGGGCGGTGCCTCCCATCTGCTGCACCACCATCTCGACCGGCTTGCCGCCGCCGTAGCGCAGGGCATTGGTCAGCAGGTTGGTCAGCACCTGTTCGATGCGGAACTCGTCCCACACGCCGTGCAGTTCGGCGGGCGCAATCAGCGTGATGGCCGAGCCCGCGGCTTCGGCCTGCTGGCGCAGGTTCTCCACCACTGCGCGCGCCAGCGCGGCCAGGTCGACCGGCTCGGTCTTGATCGACAGCGCGTCGCGCCGCATGCGCGTGACGTCGAGCATGTCGTCGATCAGCCGCACCATGTTGCGGATCTGCCGCTGGTCGCGCTCGATCATCGCGGGCAGCCGCTCGGGCGCAAAGTTGGCGAGATTGCCCTTGGACAGGTGCAGCTGCCGCAGCTGCGCCTCGAGGTACAGCGTGTTGAGCGGCGTGCGCAGCTCGTGCGACACCATCGACATGAAGTCGTCGCGCATGCGCACAGCGCGCTCCAGTTCGTGCTGCGTCTGCTGAAGCTGCTGCACCAGCTCTTCCTGCTTGCGGTGCGCGGCAGCGAGCGATTCCATCTCGTGCCGCAGCGCCTTGCGGTGCCGGTACAGGTCGACGAACACGTGCACCTTGCTGACCACCGCATGCGGGTCCAGCGGCTTGTGCAGGAAGTCGACCGCGCCGCTCTCGTAGCCCTGGAAGGCGTAGTTCAGCTCGCGCCCGGCCGCGCTCACGAAGATGATGGGAATGTGCCGCGTGCGCTCGGTGCCGCGCATCAGCTCGGCCAGCTCGAAGCCGTTCATGCCCGGCATCTGCACATCGACGATGGCGAGCGCGAATTCATGCTCCAGCAGCAGCGCGAGAGCGGCGTCGGCCGAGGCGGCGCGGTACACGATGCGCCCCGGCGCGCGGATCAGCGCCTCCAGCGCCAGCAGGTTTTCCGGCAGGTCATCGACGATGAGCAGCTTGCTCTGGACGTCAATGTTCATGGGCGGCCTCCAGTTGAAGCAGCAAGTTGCGCAGTTCGCGCAGGGGAAGCACGTAGTCGGGAGCGTGGCGCGCTATGGCGGCTTGGGGCATGGTGGGAATCTGTGCTTCTTTCGGTTCCTGGACGGCGGTAAGTCCACCGGCCAGATGGATGCGGCGCAGGCCCTCGGCGCCGTCTTCGTTCGCGCCGGTCAGCAGAAAGCCGGCGAGGGCAGGGCCGTAGGCGTCGGCGGCGGAGGCCATCAGCACGTCGATGGACGGCCGCGAGAACAGCACCGGCGGCTCGCAGCTCAGCGAGAAGGTGCGCTCGCGCTCGATCGACAGGTGATAGCCGGGCGGCGCGAAGTAAAGGCTGCCGGCCGCCAGCGGCATCTTGTCGGCGGCCTCGTGCACCGGAATAGGCAGGCGCTGCGCGAAGATCTCGGCGAGGTGGCTCTCGTGCCCCTCGGGCAGGTGAAGGACCACCGCCATCGGAATATGCCAACCAGCGGGCAGGCCGTGCAGCAGCGCGGAGAGCGCATCGATGCCGCCGGCCGAGGCGCCGAGCACCACGGCGTCCACGCGCTTGCGAACGGGTGAGCGAAGGTGGCGGTTCATGTGGCCTTGCGGTAGATGCGCTCGGCACGCGCATGCGTGTCGAAACGGTTGGAGTAGCCCGAGAAGTCGATGCTTTCCTTCGAGCCCAGCCCGAGAAAGCCGCGATGCGACAGCGACTCGTGGAACAGGCCCAGCGCCCTGTCCTGCAGCTCCCGGTTGAAGTAGATCAGCACGTTGCGGCACGACACCAGCTGGGTTTCGGCGAACACGCTGTCGGTGGCCAGGCTGTGGTCGGCAAAGATCACGTCGGCGCACAGCGAAGGGTCGAAGCGCGCGGCGTCGTAGGCGGCGGTGTAGTAGTCGGAGAACGCGCTGCGTCCGCCCGCGCGCTGATAGTTTGCGGTGTAGCCGCGGATCGCCTCCAGCGGAAAGATGCCCAGCCGCGCCTTCTCCAGCGAAGCGGGGTTGATGTCGGTGGCGTAGATCTGCGTGCGCGAGAGCAGGCCTTCCTCGCGCAGCAGGATGGCCAGCGAGAACACTTCCTCGCCCGTGCTGCAACCCGCCACCCAGACCTTGACGGAAGGGTAGGTGTGCAGGATCGGCACCACATGCTCGCGCAAGGCCAGGAAGTAGGCCGGGTCGCGGAACATCTCGCTCACCGGGATCGTCAGGAACTGCAGCAGCCGGCCGAACAGCAATGGCTCGCGCAGCACCCGTTCCTGCAGCGCCGAGATGCTCGGCAGCCCGAGTTGCTCGAGCGCATGCAGCACGCGGCGCTTCTGCGAGGCCACGGTGTAGTTGCGGAAGTCGTAGCTGTACTTCAGGTAAATGGCTTCCATCAGCAGGCGCAGCTCGATCTCCGTGTCGCTCAGCGGGTGCAGCGGCGGCGTCTGCGCAGCCTGCGATGTGCCGGGGCGTGTGGTCACAGGCGCTCCATCTTCGGCATCCACACGCGCAGCAGCGAGAACAGGCGTTCCAGGTCCACCGGCTTGGCGAGGTAGTCGTTGGCGCCGGCAGCCAGGCATTGCTCGCGGTCGTCCTTGGTGGCCTTGGCGGTGATGGCGATCACCGGCATCTTCTCGAAGCGCGGGTCGCCGCGCAGGCGGCGCGTGGCTTCGAGGCCGTCCATCTCCGGCATCATCACGTCCATCAGCACGAGGTCGATCTCGCTGACCTGGTCGAGCCGCTCCAGCGCCTCGCGGCCGTTGCGGCCGATCTCCACGATGGCGCCGCGTTGCTCCAGCGCGCTGGTCAGCGCGAAGATGTTGCGCACGTCGTCATCCACCAGCAGGATGGTGCGGCCCTCGAAGATGCGGTCGCGCCCGCGCGCCGTCTTCAGCATGCCCCGGCGCTCGCTGGACAGCTCTGCCTCCACCTTGTGCAGGAACAGCGTCACCTCGTCGAGCAGGCGCTCCGGCGAGCGGGCGCCCTTGATGATGATCGAGCGCGAATAGCGCTGCAGCTCGGCTTCTTCGTCGCGCGTAAGGTTGCGCCCGGTGTAGACGATGACCGGCGGGAACGACACGATCTCTTCAGCTGCCATGGCCTTGAGCAGCTCGCTGCCCTGCATGTCGGGCAGCTTCAGGTCGGTGATCATGCAGTCGAACACGCGGGTGCGCAGCAGCTCCAGCGCTTCCTCGCCGGAGCCGACGGCAACGATCTCGATGTCCTCGTCGCCGATGAGCCGGATGACGCTCTCGCGCTGCAGCTCGTCGTCTTCCACCAGCAGCACGACCTTGACCTTCTGCGTGAGCTTTTCCTCCAGCCGGCCGAACACCTTCCTCAGCTCGTCGCGCGTGGCCGGCTTCAGCGCATAGCCGATGGCGCCCATCTGCAGCGCCGCGCTCTGCGCGTTCTCGGCGGCGGACACCACGTGGATCGGAATGTGGCGCGTGTGCGGCGAGTCTTTCAGCCGCTGCAGCAGGCCGAGCCCGGTGCTGTCGGGCAGGCGCATGTCGAGCAGGATCGCGTCGGGCAGGAACTGCGTGGCCAGCTCGAAGCCGTCGGCCGCGCCATGCGCCACCAGGCAGCGGTAGCCCAGCTCGTGCGCCAGGTCGTAGAGGATGTGCGCGAACTGCGGCTCGTCCTCGATCACGAGCACGCGGCGCACCTGGTCGCGCGGGAGGC
Source organism: Variovorax sp. Varisp36 (assembly GCF_047304235.1). NCBI lineage: Bacteria > Pseudomonadati > Pseudomonadota > Betaproteobacteria > Burkholderiales > Comamonadaceae > Variovorax > Variovorax sp. Varisp36. The sequence goes on from NZ_JBGLYU010000001.1 coordinate 177,176, forward strand.
TGCGGTCGTCGGCGAACTGCGGTGCGGGCACCGGGGGAGGGGGCTTTGGCGCCGGCGGCGCAGCGGAAGGCACGGACGGTGCAGGTGCAGGCCGGGGCGTGTAGACCGACGACGACTGTTGCGGCAGCCCCGGCGAAGCCTGCGGCGCCTTCGCCGGCAGTTGCAGCGTGAAGGTGCTGCCCCGGCCCGGCTCGCTCTGCACCGTGAGCGTGCCGCCCAGCAGCTGCGTGAGGTCGCGCGAGATCGACAGGCCCAGCCCGGTGCCGCCGTAGCGCCGGCTGGTGGTGCCGTCGGCCTGGCGGAAGGCCTCGAAGATCAGCTCGTGCTGCTGCGCATCGATGCCGATGCCCGAGTCGGAGACCGCGAAGGCGGCGCCACCGTCCGATGTCGGCGAAACGACCAGCGCCACTTCGCCGCTGTCGGTGAACTTGAGCGCGTTCGACAGCAGGTTCTTGAGGATCTGCTCGACCCGGTGCCGGTCGGTGACCAGCGAGGCCGGCGCGTCGGGCCGCACCTCGAGCCGGAAGCCCAGGTTCTTCTGCATCGCCAGCGGGCCGAAGGTGCTCTCCAGGCTGCGGGCCAGCTTGGCGAGTGCGACGTCTTCGGGCACCACTTCGAGCTTGCCGGCCTCGACCTTCGCGATGTCGAGGATGTCGTTGATCAGCACCAGCAGGTCGTTGCCCGACGAGTAGATCGACTCCGCGAACTTCACCTGCTCCAGCGTGAGGTTGCCCTGCGGGTTGTCGCCCAGCAGCTTGGCGAGGATGAGCGCGCTGTTGAGCGGCGTGCGCAGCTCGTGCGACATGTTGGCGAGGAACTCCGACTTGTAGCGGCTGGCGCGCTGCAGCTCGTCGGCGCGGTCCTCCAGGTCGCGCTGCACGCGGCGCAGCGCGGTGTTGCGCTGGTCCAGCGCCTCGGTGCGTTCGGAGAGCTGGCTGTTGGTCTGCTCCAGTTCGGCCTGCTGGTTCTCCAGCATGGCCTGCGAGGCATGCAGGGCGCGCGACTGTTCTTCGAGCTCTTCGTTGGCGGTGCGCAGTTCTTCCTGCTGCACCTGAAGTTCCTCGTTGAGCTGCTGGGTCTGGGCAAGAACGTCCTGCAGCTGCTCGCGGTAGCGCGCCGCCGCCAGCGAGCTGCCGATGTCGTCGGCCACCGTGTCGATCAGCTGGCTGCCGCGCTCGTCCAGCGTGCCGGGCAGGCCGAGCTCGACCACGCCGTTGACCATGCCGGCGCTGGCAACGGGCACCAGCAGCACGGCCTTGGGCGACATCTCGCCCAGGCCCGAATTGACCTTCAGGTAGTCGGCATCGACCGGGTCGAGCAGCATGCGGCGCCGCTCGGCCGCGGCCTGGCCCACCAGGCTCTCGGTGGGGGAAAAGACCTGCGGCATCGCCTCGGCCGAGCTCGAAAAGCCATAGCTCGCCGCCCGACGCAGCGGACCGTGGCGCTCGCGCACATACATCGCGCCGACCGACGTGCCCAGGTAGCGCGAGAAGAACGCGAGGATCTTGCGGCCCATGTCCGGTGCGCTGAGTTCGCCTACCAGCTCTCCCACGAGCTCGGTCTGTGCGCTGCGCAGCCAGGCCTCCTGGGCGAGCCTGTCCGCGTGCTCGGCCTGCTCCTTCAGCACCACGTCGTAGCTGTCGGACAGCAGCACCAGCTGGCGCCGCCCGAAGTAGGCCGCCAGCCCGGTGATGACCAGCGTGAACAAGAGGAACAGGCCGACCACCCACCATGCGGTGCGGTTGGCGTCGTTGTTGCGCTGGAAGCGCAGGGCCTGCTCGGTTTCCATGAACGCCGTGAACTCGGCGCGCATGGCGTCGGCCAGCCGCTTGTCCTGGCCCAGGCGCACCTCGAGCTGAGGGGCCGGGCCGGCACGGCGCGCGGCGATCAGCTGGGCGGCCAGCTCGTTCCAGTTGCTCTGGATGGCGGCGATGCGGTCGACGCGTTCCACCTGCTGGCGGTTGTCCGACACCAGCTTGCGCAGCGTGGCCGTGTCGCCGTTGATGCGGGGCAGGGCGCTCTGGTAGGGCTCCAGGAAGGCGTCGTCGCCTGTGAGAAGGAAGCCGCGCATGCCGGTCTCCATGTCGACGCTCTGGTGCTGCAGCTCGCTGGCGACACGGGTGACGCGGTCGGTGTGCTCGACCCAGCCGATGGTCGACAGCAGGAAGAGGATCAGCCCGACGAACACCACCGCACCGAACACGCCGCCGATCAGCGGGAGCTTGAGGTTGCGGCTCAGCAGACGCTCGAAGTCGTCGGGGTCGATCGCGGTGGGAGTTTTCATCAGGCGCATTTGTAAGCAAAACCTATCGAGTCTTGCCGATAAATCGGGGGAGCCCTGTCGGAGAAGGACCCGTCGCAATTTTGACGTGCGCGAGGAAGCCTCATCGTCGGCACCCCTGTGGCTATACTGTGAATTCATACAGCATTGCCAGATGGGCGCCACACCCTCCAACCCGCAGAATGACGCGGCCACCGTTGCCGCACATGTCGTTTCCGTCAAGGCCCTGTGCGCCTTCGGTGCGAAGGCGGGCGACCTCGACCTGCGGTTCGTGCCCGCGCCCAGCGCGCTCGAAGGCATGGCAGGCCACGCGCTGGTGCAGCACCGGCGCGATCCCGAGCACTACGCCTGCGAAGTCGGGCTCGAAGCCACTTGCGGTGCGGTCCGGGTGCGCGGCCGGGCCGACGGTTATGAAGCGCGCAAGGCCCGCGTCGAAGAGATAAAAACCTTCCGCGGCGACTTCGACGCCATCCGTGGCAACCACCGCGCGCTGCACTGGGCGCAGGCCCGCACCTACGGCTGGATGCTGTGCGAGCTGGACGGCCACGACGAAATGACGGTGGCGCTGGTGTACCTCGACCTCGCCACCGGCGACGAGACGGTGCTCGAAGAGCATCACACCCGCGAAGCGCTGCGGGAGCACTTCGAACTGCTGTGCGGGCGCTACAGCGCCTGGGCCGTGAGTGAAGCCGGCCACCGCGCCGCGCTCGACGAAACATTGGCCCGGCTCGAATTTCCGCACCGCAACTTCCGCACGGGCCAGCGCGAACTGGCCGGGGCCGTCTACCGCGCGGCCATGGGCGGGCGCTGCCTCATGACGCAGGCACCCACGGGCATCGGCAAGACGCTGGCCACCATCTTCCCGCTGCTCAAGGCCCGCGCCGCGCGCAGGATCGACAAGGTGTTCTTCCTCACCGCCAAGACCTCCGGCCGCCCGGTGGCGCTCGACGCGCTGCGCGTGCTCGACAGGGGGCAGGGCCAGGGCCGGCTGCGCGTGCTCGAACTCGCCGCCCGCGAGAAGGTCTGCGAATACCCCGACCGCGCCTGCCACGGCGATGCCTGCCCGCTCGCCAGGGGCTTCTACGACCGCCTGCCAGCCGCACGCGAGCAGGCCGCGCAGGTGGCGTGGCTCGACCGCGAAGCCTTGCGCCACATCGCGCTCGTGCACGAGGTGTGTCCCTATTTCCTCGCGCAGGAAATGGCGCACTGGGCCGACGCCATCGTCGGTGACTACAACTATTACTTCGACAGCAGCGCCTTCCTCTACGCCACCATGCGCGACGCCGACTGGCGCGTGGCCGTGCTGGTGGACGAGGCCCACAACCTGCTGGAGCGCTCGCGCGGCATGTACACCGCGCAGCTCGAAGGCGCGGCGCTCGAAGAGGCGCACCGAGTCGCGCCGGCCGCGCTGCGCGATCCGCTGGCCCGGCTGTTCCGCGAATGGGACACGGTGCAGCAGGCCCAGGTGGCCGACTACGAAACCGGCGACGAGATTCCCGAGCGCTTCCTGCGCACCCTGCAGGCTGCCAACACCGCCATGGCCGAGTACTTCGCCGCCACGCCCGATGCTTCGCAGGGGCCGCTGCAGCGCTTCTTCTTCGACGCGCTGCACTTCGCCCGGCTGGCCGAGGCCTTCGGCGACCACTCGGTGTTCGAGCGCACGCTGGGTGCGGCGCAGCAGGATCGCGGCCTCGCCATTCGCAACCTCGTGCCGGCGCCATTCCTGGAGGCGCGCTTCGGCGATGCGGTGTCGGTCACCTGCTTCTCGGGCACGCTGTCGCCCTTCGAGTTCTACCGCGATGCGCTCGGCCTGCCCGAAGGCACCGCGCTGCTCGACGTGGCTTCGCCCTTCAACAGCCAGCAGCTGCGCGTCGAGGTGGCGATGCATGTGTCGACGCGCTTCCGCGACCGTGCGGGGTCGCTGCGCAACGTGGCGGACATCATCGGCGCGCAGTTCGAGCGGCTGCCCGGCAACTACCTGGCCTTCTTCAGCAGCTTCGACTACCTCGAGAAAGCCTGCGCCGCCTTCTCGCTGCGGCATCCTGGCGTGCCGGTGTGGGCGCAGACGCGCGGCATGCGCGAGGCCGACCGCCACGGCTTCATCGCGCGCTTCGAGGAGGGCGGGCAAGGCATCGGCTTTGCGGTGCTTGGCGGCGCGTTCGGCGAGGGCATCGACCTGCCGGGAAGCCGCCTGATCGGCGCCTTCGTGGCCAGCCTGGGCCTGCCGCAGTACAACGAACTCAACGAGATCACGCGCGAGCGCATGCAGACGCGCTTCGGCAAGGGCTACGAGTACACCTACCTGTACCCGGGCCTGCAGAAGGTGGTGCAGGCGGCCGGCCGCGTGATCCGCACCGAACAGGACCGTGGCGTGCTGCACCTGCTCGACGACCGCTTCGCGCGTGCAGAAATCCGGGAGCTGCTGCCGCGCTGGTGGCATGTGCAACTGGGCGGAGGCGATGAAGAAGATGCGCGCAGCTAGACGCCTCGAACACGCCGGCCAGCCTGACCTCTTCGGCGAGGCGCCCGTGGCCGCCATCGAGGGGCTGCGCTATGAAAGCGGGTTCCTGTCGCCCGAAGAAGAGGCGGCGTTGCTGCACATCGTCCAGGGCCTGCCGCTCAGGGAGATGCGCTACAAGGAATACACGGCGCGGCGGCGCGGCACCAGCTTCGGCGGCAGCTACGACTTCGACACCAACCGCCTCAAGCCCGGCCCGCCGCTGCCCGAGGCATTGCACCCGCTGCGGGCCAAGGCGGCCGCATGGGCCGGCCTCGCGCCCGAAGACCTCACCCACATGCTCATCGCCGAATACCGGCCTGGCACGCCGCTCGGCTGGCACCGCGACGTACCGGACTTCGAGGACATCGTCGGCATCTCGCTGCTCGGCGATGCAGTCATGCAGTTCAGGCCGTATGCGCCCGGCGCGGCGGCCTCGCGACCGAGCACGCTGGAGTTTCTTGTCGAGCCGCGCTCGATCTACATGCTGCGCGGTCCGGCACGGTGGGCGTGGCAGCACGCCATCGCGCCGACCGAGGCATTGCGCTATTCGATCACGCTGCGCACGCGAAGAAGATCGCCTGGGCCGTGATCGCGGCCGTCATCGCGTGCCGCCGCCGCGGCGCGCCTGCAGCTGGTTGCCTGCGCCGACGTGACTCTCGCGGTCGTGCCGGCTTTCCGGCGTGCGGCGCGGCTCGTTCCTTGGCGTGGTGGGCTGATTGCCCGCCTTGTTGTGCTGCGTGGGCACGGTGTCGTGCTCGTCGGTGGTGATGGCGTCGGGGTTGTGTTTCGGGTGCTGCCTGTGGCTCGTCATGGGGCTTCCTGGGTAGGGGTGGACAAGACATCCATTTGTCCTGCGGCCGATGGAGGATGCCTGTGGGAACGGACCGACCCCGTGCGTCGTCCAAGCCGCGCGGCAGCCGGTCGACGCACGCCATGGGGTGGAAGACAGATTTCGCTGACGCGCAGCGCGTGCGTCTTCTTACCCCTTGCGCGCGCCGTGCGCCCAGCATGGGGGGCTTCTCAACCCGCAGGAGCAATGCCATGCCAAGAGGCGACAAGTCGTCCTACACGGACAAGCAGAAGCGAAAGGCCGAACACATCGAAGAGGGCTACGAGCACCGCGGTGTGGGCAAGGGCGAGGCCGAGCGCCGCGCCTGGGCCACGGTGAACGCCGAGACAGGCGGCGGCAAGAAGTCGGGTTCCGGCCGCGGCAAGGCGGAGAACCACGGCCCCTCGCGCAAGGGCGGGCGCCTGGGCGGCGCTGCCGCCGCCCATCGCACCGCGGCCGAACGCTCGGCCTCGGCGAAGAAGGCCGCCGCCACGCGCAAGCGCAACGCCGAAAAGCGCGGCTGAGCGGGGTGAAGAGGAACCCGGCCTGAACGTGCGAGTTCCGCGGCCTCCTGAAACCAGCCATCGGGCATGTCCGAAAATCGGATTTCTCCTCGGGAAGCCGCGAAAACCGGACATTCCTGACCTGTTTCTGGCGCCAGCCGGACGACTTGCGATTTCCCGCCACCCGGCGGTGGACGCGGGTTGCCGGCTTGTTCGGCGACGCTGCGCCGAACGCGGCTTCTATGCCGTCCAACATCGGGCAACCGGCGGTCATTCCGCCGCCGTTTTCGTCGTTTGCCGCGCCTTCGACGCGTCGATACGATCCCGCGCCTTGCCCTTCACGAAAGGACCGCGCGAGTGCCCATCACCACAGCTTCTTCCCCTGGCTCCGATGCCAATGCACGCTGGCAGCAACGCAGCCGGCGCCATGTCTGGCATCCCTGTACGCAGAGCATCCGCCTCGAAGCGGTGCCGCCGCTGCCCATTGCGCGCGGCGACGGCGTGTGGCTCTTCGACGCCGAAGGCCGCCGCTACATGGATGCCACCAGCTCGTGGTGGGTCAACCTCTTCGGCCATGCGCATCCGGCGATCAACGCCGCGCTCAAGGACCAGCTCGACAAGCTGTCGCACGTGATGCTCGCGGGCTGCACGCACGCGCCGGCGGTGGAACTGGCCGAGCGCCTGTCCGCGCTGACGGGCCACGCGCTCGGCCATTGCTTCTACGCGTCCGACGGCGCCTCGGCCGTGGAGATCGCGCTGAAGATGAGCTTTCATGCCTGGCGCAACGCCGGGCGCGGCGGGAAGCGGCGCTTCGTGGCGCTGAAGCGGGGCTACCACGGCGAGACCCTGGGCGCCTTGCACGTGACCGACGTGCCGGTGTTCCGCGATGCCTATGCGCCCTTGCTCGCTGATGCACACCTCGTCGCCTCGCCGGATGCGCGCAACGCCCGGCCCGGCGAGGACGCGGCCGCCGTCGCGCGCCGCGCCGCCGCCGAGCTCGAAGCGCTGCTGGCCGAGCAGCACGACACCATCGCCGCAGTGATCGTCGAGCCGCTGGTGCAATGCGCCACCGGCATGGCGATGCACGACCCCGAGTACCTGCGTCGGCTGCGCGCCCTGTGCGATCGCCATGGGGTGCACCTCATCGCCGACGAGATCGCGGTGGGCTGCGGGCGCACCGGCAGCTTCTTCGCGTGCGAGCAGGCCGGCATCTGGCCCGACTTCCTGTGCCTGTCGAAAGGCATCAGCGGCGGCTACCTGCCGCTGGCGCTGGTGATGACGCGCGACGCCATCTACGAAGGCTTCGTCGACGACGACGCGGCGCGCAGCTTCCTGCATTCGCATTCCTACACCGGCAATGCACTGGCCTGCCGCGCGGCAATTGCCACGCTGGATCTTTTCGAGAGCGAGGATGCGCTGCAATGCAACCGCGGCCGTGCCGCGCGCCTGCTGCGGCACTTGCGCGGCGGGCTTGCAGGGCAGGCGGTCGATCATCTGCGGCAGCGCGGAATGATCACGGCCTTCGACGTGCGCGAGCCGGGCGCGCGTTTCGCCGAACGCTTTCACCTGGCGGCGCGCGCGCACGGGCTGCTGATGCGGCCGATCGGCAACACCGTGTACCTCATGCCGCCGTACACGATCGGCGACGGCGAGATCGATCAGCTGGTCGACGGCACGCTGGCCACGCTGAAAGCCGTCATGGCCACGAACCAGGAAGAAGGAGCCCGCGATGTCGCGCTTGCTTGACCGCCTGCAGGGCGAGATCCACGCGCTCGACGCGCAGTCGCTGCGCCGCCGCCGGCAGATCGCCGAAACCGCCTGCGCGCCCGAGCAGATCCTCACGCTGGCCGGCGCCACCGCGCCGCGCACCATGCTCGGCTTCAGCAGCAACGACTACCTCGGTCTTGCCGCGCACCCCGCGTTGGCGAAGGCATGGGCCGAAGGCGCCGCGCTGTACGGCACGGGCAGCGGTGGTTCGCACCTGATCCTTGGCCACTCGCGCGCCCACGCGCAGCTCGAGGAGCGGCTCGCCGAGTGGATGACACTTTTCATCCCCGAAGCGCGGAGCCTGTTCTTCTGCACGGGCTACATGGCCAACCTCGCCGTGCTGTCGGCGCTCGGCGGCGCCGAGGCGGTCATCTTCTCGGAAGCACTCAACCATGCCTCGCTGATCGACGGCGCCCGGCTGGCCAAGGCGCGCGTCGAGCGCTATCCGCACTGCGGCGTGGCCGCGCTCGACGCGCAGCTCGCCGCCTGCGACGCGCCCGTGAAGCTCATCGTCAGCGATGCAGTGTTCAGCATGGACGGCCACATCGCACCCGTGGCCGAACTGCTCGCGCTGGCCGAGCGGCACGATGCCTGGCTGGTGATCGACGACGCGCACGGCTTCGGCGTGCTCGGCGCCACGGGGCGCGGCGTGCTCGAAGCCATGGGCTTGCGCTCGGAGCGGCTGGTGCTGATCGGCACGCTGGGCAAGGCCGCGGGCGTGTCGGGCGCCTTCGTGGCGGCGCATCGCACCGTCGTCGACTACCTGGTGCAGCGCGCGCGGCCGTACATCTTCACCACGGCCGCACCGCCGGCCATCGCGCACGCGCTGCTCGCGAGTCTGGCGCTGATCGAGGGCGAGGAGGGCGCCGAACGCCGTTCACGGCTGCGGGAACGCATCGCGCAATTGCGCCGGGGCCTGACCGCCGTGCTGCCAGCGGACGGCAGCGCATGGCTGCCCGAGTCGCCCACCGCGATCCAGCCGCTGATCGTCGGCGACAACGCGCGCGCGATGCGCACCATGGCGCAGCTCGATGCCCGCGGCCTGCGCGTCGGCGCGATCCGCCCGCCGACCGTGCCCGCCGGCACCGCGCGGCTGCGCATCGCGCTGTCGGCCAGCCACGGCGAAGCCGACGTCGCCCGGCTCGTCGATGCATTGGGCGATGCGCTGGCGCAGCCCTGGAAGGAGGCCGCATGAACTGGTTCGTCACCGGCACAGACACGGGCATCGGCAAGACGCTGGTCAGCAGCGCCATGCTGAGCCTGCTGGCCGGCTCCGGCCTGCGCGCGGTCGGCATGAAGCCGGTGGCCGCAGGGCTCGAAGAACGCGACGGCGAATGGCGCAACGAAGACGTGGAGCAGCTGCGCGCGGCCGGCAACGTCGACGCGCCACTGGCGCTGCGCAGCCCGTACCTGCTGCGCGCGCCGATGTCGCCGCACCTGGCGGCCAGGGAAGAGGGCGTGCACATCACGCTGCGGCCGATGCTCTCGGCCTTCGCGGAACTCTCGGCGCGCGCCGATGCCGTGGTGGTCGAAGGCGTCGGTGGCTTCTGCGTGCCGTTCGGCGACGACCTCGACAGCGCCGACCTCGCTGTGGCGCTGGGCCTGCCCGTGATCCTCGTGGTCGGCCTGCGGCTGGGTTGCCTCAACCATGCGCTGCTGAGCGCCGAGGCGGTTCGCGCGCGGGGCCTCGTGCTGGCGGGCTGGGTGGCGAGCGTTGTCGATCCCTCGATGCTGGCGCCGCAAGCCAACCTGCAGGCGCTGCGTGCCCGGCTCGGCGCGCCGCTGCTCGGCGTGGTGCCGCATCTGCAGCAACCCGGCGCCGCGCAGGCCGCGCGCCACATCGACTTGCGTGCACTGCGCGCGACGGCGGCCCATGCCGCGCGCCGTGCCGCGGCGGAGGAATCAGCCGCGCTGGCCTGATTCGACGAGCCGCTTGGCTCGCACGCCGCCCTGGCGCTCCAGCATCCAGCCCGGGTACTCGGCCGGCAGCGCGCTCACCTTGTCCAGCGCGGCCAGCTCGTCGCCCGTGAGCTTGATGGCCGTGGCGGCGATGTTGTCGTCCAGCTGCTCGGCGCGCTTGGCACCGACGATCACGCTGGTCACCACCTGCTGGTGCAGCAGCCACGCCAGCGCGATCTGCGCGACCGAAACCTTGCGCGCTTCGGCCAGCTGGCGCATCACGTCGATGCAGTCGTAGGCGCGCTCGACGTTCACCGGCGGAAAGTCGAAGGTGGTGCGGCGGCTGCCTTTTTCCGCCTGCGTGTCGCGGCCGTACTTGCCGCTCAGCAGGCCGCCCGCGAGCGGGCTCCAGACCATCAGGCCGACGTTTTCGCTGCGCAGCATGGGCGCCAGCTCGCGTTCCAGGTCGCGCCCGGCGATGGTGTAGTAGGCCTGCAGCGACTCGAAGCGCGCGAGCCGGTCGCGCTCGGCGATGCCCAGCGCCTTCGCGATCTGCCAGGCCGCCCAGTTCGACACGCCCACGTAGCGCACGTGGCCCTGGCGCACGAGGTTGTCGAGCGCGTGCACGGTTTCCTCGATGGGCGTGATGGGGTCGAAGCCGTGGATCTGGTACAGGTCGATGTGGTCGAGCTGCAGGCGCTGCAGGCTGGCCTTGACACCGTCCATGATGTGGAAGCGCGAGGCGCCCGCGGAGTTGACGCCCTTGCTGCCGGTTTCGCCGAGCACCTTGGTGGCCAGCACGAAACTGTCGCGCGGCACCTTGAGGTTCTTCAGCGCCTGGCCGGTGATGACTTCCGACTGCCCTTCGGAGTACACGTCCGCCGTGTCGATGAAGTTGATGCCGGCGTCGAGCGCGCGGCCGACCAGCCCTTCGGCCTCCGACTGCTGCAGGTTGCCGATCTGGCCCCAGATGCCGGAGGAGCCGCCGAAGGTCATGGTGCCGAGGCACAGTTCGGAAACCAGGAGGCCGGTGCGGCCGAATTTGCGGTATTGCATGGAGAGGTTCCTTTGCGTTGGAGGCAGGCGCCGAAAGGGGCCGACAAGCCCGGGCGACTGCGGAAAAGTATCCCGCCGGCGCCTGGCCCATGGCGAGTGCGTTCCTGCAAAGTATTTGCCTGATTCTCCAGACCTCCCGCGTGGCGCGTGCGAATCCGATGGAGGAGCGCTAAGCTTCGAACCGCTCATTCCTCCATGGTGGCCGCCCCTTTGGCCCCCAACCATGACAAGGCCTCGAACATGTCCGACGAAACACCCGAAATCGCCGCCGTCATCGCCCAGCCGATGCCGCTGGAGCCCGAACTCGACGAAGCCCGCAAGGAACTGGTGGCGCTGATCGAGCACATCACGCGCGGGCAGGACGGCACCGTCATCACCGCCGTGCCCGGCCTGCAGGTGTTCTGCATCAGCAAGCCCGAAGGCCCCAAGCACGCCTTCGCGTCTCCGGCGCTGGGCCTGATCGCGCAGGGTTCCAAGCGGATCATCGTGGGCGACGACATCTACGTGTACGACCCGATGCACTACCTCGTCACCTCGGTCGACCTGCCGGTGTGCGGCCAGGTGTGCGTGACGAGCGAGAAGGAGCCTTACCTCGGCGTGCGGCTGGAACTGGCCCTCGACGAAATCGGCGAGCTCATCGGCGACGAGAAGCTGCCCGCCAAGGCCAATGCGCCAGCCTCGCGCGGCATGTACGTCAACCGCATTGCCATGCCGGTGCTCGAACCCGTGCTGCGCCTGCTGCGGCTGCTCGATACGCCGGAAGACGTGCCGATCATGGCGCCGCTCATCAAGCGCGAGATCATGTACCGCCTGCTGGTCAACGGCGAGGGCGCGCGGCTGCGGCAGATCGCGCTGCAGGACAGCCACACCCAGCGCATCGCGAAAGCCATCAGCGCGCTGCGCGTCAACTACGCGCAGTCGCTGCGGGTGGAAGACATGGCGCGGGCGGTGCACATGAGCGTGTCGTCGTTCCATCACCACTTCAAGGCCGTCACCGCGATGAGCCCGCTGCAGTACCAGAAGCAGCTGCGCCTGCAGGAGGCGCGCCGGCAGATGCTGATCGCCGGCGCCGACGTGGCGAGCGCCGCGCACAACGTGGGCTACGAAAGCCCGTCGCAATTCGCACGCGAGTACGGCCGCATGTTCGGCGCGCCGCCGCTGCGCGACAAGCGCCGCTGGCTCGGCGAGGCGGGCAACGACGCGATGGGGGCGGCCTCGATGGAGGCTGCGTGAACCGGACGGGCTGCATGGCCGGCGCGGCGCCGCATGGCTGATTCGAAGATCGCCATCTATGGCGCCATCGGCGCCAACGTGGCGATCGCGGTCACCAAGTTCATCGTCGCGGGCATCACCGGCAGCTCGGCCATGCTGTCGGAAGGCATCCACTCGGCAGTCGACACCTTCAACGGCGTGCTGCTGCTGGTGGGCCTGCGCCTGAGCAAGCGGCCCGCGACCGCCGAGCACCCGTTCGGGCACGGCAAGGAGCTGTACTTCTGGAGTCTCATCGTCGCGGTGCTGATCTTCGGGCTGGGCGGCGGCGTGTCGTTCTACGAAGGCATCCAGCACATCCGCCAGCCCGAGCCGATGCGCGACCCGACATGGAATTACGTGGTGCTTGCGGCGGCGGCGCTGTTCGAGGGCACGAGCTTCCTCGTCGCATTGAGGCAGTTCCGCGCGCAGGCCCGCGGCGTGCCGTTCTGGGAGGCGCTCGACCGCAGCAAGGACCCGACCACCTATACCGTGCTGGCCGAAGACTCGGCCGCGCTGGTGGGACTGGCGGTGGCCGCGCTGGGCATCTGGTCCAGCCATGCACTGGACATGCCGGTGCTCGACGGCGTGGCCTCGGTCGTCATCGGCGTGCTGCTCGCGGGCGTGGCAGTGTTGCTCATCGCGCAGTCGCGCGGGCTGCTGATCGGGGAGGGCGTGCGCCCGGAAACCGCAAAGGCGATCCGTGCGGTGGTGATGGAGCAGCCCAGCGTGGAAGGCGTGGGCCGAGTGCTTTCGATGTACGTCGGCCCCGACGAGGTGCTCGTGGTCGTCGATGTCGACTTCAAGGACGACACGCCCACCGGGGACGCGGCCGATGCCATCGCGGCGATCGAGAAGCAGGTGCGCGCGCGCTTCCCCATGATCAGGCGGATCTTCGTCGAGGCGAGCGACGCGCCCGGAGGCGATGCCCACGCCGATAGGACGGGCGGCGCCCGATAGCACCTGCCGCGGTTTCGCGCGTTGCCCCTGCCATGCAGGTTTCGCGGAATTTCGCTATTGTTTTGTTCGCTGCAGCAACACGGAGTAATGCATGCTTTGGCAAAAGAAGCTGGCACGATGGAGCGACGTGGTCCGCGAACGCGCCAACCTGCCTGTGCGGCTTACCTTGTGGGACGGCCAGTCCTACGACTTCGGCACCTTCAGCGGGCCCTCGGTCACGCTGCACGTGAAGACGCCCGCCGCGCTGCCGCTGATGCTGCATCCCACGCTCGACAACCTCGGCGAGGCCTACGTCAAGAGCAAGATCGACATCGAGGGCAAGCTCAGCGACGTCATCGACATCGCCTACGGCCTCGCCAGGACGTCGATCGACAAGCACGGCGGGGCGCTGCGGAACATGGCGCGCCATTTCGCGCACACGAGGTCGTCGGACAGGAAGTCCGTCCAGTACCACTACGACGTCTCCAACGAGTTCTATCGGCTGTGGCTCGATCCGAACATGGTCTATTCATGCGCCTACTTCGAGAACGGCGACGAGGACTTGGCCACTGCGCAACTGAAGAAGATAGACCACATCCTCACCAAGATCGAACTGAAGCCGGGCCAGACGCTGCTCGACATCGGCTGCGGCTGGGGCGCTCTGGCGATCCGTGCGGCGCAGAAGTTCGGCGCGCGCTGCGTGGGGGTGACGCTCTCTCGGAACCAGCTGGAGCTGGCGACCGAACGCGTGAAGGCCGCCGGCCTGCAGGACCGCATCGAGATCCGCCTGCAGGACTACCGCGACGTGACCGGCCGGTTCGACCGCATCACCAGCGTCGGCATGTTCGAGCACGTGGGCCGCAGGAACCTGCCTGCGTACTTCAGGCGCGTGCAGGAGCTGCTTGCAGACGACGGCGTGGTGATGAACCACGGCATCACCTCGTCCGACCCCGCCGGCGGCGGCATGTCGTACGGCGGCGGCGACTTCATCGACCGCTACGTGTTCCCCAACGGCGAGCTGCCGCACATCAGCCTCGCGCTGCAGGCCATGCAGCAGGGCGGCCTCGAAGCCTTCGACGTGGAGAACCTGCGCCGCCACTATGTGCGCACGCTGCGCTGCTGGAGCGACGCCTACGAAGCCAACAGCGAGAAGGCGCGCGCGTTCGTCGACGAAGAAAAATTCCGTATCTGGCGCATCTACCTCGCGGGCTGCGCCTATGCCTTCGAGAACGACGACGTGGCCATCTACCAGGTCGTGGGCCGCAAGGCAGGGCGGCCGGCGAACACGCTGCCGTGGTCGCGCCGCTATATCTACGACGGCACCTCGTTCGGAAGCCCCTAGAGCTTGAGCGCCGGACAAGGGCTCAAGCCGTCTATAGCATGCACGGCTCATGACTTCCACCAACAGAACAACAAACCGCCCCCTCGTCATCGCCTCGATCATGGCCTCCATGGCGATGGTGGCCATCGAAGCCACCATCGTCTCCACCGTCATGCCGCAGATCGCCTCCGAACTGGGCGGACTGCATCTGTACAGCTGGGTGTTCGCCTCCTTCCTGCTGGCGCAGACCGCGATGACTGTGGTGTTCGGCAAGCTCTCGGACCTGTACGGCCGCAAGCCCATCATGTTCGTGGGCATCGCCGTCTTCGTCCTCGGGTCGGTGCTGGCGGGTTTCGCGTGGTCGATGCCGGCCATGATCTGCTTCCGGCTCATCCAGGGCATCGGCGCGGGCGCCATCCAGCCGGTGGCGCTCACCATCGTGGGCGATCTCTATCCGGTGCGCGAACGCGGCAAGGTGCAGGGCTGGCTTGCGAGCGTCTGGGCCGTGTCGGCTGTGGTGGGGCCGATGATCGGCGCACTGATCGTGCAGAAGCTGTCCTGGGCCTGGATCTTCTGGGTCAACGTGCCCATCGGCCTGGCGGCCGCGGCTGGCTTCTGGCTCTTCCTGCACGAAGCGCCGACGGTGCGCCGCTCGTCCATCGACATGGTGGGCGCGGTGCTGTTCACCATCGGCATCGCGGCGCTGATGATCGCACTGACGGAATTCGGCGTCGGCAATTCGGGCGTGGCGCTCGCGTGGGCCGGGTTGTTCGTCGTCACGCTCGTGCTGTTCATCGCGCAGGAGCGCCGTGCCACCGACCCGATGGTGTCGCTGAAGCTCTGGGGCGCGCGGATGATCGCCGCCGTCAACGGCGCGGCAATGCTGGCCGGCATGGTGCTGATCGGCATCACGACCTTCCTGCCGATGTACGTGCAGGTGGTGCTCGAGCGCTCGTCGGTCACGGCCGGCCTCACGCTCACGATGGTGATGCTCGGCTGGCCCATCGGCGCGACGCTGACCTCGCGCACCTTCCATCGCATCGGCCTGTGGCGCATGGTGGTGGTCGGTGCAGCGCTGATTCCGGTGGGCACCTCGGCCTTCGTCCTGCTCGCGTCAGGCAGCTCGCCGGTGCTGCCCGCCATCGGCTCCTTCGTCATCGGCCTGGGCATGGGCGTGATGAGCCTGAGCTCGCTGATCCTGATCCAGGAAGGCGTCGATCTTGCGCAGCGCGGCATCGCCACGGCGTCGAACGTGTTCTCCCGCAACCTCGGCAGTGCGCTGGGCGCGGCCTTCTTCGGCGCAGTCTTCAATTTCGGGCTGACGCGCGGGGATGGCGGCCCGATGTTCACCGACGACCAGCTGCGCCTGCTGCTGCAGGGTGTGCAGGGTTCGGAGGCCAACGACGCGGGCATTCGCCTGGCGCTGGGCGGTTCGCTGCATCTCACCTTCGTGGCAATGCTGGCCGTGAGCCTGGGTGTGGTCGCGCTGGCGTTGCTGTTGCCGAAGGAAGGACTGGAGAGCCATGCGGTCGGGGCTGGGAAGCCGGCGCCGAAGTAGGCCGCTTCAGCGCAGCAGCGACTTCTTCATGTACGCCAGGTAGAAGCCGGGTGCGTAATCGTCGATGCGGGCGTACTCCTCGTAGCCGTGCTTCAGGTAGAACGGGCGCGCCTGCCACTCGAAGGTGTCCAGCTTTGCGTTCTTCGCGCCCAGCGCGATGGCTTGCTGCTCGGCCTCGGCCAGCAGGCGGGTGCCAAGGCCCGAGCCTCGCGCGTCTTCTTCGACGAAGAGCACTTCGATGTTGAGCCAGTAGAGAAACACGAAGCCGCGCAGGCCACCGAGGAGACGCCCGTTCTCGTCCCTTGCGTTGAGGCGGATGTACTGCTGTTCGGGGTACTCGCCGACGAAGCCATAGTTGTAGTGGCGCAGCTTGAGGCCGAGCTCGCCAGAGCGGATTTCTTCAGGCGTGGCGGGGGCAATGGTGAGGTTTTTCATTCGGGAGAAAAGCTGTGCGATGGAACGGTGCAACTCTACCGGCTCGCTCCAAGTCCGAACCCGAACCACAGCCCGCTCAGGATTGGCGGGCGAAGCCACCCAACGAAGAAAGCCGCGCACGCATATGCAATCCCTGGGAGACGCCATCGACCGACTTCGCCTGAGCCCCTCCATCGCGAACCTCATCAGGTAACTTGGAATCCGTCTTTGGAAAGGCGGTGGCACTGCGCAGAATCGGCCGAAGCGTTCGTTCGACCATTGCCATGCCACTGCGTACCTTTCATCTTTCTCCGTCGGCCCAGGGCCGCAAAGTTCTTGCCCTGACAGCCACTGCCTGGCGCATTCCGCCGCGCTCGGCACGCGAAGTGGCGCGCCGGGCACCACACGGCTATGTGCCTGTGCGGGCGCTGCGGCGGCTGCATGCGGCCGCGGTACTGGCCCTGCTGCCGCATTCGTGGTGAACTTGGCGCCAGGGCCATGAACCTGGAGACAAGAGAAGATGCTGATCGTCCTGGGCGGTCTGCCGGGCACGGGCAAGACCACCATCGCGCGCGAGATCGCCGAACTCGTGCCGGCCGTCTACCTGCGCATTGACACCATCGAGCAGGCGCTGCGGTCGGCCAGGGTGTTGGCCGGTGACGTGGGGCCGGCCGGCTACATCGTGGCCTATGACCTGGCCCGCGCCAATCTTTCCCTGGGGCAGGCGGTCGTGGCCGACTGCGTGAATCCCTTGCCGGTGACGCGCGAGGCCTGGCGCACCGTCGCGGCAGATACCGCATCGCGCATCGTCGAGGTCGAGATCGTGTGCTCCGATAACGCCGAACATCGGCGCCGCGTCGAGCAGCGCAGCGTCGACGTGCCGGGCCTCGTGCCGCCGATGTGGGCGTCCGTGCAGCGCCACGACTACGCGCCCTGGACCACCCAACGCCTCGTCATCGACACCGCAACCCTCAGCGCGCATGAGGCCGTGCAATCGATCCTGTCCCACGTGCGCGACTGAGCATTCAGCAAATATCGATATAGGAATTCAGCGCAAACGGTGCGCGCGATGCCTCGGAGAATTTGCATCAATTCTTTCCGAGGCGTCTTTCGCCGCACACCGTGTCCTACTCGCTGTCCCTGCTCGACAAGAGCCTGATCCCAGAAGGCGCCGACGCCGCTCAAGCGTTCCGGCACACCATTGCGCTCGCGCAAAGCGCGGAGCGGCTGGGCTACCACCGCTACTGGCTCGCCGAGCATCACGGCAACAGGAACTACGCGGGCTCCGCCCCCGAGGTGCTGGCAGCGCACGTGCTCGCGAAGACCTCGCGAATCCGCGTGGGCACGGGTGGCGTCATGCTGCAGCACTACAGCCCGTTCAAGGTGGCCGAGACCTTCCGCGTGTTGGCTTCGCTGGCACCGGGGCGCGTGGACCTGGGCATCGGCAAGGCGCCCGGCGGCCTGCCGCTGACGAGCAAGGCGCTGCAATGGCTGCACGATCCGGTGAAGGCGAAGGGCGAGGACTTCGGGCTGCGCCTGGCCGAGCTCGATGCCTTCCTGCACGATGGCATTGCCTCCGGCCATGCGCTGGCCGGCGTGGTGGCCACGCCCAATCCCCCGCAGCTGCCGCAGCGCGTGCTGCTCGGCGGCAGTCCTGAAAGCGCGGTGCTGGCGGCGCGCCTCGGCTGGGACTTTGTCTATGCGGGGCATTTCAACGGCGACCCGGTGAATCTTGCGCAATCGATCGAGGCCTACCGCGCCGAGACGGGCCGCGCGCCGCTGCTCGCGCTCTTCGCCTTCGCGGCCGAGACGCACGAGAAGGCCGCGGAGCTTGTCGGTGCGCTGCGCAGCTTTCGCGTGCACCTGCCCACGGGCCAGAGCGTCAACCTGCCGAGCCTCGAGGCGGCCGCCGAGTTTGCGCGGCAGGCCGGCGTGAGCGACTACCGCACCGAAGAACGCCGCCCGCATGTGATCGCAGGTTCCGGCGAAGAGGTGCGCGACGCGCTCGACGCGTTGAGCGAGCGCTACGGCATCGAGGAGTTCGTCATAGACATCCCCGTGGCCGGTTTCGCCGAGCGCCACGCCTGCGTCGAACTGCTTGCCAAGGCGCGCGAACCGGCGCTGGCCTGAACCTTTCCTTCAACCTCACAAGAACGATCGTCATGAGCAACATCAAGTTCGGCGTCATGCTGCAGGGTGCCGGCAGCCACATGAATTCATGGAAGCATCCGGGCGGGCCGGCCGACGCCAGCGTCAACCTCGACTTTTTCGTGCGCACCGCGCAGAAGGCCGAAGCGGCCGGCATCGCCTTCGCATTCGTGGCAGACGGGCTCTACATCAACGAGAAGTCGATCCCGCATTTCCTCAACCGCTTCGAGCCGATCTCGATTCTTTCGGCGCTCGCCACCGTGACCTCGAAGATCGGCCTCGCGGGTACCGTTTCCAGCTCGTACAGCGACCCGTTCACGGTGGCGCGCCAGTTCGCCTCGCTCGACCTGATCAGCGGCGGCCGCGCGGGCTGGAACGTGGTGACCACCCCGCTCGAAGGCAGCGCGAAGAACTACAGCCGCAGCCACCCCGAGCACGCGCTGCGCTACGAGATCGCCGACGAGTACCTTGCCGTCACGCAGGGCCTGTGGGACAGCTGGGACGACGATGCCTTCGCGCGCAACCGCGAGACCGGGCAGTTCTTCGAGCGCGAGAAGCTCCACACGCTGGACCACAAGGGGCGCTTCTTCCAGGTATCGGGCCCGCTGAACATCCAGCGCTCGCCGCAGGGCCAGCCGGTGATTTTCCAGGCTGGATCGTCGGACGCGGGTGTCGGTCTCGCGGGCAAGTATGCGGATGCGGTGTTCACGCATTCACCGTCGCTGGAAGACACGCGCAGCTTCCTGCGGCAGGTGAAGGCCAGCGCGGTCGCGCAGGGCCGTCAGGCCGACGACGTGAAGATATTCCCCGGCATCGGTCCCGTGGTCGCGGCCACCGAGGAAGAAGCCGAGGCCAAGTACCGCGCCATCCGCGAGCTGCTGACGGTGGAGGAGGCGCTGGCCTACCTGGGTCGCTTCTTCGACCATCACGACTTCGGCCAGTACCCGCTGGACGCGCCGTTCCCCGAGCTGGGCGAAATCGGCCGCAACAGTTTTCGCTCGACCACCGACCGCATCAAGGCCAACGCGAAGGCCAATGGCCAGACCTTGCGCGAAGTGGCGCTCGAAGTGGCCACGCCGCGCACGCAGTTTGTAGGCACCGGCGAGCGCATCGCCGACGAGATCATCCGCTGGGTGGACGAGGGCGCGGCCGATGGCTTCATCCTCGGTTTCCCGGTGCTGGGGCAGGGCCTGGACGACTTCATCGAGTTCGTGATTCCGGTGCTGGAGGCGCGCGGGCGCTACCAGCGAGAACTGCCTGGCGTCACCCTGCGCGACCACCTGGGACTGCCACGCAAGGCGAGCCGCTACGCCGCGCAAGACGACGCGCCCGCCGCGAAAAAGAAGGTCGCCTGATGGGAAAGAACCACAAGGAGACGGAGACGAACCGCATGAACGAACACTTCCTCTACACCACGCCGCTCGACCCGCGCGCGAAGCCGTTGCTCGAAGGCCTTTCGTTCGAGTACGACAGCCGCTATGGCGACGTGCTGCGCGAGCCCGGCGCGCCGCGCGAGATAGACCGCTATCCGGCCGAGGTGTTTGCGCCGTCGCACGGCGGCAACTTCGTGCTGCTGCTGCGGGACGGCATCGCCATCGGCGGTGGCGCCTTCATGCGGCATGACGAGCGCACGGCGGAACTCAAGCGCGTGTGGACGCACGGCCCACTGCGGCGGCAGGGTCTGGCCAGCAAGGTGCTTGCCGAGCTGGAGGCGCAGGTGCTGCGGCAGGGCTACGAGCGCATCTACCTGACGACGGGCTTTCGCCAGCCCGAGGCCGTGGGCCTGTACCTCGGCCATGGCTACACGGCGCTGTTCGATCCGCCCATCGACCCCGAAACGCCGCGCAAGCTGCCTTTCGAGAAGCACCTGGACACGGGGCGCCATCACGGCCGTCCGGCCGCGCAACGAGCCGAGGCGGTACTGCGATGAACACGACCGTCCTCGACGCCGGCGCCGAGCCGCGCAGCCCTGCGCCCGTTCGCGCGCCTCAACCGCCGCGCGCGGCAGCAGCGCCAGCACCCGCCAAGGGCGACTACTCGCACTTCCGCGTCGTGCCGGCGAAGTACCCGGCCCGCACGGCCGGCACCATCTTTGCCGTGGCGGTCATCGGTATCGTGCTGCATTCGACGCTCACCAACCCGCGCTGGGGCTGGGGCGTGTTCGCCGAATGGTTCTTTGCGCAGCCGGTGCTCGAAGGGCTGGGCCGCACGCTGCTGCTGACGGCGCTGGGCGCGTTGCTCGGCTTCTTTTTCGGCACCGGGCTGGCGCTGGCACGCGTCTCCCGCTCGCCGCTGCTGGCGCGGCTGTCATGGGTGTTCACGTGGATCTTCCGGTCGATTCCGGTGATCGTGCTGCTGCTGATCATCAACAACCTCGGCTACCTCTACGAGACTGTGGCGCTGGGCATTCCGGGCACCGACGTCACCTTCTTCTCGTACCCGACCACGCAGCTGATCAGCCCGTTCGTGGCGGCACTGCTGGGCCTCACGCTGAACCAGGCGGCCTTTGCCTCGGAGATCGTGCGCGGCGGCATCCTTTCGGTGGAGCAGGGGCAGCTCGAAGCGGCGGCGGCACTGGGGCTGTCGCGCGGAAGGCAGTCGCTGCGTATCGTGCTGCCGCAGGCGATGCGCACGATCTTGCCGACGGCCTTCAACGACATCATCGGGCTGGCCAAGGGCACGTCGAACCTCTACATCCTGGCGCTGCCCGAGCTGTTCTACACGATCCAGATCATCTACCGGCGCAACCTCGAAGTGATTCCGCTGCTGATGGTGGCGACGGTGTGGTACCTCATCATCCTCACGGTGCTGTCGGTGGCGCAGCACTACATCGAGCGGTATTTTTCGCGCGGCGCGCTGCGCCATCCGCCGCGTTCGTGGCTCGGTGGCGTGGTGCGCGGCCTGTGGCGATCGAAGACGCCGACCGTGGCACCCGTGACCGGAGCGCCGGTCGCCGCCGACGCCCCCGCGCAGGTGCCGCGCTGGACCGATCCGCTCACGCGGGGCGGCGAGGTCACGATCCACGGCGTTTCGAAGAGCTTCGGCATGCTCAAGGTACTCGACGACGTGACGCTCACCGTGGGTCAGGGCAGCGTGACGGTCATCCTCGGCCAGTCGGGCTCGGGCAAGTCGACGCTGCTGCGCGTCGTCAATCACCTGGAGCGCGTGGACGACGGCTTCATTGCCATCGACGGCGAACTCATCGGCTACCGCCGCGACGCGGACACGCTCTACGAGCTGCACGAGAAGGAAATCCTCAAGCGCCGCGTTGACGTGGGCATGGTGTTCCAGAACTTCAACCTGTTCCCGCACCTCACGGTGCTGGAGAACATCGTCGAGGCGCCGGTGTCGGTGCGCGGCCTGCCGCGCGCCGAAGCCGAGGCACTGGCCTCCGAGCTGCTGGGGCGCGTGGGCCTGGGCGACAAGACGCATGCCTATCCGCGCCAGCTTTCCGGCGGCCAGCAGCAGCGCGTGGCCATCGCGCGCGCGCTCGCGCTCAAGCCCAAGGTGCTGCTGTTCGACGAGCCCACCTCGGCGCTCGACCCCGAGCTTGTGGGCGAGGTGCTGGCCGTCATCAAGGAGCTGGCGCGCTCGGGCACCACGCTGGTCATCGTGACGCACGAGATCGGTTTTGCGCGCGAGGTGGCCGACACCATCGTCTTCATGGAGCGCGGCCGCATTCTCGAAACCGGCACGCCCGACAAGGTGTTCAACGCGCCGGAGCATCCGCGCACGGCTGAGTTCCTGGCCAAGGTTCTTTGATTCCTCATCCTTTTCTTTCTCTACTGCATCGCTCTTCATGACCCATCGACGAAACATCCTGTCCGCTCTTCTGGCGACGTTGCTGCCCCTGGCTGCCCTGGCGCAACCCGCCGCCGACCTGAGCCCCGAGCAGGCCGGCCGGCCGCGCGCGCAGAAGCTCGACGAGGCCGTCAAGCTCGCGAAGGACTTCAAGTTCCAGAAGGAGGGCGTGCTCGTCGTCGGCACGACCACCGGCCGCCTGCCGTTCGCGGCCTATGCGACCGACACGAAGACGCCCGTGGGCAACGCCCCCGACATCGCCCAGCTGGTGGCCGACAGCCTCGGCCGCAAGCTGGAGCTGGTGTCCACCGCCTGGGCCGATTGGCCGCTGGGCCTGCAGTCGGGCAAGTTCGACGTGGTGGTGTCCAACGTGACAGTGACCGAAGAGCGCAAGGAGAAGTTCGACTTCTCCACCTACCGCAACGACCAGATCGGCATCTACGTGAAGTCCGACAGCAAGCTTGGCGCCATCAAGGAGCCGAAGGACATCGCGGGTCTGAAGGTGATCGTGTCGGCCAGCACCAACCAGGAGCAGATCCTGCTGCGCTGGAACAAACAGAACGTGGCGGCCGGGCTGAAGCCGGTCGAGATCCAGTACTACGACGACGATGTGGTGCAGCGGCTGGCGATCCAGTCGGGCCGCGCCGACGCGTACGTGGGCCCGAACGCCATCGCGGCCTATGAGGCGCGCGACGGCAAGACGAAGCTCGCGGGTGTGTTCTCCGGCGGCTGGCCGCAGAACGCCGAGATTGCAGTCACTTCACGCAAGGGCTCGGGCATTGCGGACGCCATCACGCTCGCACTGAACGCGCAGATCAGGAACGGCAACTACGCCAAGGCGCTTTCGCGCTGGAACCTGAATTCCGAAGCCATCGAGGCCTCGCGCACCAATCCGCCAGGCCTGCCGAAGAACTGAGCGATGGGCATGACTTTCAAGTACGCACCGGGCGCCTGGATCGCCCGCAGCTTCGTCGCACTCGCGCTGGTTGCCGGCGCGGTGCAGGCTGCCGACAAGTTCGACTTCAGCCCCGAACAGCGCAGCCGTCTGCGCGCCGGCAAGGACGCGGAAGCCGTCAATGCCATTCCACCGAGCTTCAGATTCGTGAAAGAAGGCGTGCTGACCGTCGCCATTGCGCCGTTCGCCCCACCCATCTCGACCTACGCCACCGACGCGAAGACGGTCGTCGGCTTCGACGCCGACTTCGCGCTGCTCATCGCCGATGCGCTGGGCCTGAAGCTCGACCTGCAGCCCATCGCCTGGGCCGACTGGCCGCTGGGCCTGAGCTCGGGTAAGTACGACGCGGTGATCTCCAACGTGGGCGTGACCGAGCAGCGCAAGGAGAAGTTCGACTTCTCGACCTACCGCCTCGGCCTGCATGGCTTCTATGTGCGCACCGACAGCGCGATCAAGTCGATCAAGGAGCCGAAGGACGTGGCGGGCCTCAAGCTGACGACCGGCGCCGGCACCAACCAGGAGCGCATCCTGCTCGAGTGGAACCGGCAGAACGTTGCGGCGGGTTTGAAGCCCGTCGAGATCCAGTACTACGACGATGATGTGACGCGCACGCTGGCGGTGGTCACCAAGCGGGTCGATGCCAACTTCAATCCCAACGCGCCACAGGCCTACGAGGCCGCGAAGAACGGGCAGATCAGGCTGGTCGGCACCGTCAACGCGGGCTGGCCGCTGAAGTCGGACGTGGCCATTGCCACGCGCAAGGGCAGCGGCCTCGCGGTGGCGCTGACCACCGCTGCCAATGGCCTGATCCGCAACGGCACCTACGCCAAGGCCCTGGCGCGCTGGAGCCTCGTGGAAGAAGCCTTGCCGAAGTCGGAGACCAACCCGCCCGGTTTGCCGAAGTTCGCGCCATGAGCATCCGCCATCTTGCATTCCTCACGCCCGGCAACTACGCCGAGGGCGATCCGCACACCGGACTCGAAGCCGCGCTGAAGCTCTTCGAATTCGGCGAGAAGCTCGGCTTCAACGGTGCATGGGTGCGGCAGCGGCACCTGGAGCGCGGCGTGTCGTCGGCCGCGACCTTCCTGGCCGCCGCAACGCAGCGTGCGCGTTGCATCGAGCTGGGCGCAGCAGTGATCCAGATGGGCTACGAGAATCCGTTCCGGCTTGCCGAAGACCTCGCCACGGTCGACGTGCTGTCGCGCGGCCGGCTGCAGGTGGGCCTGAGCGCGGGCGCGCCGCAGCATGGCGCGCTGTTGGGCAACCGCTTCTACGACGCGGCGCCGAACACCATCGACTTCACGCACAAGCGCGTCGGGCGGCTCAAGGCCAACCTGGAGGACACGCTGCTTGGCGATGAGCAGACTTTTGTCGAGTCGGCCGGCGGTCGCGTGCGGCCGCGCATTCAACCGTACCCACAGGGCTTGACCGACCGGCTCTGGTACGGCGGCGGTTCGCTGCGCTCGGTCGAGTGGGCGGGACGCAATGCATTCAACCTGCTGCTGGGCAATGTGCTGTCGGGCGAGACCACCGACGACTTTTTGCAGGCGCAGCTGGGCCTCGTCGAGCGCTATCGCGCCAGCGAAGCGGATGGGCGCAGGGGCAGGGTGGCGCTGGGCCGCGTGATCGTGCCGCTCGATGGCGCCGATGCCGCCACGCGCAAGCGCTACCGCGAGTTTGCGGCCGGCCGCGTCGAACGCACGCTGACGCCGCAGGGCGAGCGGCGCACGCTGTTCGCGGGCGACCTCGTGGGTACCTCCGACGAAATCCTAGAGCGCCTGCGGCACGACCCGGTACTGCCGCATGTGAGCGAATTGCGTGTGGAGCTGCCCTACAACTTCAGCGGTGCGGAATACGAACAGATCCTGACCGACTTGTCTGGCCGCATCGCGCCGGAACTCGGTTGGCGGGCGCTTTGAACTGGAGGATGGAGAGAGAGGGGAGACCCTGAGGCATTGAGTTCGAGGTGAGTCGGAGTCGGGTTGCGCTTTCTGCAATTCGACGGGCGACTTTTCAACGGGCCTTCGGCCCGTTTTTTTTCAAGAGAAGGCGAGCCCTACAGCATGTAAGTCACGAGCTTGAAGTCCGGGTCCTCGGGGAAGGGCTTCACCGTGAAGCCCAGCCGCCGCACCAGCTTCAGCATGTCGGGGTTGTTGGCCAGCACCAGCCCGTCGATTTCCGCGAGGCCCTTGTCGCGCGCCACGTCGATGATGCTTTCCATCAGCCGCGAGCCGATGCCCTTGCCGCTGAACTCGTCGGCCACCACCAGCGAGAACTCGCAGCTGGTCTGGTCGGGGTTGGTGACGTAGCGCGACACCCCCACGATGTGCTCGCTCTCGAGCACGGTGCCTTCGGGCGACACGCTGCGCTCCAGCATCACCGCCACCAGCGCCATCTCGCGGTCGTAGTCGATCAGCGTGAAGCGCGACAGCATCGACGGCGGCAGTTCGTGGAAGCGCGAGACGAAGCGGAACCAGCGGCTCTCGGGCGACAGGCCCTGCACCAGCGCCTGCAGCATCTGGGCGTCGTTGGGGTGTACCGGCCGCACGATGTAGGTGCCGCCGCCGGTGCCCGGCAGGGGCCACTCGCGCCGGTAGCGCGCGGGGTACGGCATGATCGCCAGGTGCTGGTAGCCGTTGCCCAGGTGGCCCGCCGCCGCCTGCGTGCTGCTGCCGATCACGATGCGCGCATCGACAGACACCGCGCCCGACTCGTCCACGATGATCGGGTTGATGTCCATCTCGCGCAGCTCGGGCAGCTCGCACACCATTTCAGACACGCGCAGCAGCACGTCTTCGATCGCTTCCATGTTCACGGCACTCGCGCCGCGCCATTCACCCAGCGTCTGCGCCACGCGCGAGCGCTCGATGAGCCGGTGCGCGAGAAACTGGTTGAGCGGCGGCAGCTCCATTGCGCGGTCGTTCAGCAGCTCGATCATGGTGCCTCCCGCACCGAAGACGATGACCGGGCCGAAGGGTTCGTCGGTCACCATGCCCACGTAAATCTCGCGGCCGCGCCGCGCCCGCACCATCTTCTGCACAGTCACGCCGTTGATGCGCGCCTCGGGCGCGAGGCGGGCTACGCGCTCCATCATCTCGATGTAGGTGTCGCGCGCGTCGGTGCCGTTCATCACGTTGAGCGCGACGCCCTCGACGTCCGACTTGTGCGGGATGTCGGGCGAATCGATCTTCAGCGCCACCGGAAAGCCAAGCTGCGTCGCGATCATCATCGCCTCGCTGGCGCTGCGCGCGAGCATCGTGCGCGTGATCGGAATGTGGAAGGACGACAGCAGCGACTTCGATTCCATCTCCGTCAACACACGGCGCCGCTCGGCCAGCACGCTTTCGATCAGCAGGCGCGCGCCCTCGATGTCGGGCTTGGCCAGCGCCGACAGCGGCGGCGGCGTCTGCTGCAGCAACTGCTGGTTCTGGTAGAAGGCCGCGATGTTGCCGAAGGCGCCCACCGCGGCCTCTGGCGTGCGAAAGCTCGGGATGGTTGCCTCGGCCAGCACCGAGCGCGCCTTGCCGACGGAAGAGTCGCCCATCCAGCAGGCCAGCAGCGGCTTGTTCATCGGCCGCGGAATGTCCGCCAGTGCTTTCGCGGTGGCGGCCGCGTCGGCGCCGGCCTTGGGCGAGAAGATGGCGAGCACGCCGTCGACCTGGCTGTCGGCCGAGGCTGCGTCGATGGCGGCGCGGTAGTGCGCGGGCAGGGCCTCTTCAGAAAGGTCGATCAGGTCGGCCAGCGAGGCGAGCGGGGGCAGGGCGGGCTGCAGCACTTTCTGCGCGGGCGCGGAGAGCTTGCCCAGGTCGAGCCCGATCTCGTTGATCCAGTCGGCCGCCAGCACACCGGGGCCGCCGCCGTTGGTGACCACCGCAAGCCGCTTGCCCACGGGGCGGTAGCGCGAGGCCAGGCACTTGGCGGCCGAGAACAGTTCGACGAAGGAACGCACGCGCACGGCGCCCGCGCGGCGCAAGGCGGAATCGAACACGTCGTCGCTGCCCACGATGGCCGCGCTATGTGTCTGCGCGGCCTCGTTGCCCGCGGGCTTGCGGCCGGCCTTGAGTACCACCACCGGCTTGGCATGCGAGGCCGAGCGCAGCGCGCTCATGAAGCGGCGCGCGTCGGCAATACCTTCGAGGTACACGATGATGCTGTGCGTGGCCTGGTCGTTGGCGAGGAAGTCGAGCACCTGCGGAATGTCGACCGAGGTGTGCGGGCCCAGCGACACCACGCTGGAAAAACCGACGCCGTTCTGCCGCGCCCAGTCGAGCATCGAGGCCGTGAGCGCACCCGATTGCGACACCAGTGCGAGCGGCCCCGGCCTGGCCAGCGGACCGGCTGCACTCGCATTCAGATGCAGCAGCGGCCGCTGGAAACCCAGCGAGTTCGGCCCCAGCAGATGCACCCCTTCGCGCTGCGCGATCTTGCGCCACTGAGCCGCCTGGTCCGCGCCGATGCCGCTCGAAAGAACCGCTGCCGCCGTGCAGCCGATGCGCCCTGCGATTTCAAGCGCGGCCGCCACGTCGCGCGGCGCCAGCGCGATCAGTGCGAGGTCGGCGTGGGTCTGGGCCAACTCTTCGAGCGTGCCCTTGGTGCGCACGTCCAGAAAGCGCAATGTGCCGTCGAAGCGGTCGGTGCGAAAGGCCTCGCGCAGCGTGTGGCCCGCCGGAGTCTGGCCGCCCGGATCGTCGGCGTGGCCGACGAAGGCCACGATGGAGGCGGGCGCGAAAAGCGGGTTCAGAAAATGCTTGTCCATGCCCCCAAGTCTGCACCGTTCGCAGGCCGTTGTGCAGTGCGGTGGTCAGGACGGATTCAGCACGCTTGGCTATAGTCAAGGTTCCATGCAAAAACGTATCGGCGTGATCTTCGTCTCGCGACGAAATTCATTACGCAGCATCCTGGCCGAAGCGTGCCTCGCGCACCTGGACCCGAAGCGGTTCTCGGCATCTTCCTGCGGTCAACCTGGGCAGGTCGCCCACGAGTTCCATCCCGCAGCCGTCGCCGCATTGAAGAGCACGAGCATCCCCGTGCCGCTGCGGCCGCCGCGCAGCTGGGACGAACTGGTGCGCGCGAATGCAGCGGCGGCAGACTTCGTCATCACGCTGGATGCGACCACCGAATCCCGCCAGCCGCCATGGCCCGGCCAGCCCGACGCGGCGTTGTGGGCCTACCCGGACGTGGCCGATGGCAGCGACCTCGACAAGATCGCGCACGACGCGATCCAGATGCTGTTCTCGCTGCGCCGCCGGCTGGAACTGCTCGTGAGCCTGCCGATACAAGGGGTGGATCGCTCGGCCGTGCGCTCCGACCTGCGGGACCTGGGGTACTTGCGCTAGCGGGCCTGCGCAGCGTGCCGCCCCGCGTCCGTCGCTTCACTCCAGCGTGAAGCCGATCTTCAACGTCACTTGCCAGTGCGCCACCTTGCCGTCGACCACATGCCCACGTGTCTCGGTCACGGTGAACCACTGGATGTTGCGCACCGTCTCGTGCGCCTTGGCGATGGCCACCTGCACGGCATCTTCGATGCCCGTCGGCGAGGAGCCCGTCAGTTCGAGCGATTTGTAGACATGGTTGGACATGGGATCGGTCTCCTTCAGGTTGTTGGTTGGACAGCGGCGGCAAGGCGGCCGCAAAACATCGTAGTCCTGTTGCGGGCGGCAGTGGACGAATCCGGCTATCGCTATGCGCCCAGCTGCTTTCCCGCATCCCCGAAGCTCTCGACCAGGAACCCGACGACGGCCTGCACGCGCGCCGTGCGGCCCTTGCGGCTCGGTACCAGCAGCGTGACCGGTGCACTGTCGAACTGCCAGTCGGCCAGCACGCGCACCAGCGTGCCGCGCGCGACGGCGTCGGCCGCGTCCCATTCGGAACGCAGCACGAGGCCCATGCCTTGCTCGGCCCATTGCCGGGCCACGCCGCCATCGTTGGTGACGTAGGCGGGCGAGATGCGCAGCGTTTCCCGCTCGGCCGACCGCTTGCCCGATGACCCCGCTGCGCCTTTGGACGGACGCACGTGCCACAGCGTCACGTCTTCGTCGTTCTCCCGGATGCAGATGCAGCCGTGCGCCAGCACATCGCGCGGTGCACGCGGCACGCCGTGCAGGCGCAGGTAGTCCGGGCTCGCGCACAGCCAGCGCTCGTTGGGGCTCAGCGTGCGCGCCACCCATGAAGAATCGCGCACCGTGCCGATGTGGATCACCGCGTCGACGTCGTGCCGGTCGGGCCACGGGGTTTCGCGCAGGTCGAGCTGCACGCGCAGCCCCGGATGCAGCCGGGCGAAGCGCGCCAGCATCGGCGCGATGTACTGCCGGCCGTAGCCGAAGGGCGCGGCGATGCGCAGCGCGCCGGTGAGCCGCCGGTCGTCACGCTGCATTGATTCGCGCAGGCCCTCGATCTGCCCGAGCAGCGCGGCGGCCTCGCGCGCGAAGCGTTCGCCTTCTGGCGTGAGGCTCAGCCGCCGTGCGGTGCGGGTGGCTAGCGACAGGCCCAACGCGGCTTCGAGCTTGCGCAGCCGCATCGACAGCGCGGGCGGCGTCACGTCGAGCGCGCGGGCCGCCGCGCTCAGCGAGGGTTCGCGCAAAAGGGCGGCGGCGAGCTGCATGTCCTCGACCTGGATCATTAACTTCTGCTTAACGATTGATGACCGTGCATTGAAGCACAGGCACGGCCTTGAAACGTACAGTCGGTGGCCATGAGTACCCTTTCCACCATCGACACACCTGCCGCCCTCATCGAACAGGCGCGCATGCAGCACAACATCGCGCGCATGCAGCAGCGCATGAACGAACTCGGCGTGCGCTTTCGCCCGCACGTGAAGACCAGCAAATGCATCGACGTTGCCAAGGCGCAGTGCGGCGCGGGCGCGCAGGGCATCACCGTTTCCACGCTGAAGGAGGCCGAGCAGTTCCTCGCCGGGGGCTTCACCGACATCCTCTATGCCGTCGGCATGGCGCCGCACCGGCTGCCGCATGCGCTGGACCTGCGCCGGCGAGGCTGTGCGCTCGGCATCATCACCGACCGCGTGGAATCGGCGCGGGCGATTGCCGCGTTCGGCCGCGCGAACGGCGAAGTGTTCGACGTGCTGATCGAGGTCGACACCGACGGCCACCGCTGCGGCATCCGCCCCGAGGAAGACGCGCTGCTCGACGTGGCACACGCGCTGCACGACGGCGGCATGCGCCTTGGCGGCGTGATGACCCATGCCGGCTCCAGCTACGAGCTGGACACGCCAGAAGCCCTGAGGGCGATGGCCGAACAGGAGCGCTCGGGCTGCGTGCGCGCCGCACAGCGTCTGCGCGGCGCGGGCCTGCCATGTCCCGTGGTCAGCGTCGGCTCCACGCCCACGGCGCTGATGGCCCAGGCGCTCGACGGCGTGACCGAGGTGCGGGCCGGCGTGTACGTGTTCTTCGACCTCGTGATGCGCAACGTCGGCGTGTGCACCGAGGCCGACATTGCCTTGAGCGTGCTCACCACGGTGATTGGCCACCAGGCCGAAAAGGGCTGGGCCATCGTCGACGCGGGCTGGATGGCCATGAGCCGCGACCGCGGCACGCAGAAGCAGAAGCGCGACTTCGGTTACGGGCAGGTCTGCGGTATCGACGGCAAGGTGCTGGATGGCTACGTGCTCAGCGGTGCCAACCAGGAGCACGGCATCCTTTCGCGCGAAGGCGCGCCGGACGCGGACATCGCGGCGCGCTTTCCCATCGGCACGCGGTTGCGCATTCTGCCGAACCACGCCTGCGCGACGGGCGCGCAGTTTCCCGAATATCACGCGCTGTCGGAAGAGGGCGCGCTGAAGACCTGGGGACGGTTCCACGGTTGGTGACGCGCGCGTTGCGGAGCGGGCAACGAAGGCATCACCTCCGCTCACCGCATGGATGAACGATCGCTGCGCCTCGCAGCGGGTCATCGGTGCGCATGCATCGATGCGAACGCGAGGCAAGAAGGCGACGGCTGGGCGGGGGTTGAAGTTGAGTGCTGCAGCTTGTCGACAAACCTCACTGACAAGTTGGCGTTATAGGTGAAAACGCTCATGACCTCATCAAAAGTAGTTATATAAACTAACTATATATTTCGCATCTAGGACGAAACGCGACACCTGAACGTCCTGCCCGTCGCGGCCCGGACGTCGGCACCGCAGCGCCGGACTACTCCCCCATTCGCATATCAGGATGTTCTCCATGAGCCCTCTCTTCCGCGCCCTTCTGGTCGCCTTGGCCTTGCTTTTCACCGGTTGGACTTACGCCGACGATGGCGAGATAAAGGTTACTTTGCTCGGTACCGGCTCGCCCAACCCCAGCCCTGAGCGCTTTTCCATGAGCACTCTGGTTACCGCAGGCGGGCAGAACCTCCTGTTCGACGCCGGTCGCGGCTCATCAATCCGCCTGTGGCAGGCCGGGGTACCAATTGGCAAGCTCGATGCGGTCTTCCTTACTCACTACCACTCGGACCATACCGTCGGCCTGCCCGACATCTGGCTCACCGGTTGGATCGACACCCCCTACGGTCGACGCAAACAGCCTCTGAGGCTGATCGGCCCGAGCGGGGTGCTACCCCTGGCCCGGGGCTTGGAGGCCGCTTACGCCGACGACGTGACAACCCGGGTCGCCGACGAGCATCTCTCGGCCGACGCTGCGCGGATCGATGCTCGCGAGTTCAGCGGCAACGGCGTCGCGGTGTTCGAGCATGGCGGAGTCAGGGTCACGGCGTTCGAGGTCGACCATGGCGACAAGATCAAGCCGGCCTATGGCTACCGGATCGACTACAACGGCCACTCCGTGTTGATCTCAGGCGACACGCGGCGCAGCGACAATCTCGTGAAGTTCGCCACCGGCGTGGATCTGCTGATTCACGAAGTGTGCATGGTCAACGAGCAAGCCCTCGCTTCGAACCAAGGCTTCCAGGCCATCGTTGCCCACCACGTCACACCAGCCGATGCGGGTGCGGTCTTCACCGCAGCGAAGCCAAAGCTGGCGGTCTACAGCCACCTGGTGTTCCTGTCCGACACCAAATTCCCTCGTCCGACGGTGGACGCGCTGATCGAGCAGACGCGCAAGACGTACAACGGGCCGCTCGTCGTCGGCCAGGACCTGATGGCTTTTAGCGTCGGCGAAGAAGTAAAGCAACTGCCTTCGGCAGCTCGATGAGTCGCGTCATTCTTTGCGCGCCGCAGCTGCATCCGTGCGACCCTTGCGCTCGCCAGCAAAAGAACGCTCGGGTGAACCAGGCATTTCTCAGCAGTGAGACGCTTCGCACTGGTATAGCGCCGCTATGTAGCCGCTTTGCAGAACCCGTTGACCGACTTGAATGAACCCCTGCCGCTCGTAGTACCTGCAGAGACCGGCGTTCCTGGCGCTGCAGTCCAGCCGAAGGAACTGCCGCCCTTGCAGGAAGGTTTGGTGCAGCGCCCACTCGATAACCATCGCACCTATGCCTTGTCCGTGAACGCTACTTTCGACGGCGAGGCCGTGGATGTAGCCCGCGATCGGCTGCTGCTTGCCCCAGTAGTGCTCATCGTCCCATTGAAGGCAAGTCGTACCGACGGACCTGCCGTCCTGCCGGACGATGTACATCTGGCTCTCAGCCATCGCGTCGCGCACACGTTGTTCAGACCTTGCCTCGCTACCCCAAGCCATATCGCCGCGCTCGACTTTGTATTGGGTAGCGCCGTTCAGGATGGCGAGAAGATCTGCAACGTCGCCCAGTTCCGCTCTGCTCACTGAGATTGCACCCTTTTCCATCCCTCGCTCCTGTTGTGGGTGCGAATGGCTTTGACGGAGTTGCAGCAAGGGGCCGGGTTTACTTCGAACGTCCGTCGAAATGCTGTACCGGCACCGCCTCAAGGTCGATGCCCTCGAGGCAGCGGATGTTGATGGCCGCCATCTTGTTGCCCTTGGGATCGGTGCCTTCGCCGAAGGGATGGATGCCGCAGACCGGGCAGAAGCGATGCGAGATCACGTGCTTGTTGAACATGTAGTTGCTCATGTCCTCGGCTGGCGTCTTCAGCCTGAGCCGGTCGTGCGGCACGAACCACAACAACGACCCCTTGCGCTGGCACATCGAGCAGTTGCATGCCATTGCCCCTTGGATGTCGCCCTCGACTTCGAAAGCGATCCGGCCACAGTGACAGCTGCCTTGGTAGTTCATCGGTCCTCCAGAAGAAAATTCGCGCATTCCGCGCCCGCCTTGCCGGGGATTGTTCACACCCCTTCGATGATCCGCAGATCCCGTTCGGCACCGTCGCCCAGTGCAGCCAGCGCCGCTTGGTAGTCGGGGCTGTCATGAACGGATCTTGCATGATCGATGCTGTCGAATTCGACCAACACGGTGCGCTGGGCCAGTCCGAATTCGTAGACCTGGGCCGGCAGCCCTCGCGCCAGAAAGCGTCCGCCACCGGCGGTGATTGCCGGGCCGGCCAGCTTTGCGTAGGCCGCAAGTTTGTCGGCGTCCTTGATGGCACGGTATGCACTGACCCAGTAGGCTTTTGCCATGGTGATTTCTCTCAGGTTGGGGAGCAGGCAATATAGCTTGCGATGGCTCCTCGCCACCACTCGCCGGCATGGACACCCCCGATGAAACGGCCGTGTCGCCTCTGCAGGCACTCTCAGAAGGACTGTTCCGCAATCACCCGGCGCACCGTCCGCAATGCACTGCGCAGGCTGTCCAACCCGACGGAGCCGAGCGCCAGCCGCAGCGCATGCGGCACGTGCTGCGAGGCGGAAAAAGGCTCGGCCGTCGACACCGACACGCCATCGCGCATCAGCGCCGCCGCGACGCGGTCGGCGCGCGTTTCTTCCGGCAAGGGCAGCCAGACGAAGTACGACGCCGGGTGGCACACGCAGCGCAGCCCGGCGAGCGCGTCGCCGGCAATGGCCTGCCGCGTCGCGGCGTCGTGCCGTTTCTCGGATTCGAGCCGGCCGACGGTGCCGTCCTCCAGCCACGCGCAGGCGATTGCCGTGGTCACGCCGGGGTTGCACCAGGTCGTGGCCCGGATCGACCGTTCGATCTTCGGCACCCAGGCTTCCGGGGCTACGACGAAGCCCACGCGCAGCCCGGTCGCCACGCTCTTGGACAAGCCCGAGACGTACACGGTCGTCTCCGGTGCCAGCGTTGCCAGCGGGGGAGGCGGGTCGTCGGCCAGAAAGGCGTAGGCCGCGTCTTCGATGACGAGCAGGCCGTGCCGCCGCGCGATGGCGGCCAGGCGGCGGCGCCGGCTCGCACTCATCACCCAGCCGAGCGGGTTGTGCAAGGTCGGCATGGTGTAGACGGCCCGCACGCGGCGCTGCGTGCACAGGCGCTCCAGCGCGTCAAGGTCGGGTCCCTGGCCGGATGCCGGAATGGGTGCCAGCTCCAGCCGCTGCGCCTCGGCGAGCACCTTGAAGCCCGGGTAGGTGAGGGCATCGACCGCGATCACGTCGCCCGGCTGCAGCAGCGCCATGACCGTCACTGCCAACCCGTGCTGCGCGCCGTCGACGATCAGCACCCTCGACGGTTCGGCCGCCAGCCCGCGCGACTCGAGGTGCCGCGCAACGCGGGCGCGTTCGTGCATCCGGCCGCCATGGGGCGCATAGCGCAGCATCGCTTCCAGTTCGCCGCCGGCGGCAAGCTGGCGCAATGCGCCGCGCAGCAGCTCGGCCTGTCCGGGCAGCGAGGGGTAGTTGAAGTTCAGGTCCACCAGGCCCGCGGCCACGGCCTGCTGGTCGATACCCAGTCCGCGAGGCCGCACGGTCTCGCGCACGAAGGTGCCGCGGCCGACCTCGCCGCTGACCAGCCCCATGGCCTCGAGCTCCGCATAGACGCGCGATGCAGTGACCAGCGCCAGCCCGTGGCGTTCGGCCAGCCGCCGGTGCGTGGGCAGGCGGGTGCCGGGCTGCAGGCGCCCCGCGCGGATCTCGGCAGCGAGTTGATCGACCAGTTGCTTGTAGCGGGCTTCGGCCATCGCGGGATGTATCCATGACAATTTTTTGATTGTATTGATCGTCTCTCCTACGATGGGCGCGCCCCTTCTTCCAACGCACGAACTCCACGGACACCATGCACATCGCGATCCTTACCTTCGACGGCTTCAATGAACTTGATTCGCTCATCGCGCTCGGCGTCCTCAACCGGATCAAGAAGCCGGACTGGCGCGTGAGCCTGTGCTGCCCGACGGCGGAAGTCACGTCGATGAACGGCGTGACTGTTCGTGCGCAGTCCCTGCTCGAAGACGCGCGCCATGCGGATGCGGTCGTCGTCGGCAGCGGCATCCGGACGCGCGATGTCGTCGCCAGTCCCGAGCTGATGGGGCGCCTCGCGCTCGATCCGGCGCGCCAGCTGATCGCGGCCCAGTGCTCGGGCACGTTGATCCTGGCGAAGCTGGGCCTCGTGGGCAGCGTGCCGGCCTGCACCGACCTGACCACCAAGCCGTGGGTGCAGGAGGCGGGGGTGGAAGTGCTGAACCAGCCCTTTTATGCGCGCGGCAATGTCGCCACCGCGGGCGGCTGCCTTGCTTCTCCCTATCTGGCCGGCTGGATCATCGCCCGCACCGAGGGGCTCGAAGCCGCCACCGCGGCGCTTCACTACGTCGCCCCCGTGGGCGAGAAGGAAGCCTACGTTGCCAATGCGCTGAAGAACATCACGCCGTACCTGCCCCGATGACATTCGGATTCGGCTGAACGCGGAAATTCAGTGGTCCACGGGCGCCTGCAGCACCGCGGTCGCGCCCGATCCGGCCGACGCGTCCGCCAGTATCCTGGCCGGCCCGCAGCGGCCGTAGGTGTCGTCGAAGCGCACGATGTCGTCCTCGCCCAGGTAGCCGCCGGTCTGCACCTCGATCACCTCGAGCACGGTCTTGCCCGGGTTCTCCAGCCGGTGGATCGCTCCCGAGGGCAGGTAGATCGATTCGTTCTCTCGCACCAGCGTGACTTCGCCGTTGCAGGTGGCCCGCGCCGTGCCCTGCACGACGATCCAGTGCTCCGCGCGGTGGTGGTGCATCTGCAGCGACAGCTTGCCGCCGGGCTTGACGGTCAGGCGCTTGACCTGGAAGCGCTCGCCCAGGTCGATGCTGTCGTACGCGCCCCAGGGCCGCACCACGCGGCGGTGCTGGGTGGCCTCGGCGCAGCCTTCCCGCACGAGCTTGCGCACGACGTCAGCCACCTGCTCGGCGCAGCCCACGCCGGCCACCAGCACGGCGTCGGGCGTGTCCACGATGATCAGGTCTTCGGTGCCCAGCGCCACCACCGGCCGGTGCGGCGCGTGGATGAAGGTGTTGCGCGAATTCAGCGCGCTGGCCTTGCCGCTCAGGCGGTTGCCCGCATCGTCCGCCGGATGCAGGCTGGCAACCGCGTTCCAGCTGCCGACGTCGCTCCAGGCGCCTTCGAATTTCACGACCGCGATGTCCTTGTGCTTTTCGAGCACGGCGTAGTCGATGCTGTCGGCGCGGCAGCCCTCGAAGGCAACGGGCTCCAGCCGCAGAAAGCTGCCGTCGGCAGCCACCGCGGCGGTGGCATGTTCGCAGGCCAGGAGGATGTCGGGCGCGTGCTCGCGCAGCGCCGCGACCAGCGTGCGCGCCTGCACGAGGAAGATGCCCGCGTTCCAGCTGTAGCCGCCGTGCAGGATCAGTGTTTCGGCCACCGCCGCCGTCGGCTTTTCCACAAAGCGCGCGACGGCCTGGCTGCGCCCGTCGGCCGAGGGCTCGCCGGCCTCGATGTAGCCGTAGGCGGTGCTCGGAAAACTCGGCACCACGCCGAAGGTGACGATCTTGCCGGCCAGTGCTGCCTTGACGCCGGTGCGCACGGTGCGGGCGAACAGCGCGGTGTCTGGAATGTGGTGGTCGGCCGGCGCGAACAGCAGCAGGTCGCCGGGATCGGCCAGCAGCGCGGCCGAGGCCATGGCCGCGGCGGTGTTGCGCGCCACCGGCTCCAGGATCTGCCGGCCCGTGGCATTGGCGTTCTCCAGCGTTTCCTTCACCAGGAAGCGATGGTCTTCCGACGTGATGCAGGTGATGTCGCGGTTCAGCACCGACAGTCGTTCGAGCGTGAGGTGCAGCAGGCTCTTGCCGCCGACCAGCGGCGCGAACTGCTTGGGCAGCGCCTTGCGCGACAGCGGCCACAGCCGCGTGCCGCTGCCGCCGCACAGAACCACGGGATGGATGAGAGGGGTTGTCATGATGGCCTGCCTGCGTTTCTTTTTGAGGGAGTGGGAAGAGGGCTTCAGATCAGCCCTGAGTACGCCGCGTAGCTCACGGCCTGCGCACGCGAATGCACGTGCAGTTTCTTGTAGATGTTCTTGATGTGCGCGTTGACGGTCTGGCCCGAGATGCCGAGCTTGGTGCCGATCTCGTCGGTGACGTGGCCGCGCGCCACGCAGCGCAGGATCTCGCACTCGCGGGCCGTCAGTGTCGCCTCGCGCGCGGGCGGCTCCACCGACGGCGGCATGTTGCCGGGCCGATGGATCAGTCGCGAGAGCAGCCGCCGCGCCAGCCGCGGCGTGATGGCCGCGCCACCGTTGACCACCTGCAGCACGGCCTGGGAAAAGCTCTGCAGCCAGGCGTCCTTCAGCAGGTAGCCGGTGGCGCCCAGTTCGAAGGCATGCAGCACGTGCGCCTCGTCCTCCATCGCGGAAATCACGATGATCTCTCCCGCGCGGTGGAGTTCGCGGGCCTCCTGGATCAGCTCGAAGCCGCTGCCGTCGCCCAGCCGCAGGTCGACCATCAACACGTCGAACTCGTGCGTGACCAGCAGCCGGCGGCCGTCGCGCAGGCTGCCGGCCTGGCCTTCGAGCTGGATGCGCAGGTCCGACAGCAGTTCCTGCGCGATGACCCGGCGCATGAACTCGTCGTCGTCGACGAGCAGCACGCGCACCGGCGCGTTTTCCTGCCCCCTCAGGAAACCGGGCCATAGCGGCGCGGCGGGCGCGCAGACACCCGGTGGATACCCCGAGCGGCCAGCGGCCTGCTCGCCAGGAGATGAGGATGCGTTTTCAGGCATGGCTGTGTCCCGGTTTGGAGTTGATGCTCGTGCTGGTGTTGTCCTGGAAGCGCGGCAGGCCCGAGGCATGGGCCGGTGCCGGGTCGTCGAAACCATGCGGATTCGCGGCCTGCCAGCGCCAGCTGTCCGCGCACATCTGGTCGAGGTCGCGGCGCGCGCGCCAGCCGAAGGCCTGCCAGGCGCCGCGCGCATCGGCCCAGTAGGCGGGTGCGTCTCCTGGTCGGCGCGGCCCGATGCGCAGCGCGATGCGGCGGCCGCTCGCGCGCTCGAAGGCCGACACCACCTCCAGCACCGATGCGCCGCGGCCGGTGCCGAGGTTGGCCATGAGAATGCCGGGCCGGCGGGGGGCCGGGGGGGGGGGCGCCCCCCCGGGCGGCGCGGCCCCGCCGCACGGGGGGGGGGGGGGGGCCCCCGCGGGGGGGGGCGGGGGGGGGCCTTCTTCCGGGGGGGGGGGGGGGCCCGGGGGGCCCCGCCCCCCCGGGGCCCCCGCGGCCACGTCCATCACGTGCACGTAGTCGCGCACGCCGGTGCCGTCGACGGTGTCGTAGTCGGCGCCATGCACCACCAGGCATTCGCACTGGCCGGCCGCGACCTGCGCGATGTAGGGCATCAGGTTGTTGGGCGGCCCGTGCGGCCGCTCGCCGAGCAGCCCGCTTTCGTGCGCGCCGATGGGGTTGAAGTAGCGCAGGCAGGCGATGCTCCAGCGCGCGTCGGCCCGAGCCAGGTCGGCCAGCATGCTTTCCACCATTGCCTTGGTGCGGCCGTAGGGGTTCACCGCAGCGTACGGCGCGCTTTCCGCGATCGGCGAGGGCTGCGAGTCGCCGTACACCGTGGCCGACGAGGAAAACACCAGCGTGCGCACGCCGGTCCGGTCCATGGCCTGCACCAGCGCCAGCGTGCCGGCGAGGTTGACGTCGTAGTAGCTCACCGGGTCGACCATCGATTCGCCGACCGCCTTCAGGCCGGCGAGATGCACCACCGCTGCGACGTCGTACGCCGCGAACACCCGGTCGAGCGCCACCGCGTCGCGCACGTCGCCGCACACGAGGACGGGCTCGACGCCCGTGATGCACGCCACCCGCTGCAGCGAACGCGCGTCGCTGTTGACGAGCGTGTCGAGCACCACCGGCAGGTAGCCCGCCGCGATCAGCGCCACGCAGGTATGGCTGCCGATGAATCCGGCGCCGCCGGTCACGAGAATTCTGGGTGCGCGCATGGTCGTGGTCCTGGTGTGCGGCGCGTTTCGTCAGCGCGCGATGCAGCGCTGCAGTTCCTCTTCGAGGCGCAGCAGGATGGTGTCGCGGTCCAGCTCTTCCTCCGCGAAGCGGCGGCCGGCCGAGCCCAGCAGATCGCGCGTCGCGGGCGACATGGAGAGCTGTTCGATGGCATCGGCCAGCGCTGCCGCGTCGCCAGGCTCGACCACCACGCCGCGGCCCCATACGGCCTCGCTGAGCGCGGTGCCGGCGTGCGCGGTGACGATCACGGCGCGGCCGCTCGCGAACATGCCGCCGAGCTTCGACGGCATGACGAGGTCCGCGGCATCGGCGCGCTGGGGCAGCACGTGGATGTCGGCCATGCCCAGCAGTTCGTTGAATCGCTCGGCCGGCTGCAGGTCGAGAAAATGCGTGTTGGTCAGCCGGACGCAGGCGTCCATCAGCGAGGCGCGGCTCGGTCCGTTGCCGCAGAACACGAAGTGGATGCCGTGAGAGCAGATCAGCAGGCGCGCCGCCTCGGCCAGCAGCTCGATGCCCTGCTTGCTGCCGAGGCTGCCCGCATAGAGCACCACCACTGCGTCGGCCGGAATGTTCAGCTCGGCCCGATAGCCCTGCGGCGGCACGCCTTCGGCCACCGCCGGCCTTGCGACAGGCTGGATGGCCTCCACGTCGACCCAGTTCGGAAACAGCACCAGTTGGGCCTCGTCCACGCCTTTTTCCAGGGCCTTGGCGCACATCGTGGACGAGATGCTCGAGACCCGGTCGAACCGCTGCATGAGCCAGCGCTCGGCCGCCAGCGCGAAGCGCCGCACCCGTTCGCCGCGCACCCAGCCGAGGTCAAATGCCGCGTCCACCTCGTAGTCCTGGATGTGCAGCCACGACCGGATGCCGAGCAGCTTCGCAAAGCACAGGGCGGCCGGCGTGCAGGAAATGGGCGGCTCCACGACGAACACCACGTCGGGCTTCCAGCGCAGCTGCGCCAGAAGCGACGGAATGCTCGACAGCGTGAAGGACAGCAGGTGCCCGATGCGCCCCAGCGCACGGGGCTTCGACGGTACCCAGGTGGGCGCGCGCCAGACCGTGACACCGTTCCAGCCAGTCTTGCGCCAGCTCCACGCCGAGTAGCCCTCGAACACCGACCATTGCGGAAAGAAGGGCGGCGACGCAATCACCCGCACCTCGTGTCCGCGGCCGTGCAGCCACTCAGCCATCTCGCCCGAGTACTTGCCGATGCCGGCCAGCTCGGGCGCGAAGTTCATCGAGTAGAGGAGGATCTTCACGATGCCTGCCTCCGCGCCAGCAGGCGCAGCAGGGGGAAGAAGCCGAGATGCAGGCGCATGCGTGTTTCGTACAGCGCGAGGTCGGTCGCACAGGCGATGAAGAACACGTAGTGCGGCTTGCCCGGAAACATCGCCGCCACCGCGACGTAGGACGCCAGCCGCAGGGCAACCTCCAGCAGCGCCCACCGGCCGAGCGACCCCATCGAGGTCTTCAGCGAGAGCACCATTTCGTGATGGATCGTGTAGGTGCGCAGCAGGAAGTACGGCGCAATGCACAGGAAGATGGAGCGCGCCTCGTTGCCCAGCTTGAGCAGCGGCGCAGCCACCGAGATGAGGGCGGCCAGCCCGACGAAGAGCCCGCAGCCCAGCAGGAAGGAATACTTCGCGAGGCGCAGCTTTTCCGCGGAGAAGTTGTGCGCATCCGTCTCCAGCATCGCGGGTGTCTTCGTCACGAGAAAAGCCTGCACGAACTGCGACGGCGCCTCGGCCAGCAGGAAGGCGATCTTGAAGGCCCCCACGTAGCCGAGCGGCATGAAGTACGCCACGATGAGCAGGTCCGATTTGCGCAGCAGGAACATGAGCAGCGAGTACATCGTTGCGCCGGCCTGCGACGCCAGCCCGAGCGCAGCCCGCCCGGCCGGTGGCGCCGCTCCGTTGCCCGGCAGGCCGATGGCCAGGCGAACCACCACCACGGCGAACAGGTTGATGAGCAGCAGGTGCGCCACGCCCAGCTCGAAGCGCACCGCCACGCAGAGGCCCACGCCGGCGACCAGGATGGTCGAGCGGATGCCGGTCTCCAGGTTGAGCAGCCCTGCGTGGCCGAGGCCGCGGCTGAACGAGAGGCGCAGGCTGTTGAATGCGAAGACCGCCAGCGTGGCAATCACGAGCAGGAAGGGCGCGTCGCCCACCGGCATGTGCTGCACCGCGAGGATCACGGTCGCCAGCATCGCGGCCAGCGGCAGCCCGATGGCCAGCGTGCGCACCACGTCGCCGCGCGTGACGCCCGGCGGTACGGTGGCCGCATTGCGCGAGAACAGCAGCGAGCTGCCCAGCGTGCCCACGACCAGCGCCACTTCCATGACCGACTGGTAGATGGAGTACTCGCCGAAGCGCGCCGGGGAAATGCTCGCCGCCATCAGGAAGATGGCCAGGAAACCCGACAGGTACACATACAGCCGCGAAGCCAGCGCGCCCACGCCCGAAAGCCAGGCCATGCGGGCGCCGGGCAGTGCGAGTTGCGGGCTGAAGTGCTTCATGGCGCAGGCCGGTTCAGGGTTGCTTGCTGGCCGAGGCGCGGGGCGCGCGGCGCGGGTCGAAGACCCGGCGCGC
The DNA here is from genome assembly GCF_047304235.1 of Variovorax sp. Varisp36. Classification (NCBI taxonomy): domain Bacteria; kingdom Pseudomonadati; phylum Pseudomonadota; class Betaproteobacteria; order Burkholderiales; family Comamonadaceae; genus Variovorax; species Variovorax sp. Varisp36. Next base: position 219,184 of record NZ_JBGLYU010000001.1, read on the forward strand.
GAACGCCGCGGCCCGGAACGCATTGTTCCTGGCGCGGCGTGCCATCTGCAGCACGAAGGTCACGCCCGCCACGGCGTACGTATGGCCGCGCAGTGCGTAGGGCATGGCCATCTTGGCGCTGCCCTGGAAGTGCAGCGCCACCACGCGCGTCATGTCGCCGGTCGTGCTCGTCAGCCAGGCCTTGCCCTCGCGGTACGCGATGCGCTTGGCGCCGCCCAGGACCTTGAACTCCCGCTGCAGCTGGTTGTGCATGCCGTTGATGTTGTGGTCGATGACGGTGCCGTCGAGCACGCGGTTGATGGGCGCGTCGTTGCCCGTGGCGTGGGCCCAGAGGTAGAGCAGTGTCATGTCCGACACGCCGCCGCGCACGCCCCGCGCGGCAAAGCGCGCGGCAATCTCGCGCAGCTTCCTGCGTCCCGACGGGGTGGCGTAGCAGTCGAGCACGTAGGCCACGAACTGGCGCAGGCCGTTCGCGGTCCAGTAGCTCACGTGCGGCGAGATCTGGCAGTGGTTCCAGCCGTCCGAGGTCTGCATGCAGGAACCCGAAAAATCGGCCTTGCCCGCGAGCCGGGCGACATGCGGCCCGGCCCCCTGGAAGAGCAGCACGTCGCTGTCGATCAGCGTGAACTCGCGCACTTCCGGGTTGGATTCCAGAAACCGCGCTAGAAGAAAGTAGCGCCGGAAGCAGATCTTCTCGAACTCGGGCGAGTTGCTCGACAGATGCACGTACGACCGGCAGAAGCGTTCGTAGGCCGGGCCGGCGTCGGTGCTTGAGAGCACGAGAAGCGGCTCGCCGGCCAGCGCGGCCGATTCGCGGCACAGCGCGAGCGTCTTGTTCTGGCGGTCTTCCACGACGATGAAGGGCAAGGATGGATTCATGGCTCTTGTTTGAGGGGTGAGGGGATGTGACAGCACTCGTTGAATTCAGGGGGTGCGCGCCGTGACGCTCTTCATCAGCGCGACATGCGCGGGAAGAAAACGGCCGGTGGCATCGACGGGCATGTCCAGCGTGAAGAGGCCGCGCGCGGCGGCCGCTTCCGAGATCCAGTTGCGCAGCTGCGTGGCCGAGAAGCGCGCCGGCGCCTCGCGGCCCCACGAGGCACTCAGCGGCGTGAGCACGTGGAGCGCCAGCTCCGACGGCGGGGCCGAGAGACGCGCGGGCGGCTGCATGTACTCGCCGGCCATCAGGTTCTGGCAGGGCGCCGATTTCGCGCTGAAGTGCTCCGCGCCTTCCCCCGCGTTGAAGGCCAGCCAGCGGTTGCCCCCGCCCGCGCGGGCTGCGCTGCACAGCAGCTCCCAGCCGGCCGGCGTGATGCCCTTCGTGTTGTAGGTGCCGTCGAACCACCAGCCGCTCACGAGCGAGCCGTAGCGTTCCGACCAGTCGCGGATCACGCTCGACCAGGCGGCGATGAAGCGCGCGGGCGGCGGCTCCTGTTCGGACACGTCGCCCAGGCATTCCATCAGCGCGCGGTCGCCCTGCGGCGCGCGGAACGGCAGGTAGAGGATCAGCGCAATGCCGCGGCTGCGAAGCGCCTGGCCGATTTCCATCGGCAGGTCGCGCGGCGAACGGTTGCCTGCGCTGGCCGGGCAGAGCGCTTCGAGCGCGGCATTGGGCGCGATGTACTGGCCGTTGTTCTGCCCGAGCGTCAGGATCAGGTGCGAGGCGCGCATGTCCGCCAGTGCCGACGCGAAGGCTTCGACGTCGAAGCGCCCGATCTCGCTGATCGACTGCTTGTCGGGCAGGTAATGCACCATCACGCCGAAGCCCGGCACCGGGCCGCCCGCAGGCTGCGCACGGCCGGCCAGCGGCAGTGCCGCCAGCTGGAACGACAGCAGCGCCGCGAGAAATCGCATGGCGCGGAGCGGCCGCTTCGTCATGGCATGGCCCTGGCGAGCGACAGCGTGCCGCGCTTGAGCATCAGGTAGCGGCCCGCGATGGTGGCGGGCGCGCAGGCGGCGGCATGCGCCCATACCGGATGCGTGCGTTCGTGGTGGGCAAGGTGCTTGGCGAGCCGGAAGGGGTCGCTGGAAGCGCTCCCCACGAAGAAGCCGTAGCCCTCGAACAACTCGCGGTGCACCGGAATGTCCGACAGCAGCAGCGGCACGCCCAGCGTCGCCGCTTCGGCCGCCGAGAGGTTGAAGCCCTCGAAGGTGGACAGCGAGATGAAAGCGGTGGCGCCCTGGTAGAGCCGCAGCAGTTCGTCGCGCGACACCAGCCCCCGGTGCCGCACGAAGCCGCGCACCTCGGGCGCCAGCGCGGCCACCATGCGCTCGACCTCGGCCGCGCCGTTGCCGGTGATGTCGAGGTAGTCGACGAGGCCGGCGCGCCGCATGCGCTCGAACAGCGTGAGGATGCCGCCGAAGTTCTTGTGCGGGTAGTAGTGGTAGGCGGCGATGAGGTAGCGCTCGTTCGGCGTCGCGGCGGGCGTCGCGGCGACCCGGGGCGCGTCCACCGGGTTGAAGATGACTGTCGAATGCTCGCAGCGGCCGAAGTGGCGCTCGAAGTCGCGCTGGCTGCTGCGGCTGATGAAGACCACGTCCGCCGCGCTGCGTGCCGCGCGCCACAGGCTCCAGTCCAGGAAGAGGCGCTTGCTGCGCTTGAAGTACTGCGGGTAGGCCTTGTACTGCAGGTCGTGGACGATGACGATCGAATTGCGGTGCCGCCCGAAAAGCGTGACCGGCAGGAAGTAGTTGGGAAAGAGTGAGTACAGCCGCTCCCCCGTCAACAGCGTGCGCAGGCAGTGGAAGTTGTAGAGCAGCGTGTCGAGGATGAAGCGGCTGATCTTCAGGCGCTGCGCCAGGGCGAACAGGCGCGGATGCCGCTCGCTCACCGGTTCGACCCGGTCGTCCTGCGACAGCCGCATGTGGCGAAGCAGCACCTCGGACACATTGAGCACGCCGCCGGCCGCCTTGTTGAGCCGCACGGTGTCGTAGTAGAGGTAGGTGGCCATGGCGATGCCCCTCTTCATGCACTCGGAAGGCCATGCCGCACGGCGCGCGGGAGCGGGCGGCGGGCGCGGGAACTCAGGGCGCCGGCAATGAGCGCGGCGATCAGGCCCGAAGCCGCGAACGGACCCCAGCCCAGGATCGGGCCGCGCATGAACGGCACGTAGGCCGCGAGCAGCACCAGCGCCGACAGGTAGGCGCCCGACAGCGGCCGGTTCGGATCGATGGCGCGGTCGACCATGCGAAAGCCCGCCGAGATCGCAAAGCCGAACAGCGCCGGCCCCGCCAGGCCGAAGTCGAAGTACGCCGTGGTGAAGGGCGGCAGCGACAGGTTGCTCTGGGAGAAGTTGCCGAGGATGGCCGACCAGCCGAGCGGGTCGAAGTCGGGAAACATCTTCAGGTCGCGCGGCAGGAAGAAAGAGAACGCCGAGAGCAGGTAGCGGCCCCAGCCGAGGTCCGGAATGGGCGCGCGCTCCAGGATGCCCGCGACAACGAACATGGCGTCGAAGTCCTGGCTGAACGGGAAGGTCGTGAGCTCCTCGCCCCACATGCTGCCGCGCGAGATCAGGTTCAGCACCGGGCCCAGGCCGGCGATGGAACCGAAGATCACCCCTGCGAGCAGCCAGCGCCGGCCGCGCCCCAGCCCATGGATGAGCAGCGGCAGCAGCCCGATCAGCAGGACCTGCCGCGCCGTGTTCACCGGGTTGGCCGCGGCCAGCGCCAGGCCGAACGCCAGGCCCGCCGCGCACCACGACCACAGCGTGCGGCGGCGCACCGCGTGGATGGCCAGCGCCACGAAGCACAGCAGAACCACCAGCTTGGGCAGCGTGGAATAGAAGATGTAGTCGATCGGCACGTTGTCTTCACCGCTGGCACCGCCCACGACGCCGCGCGCCACGAAGTTGAGTTCGGGCCTGATGAACAGCGAGGCGAAGGCGGCCAGCGAGCAGCTCAGCAACAGAAGAAGGGGGTGGGCCACGCCGACCAGCCGCCGGTCGTGGGCTCCCGGCAGGTGCTCGGGCGCGTCGGGCACGCCCAGCCGCGCGGCCTCCACGCCGGCCATGTACAGCAACAGGAGCATCAGCGCCTGGGTGTACGCGTCCGTGCGCATGACGCCGGCCTCCCAGAACTCGACGTCCTGCGAGATCTGCATCGCCGGCGCGATCGAGAAGTAGGTGAGGATCGTCGCGTAGTGGATCAGCAGGAACACGCTGCCGCCGGAGGAGCCCAACATCGAGAGCTGGATCAGCGACAGCGCGAACACCGCCGCATAGCCCCACACCGGATCGACCAGGCCGCACAGCATGGCGCAGACGATGCCGGACCAGAAGGAGAGGGTTCGCATGGCGGGCTGCCGTGGGTGGGTCGATGGATGGGTTGGAACGGTTCAGGCGTGCACGTGCGCCTGGACCGGGTTGCTTTCCTCGAGCGGCCGGGGCGCCTTCTGGTAGTCGGCGTAGGTGCGGCGAAGTCCCTCTGCCAGCGGCACGGTCGCGTGCCAGCCGAGGCTGGCGGCGCGCGACACGTCCAGCAGCTTTCTCGGCGCGCCGTCGGGCTGCGCGAGGTCGTAGCGGATGCTGCCGGTGTAGCCCACGACTTCGCTGATCAGCTCGGTGAGCTCGGCGATCGACACGTCTTCGCCGGTGCCGAGGTTGATGTGCCCGCGCATCGCGTCGGTCTGCCGGTCGTAGTCGGCGCGCGACAGGTTCATCACCTCGAGGCAGCCTTCGACCATGTCGTCGACGTACAGGAACTCGCGCCGTGCGCGCCCGCTGCCCCAGATCAGCACGCTGGGCGCGTTGCTGATCTTGGCCAGGTGGAAGCGCTGGATCAGCGCCGGCACCACGTGGCTGTTCTCCAGGTGGTAGTTGTCGCCGGGGCCGTACAGGTTGGTCGGCATCACGCTGCGGTAGTCGATGCCGTGGCTGGCCCCGTACTGGCGGTTGTAGCTCTCGCACAGCTTGAGGCCCGCGATCTTGGCGATCGCATAGGGCTCGTTGGTGGGTTCGAGCTTGCCGTTGAGCAGGTACTCCTCGCGGATCGGCTGCTCGGCCATGCGCGGGTAGATGCAGCTGGAGCCGAGGAACAGCAGCCGCTTCACGCCCGACACGAAGGCCTGGTGCGTGACGTTGGTGGCGATCGTCAGGTTCTCGTAGATGAACTGCGCGGGATAGGTCATGTTGGCGTGGATGCCGCCGACCTTGGCGGCTGCCAGGTAGACCTGGTCGATCTGCTCCGTCGCGAAGAAACGGGCCACTGCCGCCTGGTCGAGGAGGTCGAGTTCGCTGTGGGTTCGTGTCACCACGTCGTGGCCCAGTTCGCGCAGCCGCCTTGCCGTCGCCTGACCCACCAAGCCGCGATGACCTGCAACAAAGATTCGCATATGAGCTTTCGTGAAGGGGTTGATGAAGTTCGAGGGAGACGGAATCGAAGCCGGCTACCGGGACCCGCGTGCGCCGGCGACCACGCCGAAGGTCTTCAGCAGGATCACGAAGTCGCGCCACAGCGACAGATGGGCCACGTATTCCGCGTCCATCGCCGCGCGCCGGCGGTAGCTGATCTCGTTGCGCCCGCTGATCTGCCACAGGCCCGTGATGCCCGGGCGCACGGCGCGGTAGTGGTCCCAGTACTCGCCATACAGGTCCTTCTGCGCGAACATGCAGGGGCGCGGGCCCACCATGCTCATGTCGCCCTTGAGCACGTTCCAGAACTGCGGGAACTCGTCGATGCTGTACTTGCGAAGGAAGGCACCGAAGCGGGTGATGCGCGGGTCGTTCTGCAGCTTCTGGTACATGGCCCATTCGCGCCGCGCGGCCTCGTTGTCGCGCAGGTGGCGTGCCAGCACCGCGTCGGCATTGGCCACCATCGAGCGGAACTTGTAGAACTTGAAGACGCGGCCGTCCTTGCCGTAGCGCGGCTGCATGTAGATGGCCGGGCCGCCCGAGGTGTAGAGCACGCCCAGCCAGATGAGCGCGTAGGCCCAGCCGAAGAACAGGAAGAACGAGCCGGCCATCAGGATGTCGGCCGCACGCTTGGCGCGGCGCAGCGAGGGCGTTCCGCCCAGCGGCCCGTACGCGGCCGTGTTGGCCGCCGTGCCACCGGCGCTTCGCCCGGTGGAGGATGTCGATCGCAGCGTGTTCATGATTCTGCGTGCTCCGGCTGGATGCGCTTGGGCATGACGGTGTCGGCCGTGTCCAGCGCGTAGGTGGGTTCGCGGCGGGTCGGGGCATAGGCGTAGTAGCCGTAGCTGTAGCTGCGGGAGTGGCGCTTCGAGGCGTCGACCGCGTTGAACACCGCGCCGTGGAAGGCCGCGCCCACGTGAGCCAGCCGCTTGGCGCTTTCCACCAGCTCGCCGAGCTCGCTCTCGTCGGCGCGGGCCACGAGCAGCACCGTGCCCATGCTCGGCGCCATCGCGGCGGTCTCGGACGCGAGCAGGACGGGAGGACCATCGACGATCACGATGTCGTAGCGCGCGGACAGCGTCGACAGCGTGTGCGCGAAGGTGTCGCTGGTCATCATGGAGGCGGGGTCCGGACGCAGGGTGCCCGCGGCCATCACGTCCAGATGCGGCAGCACATGTTGGTGAATGGCGTCCTCGAGCGGCACGCCACCGGCGATGACGTCGGCCAGGCCCTCCTTGCCCTGCAGGCCGAACTCCTGGCTCAGCTTGCCGCGGCGCAGGTCGGCGTCGATCAGCAGCACGCGCTGGCCCGCCGCGGCCAGCAGCGTGGCGAAGTTCGACGACACGAAGGTCTTGCCCGCGCCGGCCGTGGCGCTCGAGATCAGCACCCGGTTGTTGGGCGCTCCCATCGTCACGAACTTCAGCGCAGTGCGCAGCCGGCGCAGGCCCTCGAGCGCAGGGTCTTCCACGTGCAGCGCCGCCAGCACCTTGATGCCGGGCTTGCCTTTGCGAACGGCGCGGTCGAGCACGCGCTGCTGGGTGCTCATCGGGATCGAGGTGTACACCTGCAGGCCGGTAACGGCCTCGATGTCGCCGGGGTTGCCGATGGAGCGCTTCAGGTTCTTGCGGGCCATCGCCGCGGCGCCGCCGAGGAACAGGCCGCCCGCCAGCGCCAGCGCGACGACGATCAGCGGCTTCGGCCGTACCGGCTTCTCGGCCAGCAGCGCCAGGTCGAGCACGCGCACGTTGGCAACCTTGCCTTCCTTGGCCAGCCGCATCTGCAGCGAGCTGTTCAGCAGCGTGGCGTAGAGGTCGGTGTTGACCTTGATGTCGCGCTGCATGCGCAGCGAGTTCTGCTGCAGCATGGGCATGCGGCGGATGCGGCCGTCAACCGAGCCGAGCTCCTTCTTGAGCGATGCGATCTGCGCGTCCAGCGTCTTCAAGTCGGGGTGCGCGGCGGTGAAGCGGCTTGCCAGGTCCAGCCGCTTCTGCTTCGCATCGAGCAGCTTGGCCTGCAGGTCCACGTTCTGCGACAGGGCATTGCGGGCCTCGTCGTCCAGGCTGATGGTGCCGTTCTGGTTGCGGTACTGGTTGTAGGCGTCTTCCGACTGCTCCAGCTGCTGCTTGAACTTGGGCAGCTCGGTGCCCAGGAAGGCCAGCGCGCGCTCGGCCTGCACCGTCTTCTGGTCGATGTTCTGGCGCAGGTAGAGGCGCGAGATCTCGTTGAGCACGTCGGCCAGCTGGGCGCGGTTCGGGGCCTGCAGGCTGACGTCAATCACGCCGGACTGCTTGCCTTTCTCGACCACGCGCAGGTCTTTCTGAAGGCCCAGCAGGGTGAGCTGCTTCGAGTAGCGCACCAGCTCGAAGGCGCCGCCGGGCCGGGCTTCGAAGGAGCCCACCAGCAGGTGCAGGGTGCCGCCGGGCACGGAGGCCTCAAGCGGCACGCCGGCCGTGCCCTTCAGCGGCGTTTCCAGGTCCGGGTTGGTCAGCGTGTAGTTGCCTTCGCTGCCCGCGATCAGCGTGAACTTCTTGCCCTCGAAAGCGCTCGGCACATCCATCTGCGCGACGGCGATCCGCTCGGTGCCCGAGACGAAATTGCCATATCCGAACACGCCGGGGCTGGAGAGCTGGCTCGAATGCCGAGCGATGAACTCGCCCACCACCGGTATGTAGCGCGGCTTCGCGCTGATGTACAGCCGCGTGTTCTCCATCGCCTGTCCCAGCACCATGCGCGACCTCAGGATCTCGGTCTCGCCGGCGGTCGGTGTCTTCACGCTGATGCCCCCGCCGCCGTTGGCGTCACCGGGAAAATTGCCGCCGGAGCGGTCGGGGTCTTCCACCTGGATCAGGATGTTGGCCTCGTACATGCGCGGGCCGAACAGCGCGTAGCCCACTCCCACCAGCAGCGCCAGCGCGGCGATGGAGGCAATCAGCCAGCGGCTGTCGATCAGGATGTCGAGGTACTCGTGGAACCGGGACTCCCGGGGCCAGGCCGTGGTCTCGATCACCGTCATGGGGGAAGCCGCAGGTGCGGGAAGCGAAGGTTGCCAGCGCGCGTTCATGGGGTTCACCTTTTCGTGTTGCGGGGCGAGGCTGCGTGCTTACCGGCGAGCGGTGTCGCGGCCGAGGTTGACGACCTGGGCGGACGGCAGGATCAGGCTGATGACGCGGTTCCAGGTGACCAGCGGCACGTGGTCGACGTACACCACGTCGCGCGGCTGCAGCTCGAAGCGGTCGGCCAGCGCCAGCGCTGCCGGGTTCCTCGCGTTGAGGTTGAAGATCTGCTGCGTGTCGAGGTTGTCGGGCGCGTTGCGCACCACGTAGATCTGCCCCGTGCTGGCCGACAGCAAGTCGGGGCCGCCGGCATCGCCCAGCGCCTCGTTGAGGCTCAGGCGGCCGTTGTTGCGCATCAGCAGCGCGCCGGGGCCGCGCACCTCGCCCATCACGAAGACCCGGCTGTCGTCACGGGAGCCGACATTCACCACATCGCCGTTGCGCAGCGCGATGCTGTTGCCGTCCAGGCCCATGGACTGGAGCATCGGCAGGTCGATCACCGTCGAGACGCCGCCGCGCGTCAGCGTGACCCGCGAGCGGTCGCCGCTCTGCGTGAAGCTGCCGGCGCGGCCGATGGCTTCGGACAGCGTCATCGGCACGTCGGTGAAGATCTGCAGCCCGGGCGTGCGCACCTCGCCCTGCACGTAGGCGCGCTGGCTGCGGAACGACTGGATGCGCACCGAGACCTGCGGCTCCTTGATGTAGGTCCCGATGCGCCGCGCGACCAGCTCGGACGCGCCGCTTTCGGTCAGGCCCTGCAGCTTGACACGCCCAATGAACGGAAAGCTGATCTCACCCTTGGCGTCGACGATGAAGCCGGGCGCCACGGCAACGCCGGTCGGGTCGGTCTGCTGCGCGATCACCGCTCCGGCGTTGGGCAGCAGTTCCGGGTGGTTGTAGACGATGATGCCGACCACGTCTCCGGGCCCGATGGTGTAGACCGGTGGCGCGGCCAGCAGGCGCTTCATGCCGTCGGGCGTGGTCTTGGGCCTTTGCGCCATCTGCGAGCGGATCAGGTCGGGCGTGATCGGAATGACCTTGCCGCTGTCGGCCGAGGCGGTGCTGTCGCCCGTGGTGCTGGTGAAGCCGAGCGGTCCCACGCCGCCGAAGCCCGGCGCGCAGCCGGAGAGCAGGACCAGTCCCAGCGACAGCAGCAGGCACAGGCCCAGCCATCGCAGCCGGCCATCGACCTGTGCCGGTGCCAGAGCGCGGGCTCTGGCTGGAAGGGCGCGTGCGCCGCATGTCTGCGTCGCTGGATCGGGGCGTTGCATGGTGATCTCCTTGACGGCCGGTTGACGGTGGGTGGACGGGGAACGACTGGGTGAAAGGGGCTGAGCCGTGCGTCAGGGCGCGGCCAGGGTGGCGGGCATGGCCCGGTCGGCGCCAGCCGCCATCGGACGGTTCTGGCTGCGGCGCTCGGTGCTTGCGCCGAAGCAGCGGTCGGCGACCCAGTCGCCGACGGACTGGAGGAACAGCCGCTGTCCCTGTTCCGTGCAGACGGTGTGGTCGGCTTCGGCGATGAATTCGTACTGCAGCGCCTGCGTGAAGGGCTGGCGGGCGAAGGCGCCGAGCTGGTCGCGGCCGTGGTCGCAGACGTGCAGCGACCCCGAATACAGCAACTGCACCGCCACCTGGCGTTCGACGAGGCGCCGCAGGGTGGCGCCGAACCAGGCCGCATTGACCTCGGGTGTGCGCTTCTCCGCGAAGAAGCCCGGCAGCGGCGTCGTCGAATGGCTGGGCAGGAGGTGGCGCTGGAGCCAGCGTTTGGCCTTGCCTGGGAAGGACGGGTGCGCGGGCGCGGCCAGCGCGCGGCGCACGTTGCGCTCCCAGCGGGCGCGCCGCTCCGGGAAGGCGAAGCCGTCGAACAGCGAAAGCGCCACCACGCGCGGGTCGGCCGCGGCTGCCAGCATCGCATGCTCGACACCCGAGCACATGCCGACGATCACGAACTGCCGGGCGCCCAGCATGCGTTCGCTGGCGTCCATGGCGGCCCGCAGGCTGTGCACGGCACGGGCCTGCAGATCGGGCGAAGTGTCGAGCGCATCGCTGTCGCCGATGCCGCCAAGGTCGAAGCGCAGGCTGCTCACGCCGCGCGCGGCCAGCACATGCGCCAGCTTCACGTTGATGCGGCGCGGCCCGACGCGGTGGTTGGCGCCCATGTTGAACATGAGGCAGGCGACGTCGCCCGGCGCCTGCTGCGCGGGCGCGGTGAGCATGCCCATCAGCGCGTCGCCCGGGCCGAAGCACACCGGTGTCTGTGTCGCGTCATTCATGGAGAGCCCCCTGGAGGCGGTTGAGCGCGTCGGCCGGAACCATCGCGCTGTTGGGGTAGGGGTCGGAGGTCCAGTCGAGCTGGTGCCGGAAGTACGCAAGGCGAACCGGCATGTGGCGCGACTGCTGGTCGGCGGCCCATTGCGCGGTGCGTTCGTCGTCCGGCTCGGCCAGTACCAGCGTGTCGTGCAGCGCCGTGAGCGGCAGCGATTCGGGAACCAGCGCCGCCAGCTGCGCGCGCAGCGCGGGCGAGAGCACCGTGCCGAGGGCTTCCTCGGGCACGGCATCGGGCTCCTGCGCCAGGCTGCGGTGCCAGGCCCGGTCGGGGATGCAGAAGGTGGTGTCGATGGCGGCCACGTGCTGTTCGCGCAGCAGCCGCGCATAGCGGCGCCCGTCGATCACCGGCTCCCACAGCACCAGCCGCACCGGGTCGCAGCGTCCGCCGCGCGCGGCCAGCACGGCCAGGGTGGCGCCGAGCCGGGCGCCGACCCACACGATGGCAGCGCCCGGCGCGCGGCGTCGCAGTTCCTCGTGCGCCGAGCACAGGTCTCGGCGCCAGCCGTCGAGTTCGCCCTCGTTCTCGTCGCCCGGCGAATCGCCCGAGCCATAGAAGTCGAAGCGCAGCGTGGCGATGCCGTTCCGCGAGAGACGCTCGGCCAGCACCTTGAAGAAGCGATGGGTGCGCAGGCCCTCCTGCCCGAACGGTGGACACAGGAGCACGGCGGTGTTCTCGGCCCGGTCTTCCTCGGCCGGATGGAACACGCCGAAGATCTGGCGCGAGGCCGGCCCGAACATGAGTGGCGTGAACCGAGTCATTGGATAACCTCCGCGCTACGCGCTGCGGTATTCGCCTTGAGAACGGCTCGGCGGCTCATGCGTGCGCCTCCAGCAACCGCCCCGAACGGCTGGCGCGGGCTTCGGTCTGGCGCCATTCGGCGAGCGAGCCCACGCAGTCGAGCCGCGTGGGCGCCGGCCCCAGAACCAGCCACAGGATGCGGCCGGCCACCAGCAGCTCGACGCTGCGGCAGTCCGGTTCAATGCCCACCTCGAAGCTCTGCGACGACACCAGCAGGCCGACGCCGATGGCCTTCAGGCAGGCTTCCTTGCGGGTCCAGCAGGTCAGGAAGGCCTTGTCGCGCTCGTGCGCGGGCAGGGCGGCCAGCGCTTCCTGTTCGCGCTGCGTGAAATATTCCGCCGCAAGCACCGCCGCGTCGGGCACCGCGCGCAGCAGTTCGACGTCCGCGCCCAGAGGGCCGCGCCCGCCGATGGCCACCAGCGCCAGGCCCTGGCTGTGGCTCAGCGAGAACTGGGTGCGCGTATGGCCCGACAGCGAGGGCTTGCCGAATGAGCCGGTGGCCAGGTGCAGTGCAGCGTGATGCAGGCCGGTGTACTCGCAGAGCGCTTGCCGCAGGGCGACGTGCGCGGCCACGAAACGCTGGCGGTCGATGGGAAACCGCAAGCTGGCGGCGCGCGCGCACTCTTCCTCCGACAGGATCTGCGCGGGAGGAAGCGCAGGGAAGCTGTCCAGGTCGACATACCGGCAGATCGGCGCGTCGATGGAAAGTGCGTAGTCGGAGTTGTCCATGATCACCCCTTGCGCAGCCAGCTGCCGAGGGCGCCCAAAAGGCCGCCGCGCTGCGCGTGTGCGGCCGTGTCGGCGGCCAGTTCCGCGAGGTCGGACGGCACGCCTTGCGGCGCGGCCTGCGCCGACGAGGCGATCTGCCCGAGGTTTTCGAACAGATAGCGCCGCGGCTCCACGCGGTGCCCCAGCGTCTGTGCCGCCTGCTGCACGGCGCGCAGCACCAGCAGCGAGTCGCCGCCGAGGTCGAAGAAGTTGTCGCTGGCGCGGATCTCGCTCACGTCGATGCCGATCACGCCGGCCCAGATCTGGGCGAGCTGCGCGTGCTCGGGGCTGAGCAGGCCTTGCCTGGCCTTGCGCTCGTCGCCGTGGCCGGCGCCGGCCGGCGCGCCCTTGTCCGTGTCGCCGGTGGCCAGCTTGCGCAGGTAGAGCGCGCTGGCCGAGCCTTCGGTGCTGGCGATCTCCGCGAGCGTGGCGCCCGGGTGGTCCGCGACGCGGCGCAGCACCTCGAGGTAGCGCTCGCGCATCTGGGCGCCGGTCTCGCGCAGGTACACGTCGGCGTTGTAGATCAGCGCGCCTTCCAGGCCGTGCGGCTTGTCCATCAGCCACACGCCGATGTCGTCGGTGGCGCCATGCTGCATCACGTGCATCTGGCGGGTCTGCAGGCTGCCGATGGAGCGCGAGCGTTCGCGCGCGTCCTGGAACGAGAACATCGACTGGTAGGGACCCGAGGTCTTGATCTGCCCCGCATAGCCCGGCTCGGCCATCAGGCGCTCGAACGGCACTTGCTGGTTGTTCATCATCGACAGCAGCTCCTGCTTCACGTAGTGCATGAAGCTGGGCAGCGGCAGCGCCATGTCCACCGCGAGCGAGACCGGCAGCACGTTGTTGAAGTAGCCCATGACGTCTTCCGTCTCGGCCTGCTGGCGACCGCGCACCGGGTTGGCGATGACGATGGCGTCGTTGCCGGTCACCTGGGCCATGGTCAGCGCGTAGACGCCGAAGGTCAGCATGCTGAGCGTCACGTCCATGTCGCGCGCGATCTCGCGCAGCCGCTGTGTGCTTTGCAGGTCGATGCTGATCCAGTGCGCGCCGCCCTGGCCGCTCTTGCCCGCGCGGCGCGGCATGTCGGTCACGGGCGGCCGCACGGCCTTCGCGCCTTCGAGCCGGCCGCGCCAGAACGCGAGCTGTTCCTCGCAGGCGGGCTCGGTCATCCACTTCTCCAGCCACTCGGCATAGTCCCCGTGGGTGGTGGCGAGTGCGGGCAGGTTGTGCGGACGGCCGCGCTCGGCGGCGTCGTAGAGCGCGGCCAGTTCGCGCTGCATCAGGTCGAAGGACCAGCCGTCCCAGATCAGGTGGTGCGGCACGAACATGAAGACGTGCTCGTTGTCGTCGACCTGGAACAGGGTCGCGTGCATCATCGGCGCGCTGTGGATGTCGATCGGCCGGTCCGCCAGCTCCTGCATGCGCTCGGCCAGCTCGGCCTCGCGCTGGTCGGCCGGCAGGCCGCGCAGGTCGACCAGCGGCAGGGCGAATTCCACGGACTCCGCGATCAGCTGCACCGGCTTGCCGCTTTGCTGGTCGATGTCCATGCGGGTGCGCAGCGAGGGTTGGCGCCGGATCACTTCGCGCAGCACGCCTTCGAAGCGCGCTGCATCGAGCTGCCCGATCAGCCGCTGCGCCGAAGGCGCGTTGTAGACCGAGCGGCCCGGGTGCAACTGCTCCATGAAGCGGATGCGCTCCTGCGAAAGCGTCAGCGGCGCGCTGCGGCGCTCCGGGCGGCATGCAATGGGAGCCTGCAGCCCGACGCCCGCGCCCTGCAGGCCCTGGATCGCCGCGGCCAGCTTCCCGGCAGTGGGCGACTCGAACAGCGAGCGCAGCGGCAGCGTGACCTGGAACTCGCGGCTCAACAGCGTGGTGAGCCGCGCGGCCAGCAGCGAATGGCCGCCCACGGTGAAGAAGTTGTCGTCCATGTCGAGGCCCGGCAGGCTCAGCACCTTCTCCATGATCGCAAGCACCTTGCGCTCGTGGTCGTTGCACGGGCCGGCGCCGCGCCGCACCTCCTCGCGCGCGGCCGCCTGCGGCGGTGGCAGCGAGACGCGGTCGACCTTGCCGTTCGGCAGCGTGGGCAGGGCATCGAGCGTCACCACGTGCTGCGGCAGCATGAAGGCCGGCAGGTGCTTGCGCAGGTGCACCATCAGCGCATCGAGGTCGAAGCCGGCGTCCGGCACCAGGGCAAGGTAGGCCACCAGGCGCACGTCGCCGGGGTTGTCCTCGCGCGCCACGACCACGCTGCGGGAGACGCCCGCAACCTCGCAGCAGCGCACCTCGATCTCGCCGGGCTCGATGCGGTAGCCGCGCACCTTGACCTGGAAGTCGAGCCGGCCGAGGTGATCGAGCAGCCCGTCGTTGCGCCAGCGGCCGCGGTCGCCCGAGCGGTACACCCTCTTCGCGGTGCCGAAGATGCGCACCGTGACGAAGCGCTCGGCGGTCAGCTCTGGACGATCGAGGTAGCCCAGGGAGACACCTTCGCCGGCGATGCAGATCTCGCCCGGCACGCCGATGGGGCAGGGCTGCAGTTCGGCATCGAGGATCCAGATCTCGGTGTTGTCGACCGGCCGGCCGATCGACACGCCGCGCGACGCGACCTCTTCGGGGCGAACGTGCCAGGCCGTGGAGTACACCGTGGTCTCGGTCGGTCCATAGCCGTTCCACAGGCCCTCCATGCGTTCGCACAGCGCCAGCGCCATGCTCGGACGCAGCGCCTCGCCACCGGTCCAGCCGCGAAAGCCGGGGGCGCCGCCGGCCCACTGGGCATCGAGCAGGAGCTGCCACATGCCGGGCGTGGCCTGCAGGAGCGTGATCTGCTCCTGGTCGAGCGCCTGTCCCAGGCGATTGCCGTCCATCGCGACCTCGCGCTGCACCATCACGAGTTCGGCGCCAGCCGCCAGCGGCAGCAGCAGGTCGGGTATGGCCATGTCGAACGACAGGGTGGTGACGGCGGCGATCCGGTCGGCCGGGCCGACGTCCGATTCGCGCTGCATCCACTGCAGCAGGTGCGCCACGCCCCGATGATGGACGATGACGCCCTTGGGCAAGCCGGTCGAGCCGGAGGTGTAGATCACATAGCAGGCGTCTTCGGGCCCCGGGTCGTCCGTGCTCGGCGGCAGGGTCTCGCCGGCAAGCTGCCGCCATGAGGTGTCGCGGTCGATCTCGAAGATCCGCTGGCCCGCGTCGGCGCACCAGTGGCGCGGCGCCACGGCGACGTCCGACGAGGTCAGCATCAGGCTGAGCCGTGCGTCGCTGGCGTAGTGGTCGAGCCGCGCCTGCGGAAAAGCCGGATCGAGCGGCACGTAGGACGCGCCCGCCTTCAGGATGCCCAGCATCGCCACGACCATTTCCATGCTTCGCTCCAGGCACAGCCCCACGCGCTGGCCGCGGCCTACGCCGCGCGCGTGCAATGCACGCGCCATGCGGTTCGACAGCGCATCGAGTTCGCCGTAACTGCAGCTTCGCGCGCCGTCGCGCACCGCCGGGCGATCGGGCTGCCGAGGCACGCGCGCGACAAAGCCGGCATGCGCCAGCGGCATGCCGACCAGCGGAACGCGCGCGGGCTGCAGCGCGATCAGCGAACGCGCGGCGTCGACGGACAGCACTTCGAGCCGGCCGACCGTCTCGTCCGGCTTGTGCGAGCCCGACTGCAGCACGCACTCGAACATGTCCAGCCAGCGCTGTACGCTGACGTCATCGAACAGGTCGGTGTTGTACTGCGCCTCCACCATCAGGCCACCATCGAGCGGGCGCAGGTTCAGGAACAGTTCGAAGTTCTCGTAGCGGCGGGGGATGGTGTCCTGTGCCACGTCGAGGCTCGTGAACGCCTCGGCGCTGCTCGCCACGTCGGGGTCGACGTTGAACGCCACGCTCACCAGCGGCAGCCGGCTCGGGTCGCGCTCGAGCGACAACTGGCCCAGCAGCGCGCCATAGGTGAGCGCCTGGTGGTCGAAGGCGTCGAGCACGGCGGTGTTGCATTCGTCCATCAGCGCGTCGAAGCGCATGCCGGCATGCGTGGCGATGCGCAGCGGCAGCAGGTTCACGCAATGGCCGACCAGTCCGGGCACGTCATGCGCGAGCTGGCCCGACGCCGGCACGCCCACGACGATGTCTTCCTGGCCCGTGAGGCGGTGCAGCGTCGCGACGAAGCCGCTGAGCAGTCCGGTGAACAGGCTGGCGCCGGCCTTGGTGCTCGTCACGCGCAGGGTGCCGACGAGGCGCTTGTCGAGCAGGCGCTCGGTGCGGCGCGAATTGAAGGTGCGCGCGGCCGGGCGCGGGCGGTCCAGCGGCAGGTCGAGCACCGGCTGCGTGTTGCCGGGGAAGCGCCCGAGCCAGTAGTCCACGTGCGCCTGCATGTCGGGATGCGCGGCCGCGGCAGCTTCCTCGGCGGCGAAGTCGGAGAAGAGCGGTGCCGCCTTGAGCTTCAGCCCGGTGCCGCTCTGCTCGGCATACAGGTGGCCCAGCTGCTCGGTGATGACGCCCCAGGACCAGCCGTCGCAGACCACGTGGTGCGCCGACATCACGAGTTCGTGCTCGGCGTTGCCGAGGCGGTACAGCACGGCGCGGAACAGCGGGCCATGTTCGAGCGAAAAGGGCGTGCACACCGCTTGGCCATGGGCCGAACGCAGTGCCTGCGCACGGGCTTCAGGCTCGAGCCCGCTCAGGTCTTGCCGGGTCAGGACGTTCTCACCCGGATGGCTGACCAGCATGCATGTGCCGTCCGGCGAGATCGTGGCGCGCAAGGCCTGGTGGCGTTCGAGCAGCCGGTCCATGGCACGCGCCAGGGCCTCCTCGTCCAGCGCGCCGCGCAGGCGCAGCAGGACCGATTCGTTGTAGGCCATCGAGGCCTCGGTGCTCAGGGTTGCGCCGAGCCAGACTTCGCGTTGCGATTCCGTCGTGGGAATGATGCATTCGATGGCACCGTCGCTGACGGTGGGCTTGAAAACGGCGTTCATGCTGCGGCCTTTCCATTGAAGATGTGCTGGCTGGGGGTGGGCGCGCCGGGCACGTACCAGAAGGGCTGGCCGTCGATGTCGCGGGCCAGCACCGAGCCTTCCTCGGTCGGCTTGTGCGCGTCGAAGCCGGCGATGGCCACGGCGCGGCGCGGCAGGAACCCGGATTCCTGCATCTCGGCGACCGATTCCTTGAATGCGCTCTGGATGAATGCGATGTCCTCGGCGCTGTGCGCGCTCGTGAGGAAGCACGGGAAGTTGTCCAGGATGTGCACGCCGCGGCTGCGCATCATTGCGAACAACAGGTCCTGCAGCGGGTGGTCCTCGAGCCAGCTCACGCGCCACAGCGACGCGAAGTGGCGGATCTCGACAGGCGCGCCGACTTCCCTGCACCAGCCCGAGAGCTCGGCGGCCATGGCGGCGGTGCTGCCATTGAGGCCGGCCTGCAGCGCGGGCCCGGCTTCCTTCAGGTGGGTGAGCGAGGCCTTGGCCGCGGCGAGCGCGAGCGGATGGCGCACGAAGGTGCCGGCGAAGTAGGTCACGCCCACGCCGGGGATCGAGTCGTCGCCGTACTGCCAGGCGCCACCGTCGAGCGCGTCCATGAACTCGCGCTTGCCGGCGATCACACCGACCGGGAAGCCCCCGCCGATCACCTTGCCGTAGGTGGCAAGGTCGGCGCGCACGCCGAACAGTTCCTGGGCGCCGCCCAGCGCGGTGCGAAAACCGGTGATGACCTCGTCGAAGATCAGGCAGCAGCCGCTCTTCGCGGTGATGTCGCGCACCTCGTGCAGGAACTCGCGCGGCTGGAAGTCGGGGCGGCGGCTCTGCACCGGCTCGGCCAGCACGGCGGCCAGGTCGTCGGCGTTCTCGCGGATGAACGCCAGCGCCTCGGGCGTGCCGTAGTCGAGCACGCGGATGTCGCCGAACATGCCGCTCATCACGCCCGGCGCTGCCGACAGGCCCTTGCCGCCCTTGCCGGCGCGCACCAGCACCTCGTCGAAGGTGCCGTGGTAGGAGCCGGTGAACACCACCACAGTGCTGCGGCCGGTGACGGTGCGCGCGATGCGCAGCGCGGCCATCACGGCTTCGGAGCCGGTGTTGCACAGGCCGGCGCGGTCGCTGCCCGTGAGCTCGCAGATGAGCGCCGTGACCTCGGCCGCCAGCGGGTGCTGCGGGCCGATCTCGTAGCCCTGGTCGAGCTGCCTGCGCACGGCCTCCTGCACGAAGTCGGGCTGCCAGCCGAACATGTTCATGCCGAAGCCGTTGAGCGCGTCGACGTATTCGTTGCCGTCGAGATCCCACATCTTCGAACCCTTGGAGCGCTCGATGACGATCT
The DNA here is from genome assembly GCF_047304235.1 of Variovorax sp. Varisp36. Classification (NCBI taxonomy): domain Bacteria; kingdom Pseudomonadati; phylum Pseudomonadota; class Betaproteobacteria; order Burkholderiales; family Comamonadaceae; genus Variovorax; species Variovorax sp. Varisp36. The sequence continues at coordinate 237,774 of NZ_JBGLYU010000001.1, forward strand.
GGTAGGTGATCTCCTTCGTGATCGGGCGGAAGCCGTTGACCACGCGCGGGTCGGCCATGTGGGGGCGGTTGGCGTCGGTGAAGTCCTTGCTCTTGCGCGTGCGCTCGACATAGCGCCGGATGAAGGCGGCGAGGCGTGCCTTCTGGCGGCCGCTGGGTTCGGCCATGCGCTGGGTGTGGATGCGCGCGATGGCGCCGAAGGCCTTGGACACGTCGTAGCGCACTGGCTCCTTCTGCGCGGGCTCCTCGGACGGAACTGCAGCCACCGGCCGGACCGGCACGGCCTGCAGCGTCATCAGCGGCGCGGCCGGCGCCGCACCCGACAGCAGTGCGAGCTGCTGGCGCATCAGTTCCATCTGCTGCGCAATCAGCTGGGACAACTGCGCGTCGCCCGCGGCACCGCCTTGCATCGGCATGTACACGGGCATCGGCTGGCGCGGCGCGGCCTGCGGCACGGCGACGGCACTTTCCACCGGCGCTGCCACGACGGCGGGTGCAACGGCCGGCGCAGGCGCTGCCTCAGGCGGCAGGCTCTCGCGCAGGAAGGCCGAGAGCGAGTCGAAGCAGCGGTATTTCTCCATCAGCTGACGGAAGCTGAGGTTGACCTTGAAGTGCTTCTTGATCTGCGTGGCCGCCTGGGTCAGCGTGAGCGAATCCAGGCCCAGCTCGCCGAAGGGCGCGTGTCCCTCCGCCTGTGCCATGTCGAGGCCGGAGATGTCCTCGAACAGGGTGCGCAGGCGTGCGTCCATGGACGAGGCGGGAGGGGGAAGAGGCGAGGGCGTTGCTGCTGCGGTCACGATCGGCTCCAGGGGAATGGATGGAATGAAAGAGGCAGGGGCCGCGACGGCGGCGCTGATGGACGCGGCCGCGGTGGAAAGGGGGAGAAGGGTGGGTGCGGCGATGTCGACCCAGAAGCGCTTGCGCTCGAACGGCGTGGTGGGCAGGCACACGCGCTGGGCGCCGTTGCGTGCAGCGAGGCGCGACAGCTCGACCTCGGCGCCGCAGGTCCACAGGCGGCCCAACGCCAGCCGCAGGGTCCGAGCCTCTTCGGCCGGCTCGCCGTGCAGCAGCGGCACGACGCTGCCCGCGCCGTGCTGGCGCACCAGCGTGGAAAGCATGTTGCGCGGGCCGGCTTCCACGAACAGCGGGTTTGCCGTCTGCGCCATCGCGCAGCGTACGGCTGGCGAGAAGCGCACGGTTTCGCGCAGGTGCCGGGCCCAGTAGGCCGGGCTGGTGGCTTCGGTGTCTTCGAGCGGTTGGCCGGTCAGCGTCGAGTAGATCGGCGTCTGCGGCGCACGCAGCGCCACCTTGCCGACCAGTGCCTCGAAGGGCTCGACGGCCGCGTCCATCATGGCGGAGTGGAAGGCATGCGAGGTCTGCAGCGGACGGGCCGGAATGCCATCCGCTTCCAGCGCCGCCTGCAGCGCCGCGATGGCATCGAAGGGTCCGGCGGCGACGCAGGCCGCCGGGCCGTTCTCGGCGGCGAGCGACAGCTGCGGGCCGAGCCGGCCGGCCAGTTCGGCCGCGCCCAGGCGCACCGACAGCATCGCGCCCGCTGGCTGGACCTGCATGAGCGCACCGCGGCGGGCCACGAGCCGGGCGGCGTCTTCGAGCCGCATCACGCCCGCGAGCACGGCCGCGACGAATTCGCCGACGCTGTGGCCGATCAGCGCATGCGGCCGCGCACCCAGCGCCAGCAGCCGCCGCGCGAGCGCGTATTCGAGCGTGAAGATCGCGGGCTGCGTGACGGCCGTGGGCACCAGCGACTGCGCGTCGCCGGAGAACATGCGCTCGCGCAGGTCGAAATCGGTCGCCCCGTCGAAGGCGGCCATGCAGTCGTCGAACGCGGCGGCGAACACTGGGTCGTTCGCGCGGAGGTTCTTGCCCATGCCTGCGTACTGCGCGCCCTGCCCGGGGAACATCAGCACGAGCTGCGGTGCACGCGAGGCGGTGCGGCCGCTGGCGCGGCTGGGCGAGTCGGCGCTGCGCAGGGCCGCGATGGCTTCGGCCGTTCCGCTGGCCACCACCGCGCGGCGGAAGGTGTGGGCCTTGCGGCCGACCGCGAGGGTGTGGGCCACGTCGGCCAGCGGCAGTTCGGGGTGCGCCTCGAGGTGCGCCGCGAGCTGCTCGGTGGCTGTGTCGAGCGCGGCCTCGGAGCGCGCCGACAGCGGCAGCACGTGGTCGCCCGCCGCCGCCGGCGAGGCCTGCCGCGGTGGCGCTTCTTCGACGATCACGTGCGCGTTGGTGCCGCCGACGCCGAAGGAACTGACGCCTGCGCGGCGCGGCTGGTCGGCGCGCGGCCACGGCTGCAGGCTCGCCGTGACGTGGAAGGGTGTGCGCGCGAAGTCGATCGCCGGGTTCGGCGCGCTGAAATGCACGGTCGGCGGAATCTGTTCGTGGTGCAGCGCAAGTGCCGTCTTGATGAGACCGGCAGCGCCGGCCGCCGTGACCATGTGGCCGACGTTGCTCTTGAGCGAGCCGAGCGTGCAGTAGCCGAGCGCGTCGGTGTGCTCGGCATAGGCACAGGCCAGCGCCTCGACCTCGATCGGGTCGCCCATCGGCGTGGCGGTGCCGTGAGCCTCCACGTAAGAGATGCTGCGTGCATCGACGTCGGCCGCCGCGAGCGCAGCGCGGATCACCGCCGCCTGCCCGTCGACGCTGGGCGCCGTGAAGCTGGCCTTGGAGCCGCCATCGTTGTTCACGCAGGCGCTGCGCAGCACGGCGTAGATGGTGTCGCCATCGGCCTGCGCGTCGGCCAGCCGCTTGAGCAGCACCACGGCCGCGCCGTCGCTGAAGACCGTGCCACGGGCCTGTGCGTCGAAGCTGCGCGTGCGGCCGTCGGGCGAGAGCATCGAGCCCTCGTTGTAGAGATAGCCGCTGCGCGGCGGGCAGTTGACCGATGCGCCGCCGGCGAGCGCCATATAGCACTGGCCCGTGCGCAGCGCATGGAAGGCGTGGGCCACGGCCACGAGCGAGGTCGAGCAGGCGGTATGCACGCTGACGGCCGGGCCGGTGAGGTTGAGCCGGTTCGCCACCCGCGTGGTGATGTAGTCCTTCTCGTTGGCCAGCATCACCTGGAATTCGCCGACCGGCTCCACGAGGTCGGGCCGGGTGCTCACGTGGCGCTGGAAGTAGGTCGCGTTGTACATGCCGGCATACACGCCGACCGGGCCCGGCGCGGCATCGGGCACGTAGCCGGCGCGCTCCAGGCATTCCCAGCAGATCTCGAGGAACACGCGCTGCTGCGGGTCCATCAGCTGCGCTTCCTTCGGGCTGATGCCGAAGAAGGCAGCGTCGAAGTCCTCGATGCCGTCGATCACACCGCGTGCGCGAACGTAGGACGGGTCGCTGCGCAGGGCCTCGCTCACGCCGGCGTCGAGCGTGGCGTCGTCGAAGAAGCTGATGGTGTCGCGCCCGGCAACGAGGTTGTCCCAGAATTGCTCGACGTCGGCCGCGCCGGGAAAGCGTCCGGCGGTGGCAACCAGGGCGATGGCGTCGTGAATGCCGGCGTCCGGCCGCGCTGCAAGGGTGGCCGCTGTGGTCGGTCGATCCTCCGAGACGACCACAGCGGCCGAGGCGGGCAGATCACCCGCCTGCTGCATCCGCGCACCTATCGCTTTTGGCGTGGGATTGCGGAAGAAAAGGTTGGTCGACAACGGCAGGCCGGTGCCGCGCTGCAGGTCGGCGAGCACCTGCAGCACCAGCAGCGAATCGCCGCCGAGGTCGAAGAAGTTGTCGTTGCGCCCGACCTTCGAGATGTGCAGTGCGCGGGCGAAGGCCTCGCACACCTGCTGTTCGACGGTGTCGCGCGCTTCCTCGAAGGGCTGGGCGAGTTCGGGGCGTTCGCCGGCCGGCTCGGGCAGCGCCCTGCGGTCGAGCTTGCCGTTCGGCGTGACGGGCAACTGCGCGAGCCATACCTGGGCGGCGGGAATCAACGCCGCGGGCAGGCGGGCCGCGAGGTGCGCACGCAGGGCGTCCCACGAAACCTTCTGCGAGCGCGCGACGAGATAGGCCACAAGGCGTAGCTGGCCGCTCTCGTCGGGCCGCGCGACCACGGCGCAGGACTGGATGTCCGGGTGGGCGAGGATCGCGGCTTCGACCTCGCCGGTCTCGATGCGGTGGCCGTGGATCTTCACCTGGCCGTCGCGGCGTCCGATGAACTCCACGGTGCCGTCGGGCAGCCAGCGCGCGAGGTCGCCGGTGCGGTAGAGCCGCTCGTCCGCACCGCCGAAGGGGTCGGGCACGAAGCGTTCGGCATTGAGCGCGGGCTGCCGCAGGTAGCCGCGGGCCAGGCCGTGGCCGCCGATGCACAGTTCTCCCACGAAGCCCGTCGGCAGCAGTGCCATCGAGGGGCTCAGCACGCGCAGCACGGTGTCCTTGATGGGACGCCCGAGCGGAATCGAACGCAGGTCTTCCGGCAGCGGCGACGCGATGCGGTGCGTGGCCGCGAAGGTCGTGCACTCGGTGGGGCCGTAGCCGTTGCTCAGCGTGAGGCCGGGCAGGGCCGCCAGCGCGCGCCGCACGTGCGGCACCGACAGCGCTTCGCCGCCGGTGAACAGGTGCCGCAGGCCCGAGAGATGGGCCGGGTCGTCGTCGATCACGGCGTTGAACAGCGCGGCGGTGAGCCATGCCGTGTGCACGTCGTGGCGCGCGATGGTGCGCGCGAGGCCGGCACCGGTGGGCACGCGCTCTTCGTGGACCACGCAGCAGCCACCGTTGAGCAGCGGACCCCATATTTCGAGCGTGGCCGCGTCGAAGCCCAGCGGCGCCGCGTGCAGCATGGCGCGGCCCGGAGCGAGCGCGACGTAGTCCACGCCCACCACCAGCCGCAGGATCGACCGGTGGCAGATCTCGATGCCCTTGGGCGTGCCCGTCGAGCCCGAGGTGTACATGACGTAGGCCACCGATTCGGCGTCCAGGGCCGGCGGGTTCCATGCACTTCGATTTGCCTTGTCTTCGTACTCGTCGAGCAGCAAAACGCCCTGGTGGGGGGGGACCAGGTGGTGGTGCGCCTGCATGGTGAGCACGTGCTGCGCACGCGCCTCGCCGAGCATGTAGGCGATCCGATCGGGCGGGAAATCGGTGGGCACCGGCACGTAGGCGCCGCCAGCCTTGAGGATGCCGAGCTGGGCCACGATGGCGGCCATCGAGCGGTCGAGCAGCAGGCCTACGCTGTCGCCGCTGCGAACGCCCAGGCACTGGAGGCGCCGCGCGAGTTCGTCGGATCGCCGGTCGAGTTCGCCATAGCTCATTTGCGCATCGCCTTGTGCGATGGCAATGGCATCGGGGGCGGCCGCGGCCTGGCGGCTGAACACGCCGGTTACCGTGGTGACAGGGTCCACCGGGGCGAGGGCGGTGTTCCAGGCTGCGAGCTGATCGGCGCGGTCGGTGCTCGGCAGCGTGTGGATGTCGTCGAGGGCAGCATCGGGATGCTCCAGCAGGTCCTGGGCGGTGTCGGCAAGGGCAGCGAGCAACTGTTCGATTGCGGCGGCGTCCATCGAGCCCGCGGCTGCATCTATATGAAGCAATGCCGAAGCGGCGTCGAAGCGCAGCCGCACGGGAGCGTCGGCGTGGACCTCTTCGCGCAGCCAGAGCGAGTCCGGTGGCGCAATGGGCTGCGGTGATTGCGACGCTGCGCGGCGGGCGAGGTCCAGTTCAGCCAGCCAGGTACCCGCGGCCTTGGTGGCATCGAACGCGACGGTGGTCGTGCAGCGCGCCGGGGCAACGCCCGCCTCGTGCAGCACGGGCCAGAGGCTTCCGAGCCAGCGCGACTGCAGCAGCAGCCATGCGCCCGCGAAGAGGGCATCCGGCAGCTGGCCGGTGGCGGCGAGCCATTGGCTCCAGCGCCGGGCAAAGCCGGGCTCGAGCGCCAGCGAACCGGTGCAGCCTCCGGCCGGTCCTTCCGGCTTGCATCGCGGCACGAACAGGTCTTCCAGGGCGAGACCCGGAGAGCTTTCCTGTGGCTGCGAAATACTTCGAATTTCCATTTGAATATCCCGGAAGCAATACAATGGAAGCAATTGGGCAAATGGAATTTCCATTTGCCCAATTAATGAGGGAGCATTTGTTGTGTTCTTTTCGTGACTTCATACTAGGAGCTTTCTACCGGCCGATGTGGGTACTTTATGGTTAGGTTACAAACGGATATGGTTATTTCTAAAACGTACTACCCGAATCATCCAGTTTGAGGTAACTGATGCGGGATTTAGGGGGCGCAAGCCTGTGCGCGAGCCACTTTCGAAGGCCAAAAGTCGGGGCCGAAGCGGGGTACTCCTGGGGAGAAATGCCGAATTTCCGGAGCAAAGCGCCTTGCATGGGGCGGCCTGGCGTGAGCGCGTTGGTCTCGCGTCCGCTCTCTGTAGTCATGCGAAAAACGGGGCATCTTTGCTGTCGAAAAATGAAACATCCTCCCGGCGGCGGCTGTTATCAATTCACCCCGTCTGTAACCGGATAAAAAATAACTGTACAAAACCTTGGATATGAAAAGACTGAAAGAAGCGCCCGCTTCCGCGCGAATCAATTCTTTCCAAGGTCGAAAATGCTTTACGAAATCCTATTGCCAGATGCTGCCCTGACGCCTTGCGAACACTATTGGAAATCAATTCTCCCGAACAATTCAGACGCATTGACCGCCAATGCCACATATTTCGGCAATGCGGCCTGGGCGCAGGAATATCTGGACTTCTGTCACCGCGATGCCCACTTCCGCAGCCGCTGGCTCGCCGCCGGGGGCGAATGGACGGACAAGGTCGTCATCGACCTGGGTTGCGGGCCTGGCAATGTCTTCGCCACGCTGGGCGGAAAGCCCCGGCTGCTCATCGGCGTGGACGTGGCCCCGGGCTCGCTGAAGCTGGCTGCGGGCCTCGGCTACACCACGGTGCTGGCGGATGCGGCGCATACGCCGTTCCGCTCGCACGTGGCGGACATCGTGGCCATCAATGCCACCCTGCACCACTGCGACGACATGACAGCGGTGCTGCGGGAAGGCGCCCGCCTGGTGAAGCCTGACGGCATCCTGATCACCGATCACGATCCCCAGCTGACGGCATGGGACTACAAGGGTCTGGCCAGGCTGTTGTGGGACGCGCGGCTGTGGGTCTACCGCATGACAGGGCGCGGTTTCCACAAGACCGGCAGCCAGCAGTCGTGGGGGCTGAAGACCGAGGTGCATCACCGGCCCGGCGACGGCGTGACGAAGGAGTTCTTCGAATCCACGCTGCAGCCGCTGGGCTTCGATGTCCGCGTGCATCCGCACAACCACCGGATAGGCGCCGAGGCGCTCGCCGGCGAGCTCGGGCGGGCCCAATGGAAATACCGCATGGGCCATGTGCTGTCCGGCCGCGACCCGGCTTCCCCAGCGAGCGCGCTGTCGTTGATGTGCATTGCAAGGCGCACGGCAGGAGAAGAACCGGAGGCGGGTTGAACACCCCGCGGCTGCTGGTAGCCTTCCAGGATTCTTCGAACGCGGTCCCCGGAGCACCGGGGAGCGCGAGATTCAGGTCATCAAGGAAGGAATCCGCTAGTGGTTGTGACAGGAAGGAACTGGCGCGCGGGCATTGCGCTGACCGCGGCATTGATGGTGGCGGCGTGCTCCACCTCACCCAAGGCGCCGGTGGCGGGACCGGGCGAGTACGTCGTCCAGCCGGGCGACACGCTCTATCGCATTGCGTCAAAGGCGGGGCGTTCGCCGGGCGAAGTTGCGCGCTGGAACAACCTGCAGGACCCCGATCGGCTCGAGGCGGGGCAGGTGCTGCGCGTGGTTCCGCCGGGCAGCGCGTCGTCGGAGCCGCCCGCTGCAAGGAGCGCAGGCGCCGAGCGCCCGGAGCGTTCGAGGCCGCCCCGGGTCGCGGTGCCGGAGCCGGAACCGGCCGCACCACCCGCATCGCGGCGAAGCGACTGGACCTGGCCCGCGCAGGGCCAGGTGATCGCGGGCTTCAACGGCAGCAGCAACAAGGGCATCGACATCGGCGGCAGCCTCGGCGAGCCGGTGATGTCCATCGGCGCGGGCAAGGTGGCCGTGACCGAAACGCTGCGCGGCTACGGCAGCGTGCTCATGGTCGATCACGGCGGCTCCTACATGTCGGTCTATACCAATGTGCGCTCGATGCTGGTGAAGCAGGGCCAGCAGGTGCAAAAGGGCCAGAAGATCGCGGAGATCGGCGGCGCCGACGGCGGGCGCGCCAAGCTCCACTTCGAGATCCGCCACCGCGGCAACGCGGTCGATCCGCGGCAGTACCTGCCTGCGAGGTGACCGCGGCGGGGCGGCCCTCTGGCGAAAGGCATCCCCCGAATTGGTGATATCGCGCCGCCGGTGGAATGCGCAGACTCTCGCCCTCACTCTGAACTGGAGCGGCAATGGAACTCTTGCAGTGGATGTTCCTCATTCTTGGCACCGCGCTGGCGCTGACCACGCAATGGTTCCTGCTTGCCCCCTTCAGTCTCGACTGGCCGCTGCTGCGTGCCCGGATCGCCGAACAGGTCACTCAATCGGCCGCGCTGCTGGAAGAGTGCGCGTCGGGGATCGACTCCCGGCCCTAGCCGCCCGCCTGCCTTCCAGGGCCGGGCGAAGCTCGACACGTCCCCGGCCCTCTAAGATGCTCGCTGTTTTTTAGATGACCTGAAGACGCGAGAGGCAAGGGAGGGCCGCGCATGATTTCTTTGCTTCACACCGCGGACTGGCAGATCGGCCGCGTGTTCTCGCAGTTCGAACCCGACGACGCCGCGGCGCTGTTCGAGGCGCGCTTCAAGGTGGTCGAGCTGCTGGCCGGCATCGCCGCCGAACGCCAGGTCGACGCCGTGCTGGTCGCGGGCGACGTGTTCGACCTGCAGACCGTGTCCGACAAGACCGTCCGCCGGATGTTCAACGCCATGCAGGGCTTTGCCGGCCCCTGGCTGCTGATTCCGGGCAACCACGATTCCGCGCTGAGCGAATCGGTCTGGGGCCGCGCGCAGCGGCTGGGCGCCATCGCGCCGAACGTCGTCTGCTGCCTGGAGCCCACGGCTCGCACGGTGGCCGGCAAGTTCACGCTGCTGCCGGCGCCGCTCACGCAGCGCCACACCTACGGCGACCTCACCGACTGGTTTGCCACCGCGCAGGGCGAGGAAGGGCTGCCGCGCATCGGGCTGGCGCACGGCTGCGTGCAGGGCATCCTGTCGGAGGACATCGACTCGGCCAATCCCATCGCGGCAGGGCGCGCCGCGCAGGCCCGGCTCGACTATCTCGCGCTCGGCGACTGGCACGGCACCCGGCAGATCGACGAGCGCACCTGGTATGCGGGCACGCCCGAGACCGACCGCTTCAGGGCCAACGATTCGGGGCAGGCGCTGCTCGTGACCATCGCGGAGGCCGGCGCCGTGCCGGCGGTGGAGCCGATTCGCACCGGCCAGTTCGCCTGGCAGCAACTGGAGCCTCGGCTCGCGGTGCCTTCCGACATCGACGAACTGGTGGAGAAGCTGGAGCGCGTCGGCAGCGGCGACGTGCTGCAGCTGCGCGCGCAAGGCGCCTGCGACCTCGGCGGCCACAACAGGCTGGGCGCCGCGCTCGATGCTGCCCGTGCCCGCGCGCGTGCGCTGGTGTGGGACGGCGAGGCTCTGCGGCTGGAGCCGACGGAAGAAGACATCCAGGCGCTGCATGCCGACGGCTTCGTCGGCGAGGCCTTGCAGGAACTGCGCGCGCAGCAGGGCGATGCCGATGCGGAACTGGCGCGCGATGCACTGCTCACGCTGGCCCGCATCCTCGACCTGCAAGGTTCTGCGCGCACCGGAGCCGGCGCATGAAGCTGCAGCGACTTCGCATCGAGAACTTCAAGCTGTTCCGCGCGCCACTGGAAATCGACGGCTTCACGGACGGGCTGAACCTTTTCGCGGCGCCCAACGAGTCGGGCAAGTCCACCGTCGCCGAGGCCATTCGCGCCGCCTTCTTCGAGCGGCATCGCTCGAGCGCGGTCGAGCACCTGCGGCCGTGGGGAGAAAGTTCGGTGACGCCCACGGTCGAGCTCGACTTCGAACTCGACGGCAAGCCGTGCCGGCTCACCAAGGCCTTCCTCGGCAAGAAACGCTGCGAGCTCGTCATCGACGGCAAGGCCATGGACGGCGCTGTGGCGGAAGACCACCTGGCGGCGCTGCTGGGCTTTCGCTTTCCGGGCAAGGGCGCCAGCACGCCGGAGCACATGGGCATTCCGGGGCTGCTGTGGATCAAGCAGGGCACCTCGCACGACATTGCCGGCGCCGTGGGCTTCGCCAGTGACCACCTGCGCAACGCGCTCGGCGAATCGCTGGGCGAACTGGCTTCCAGCCATGGCGATGCGGTGCTGAAGGCGGTGGAAGGCGAACGCAACGAACTGCTCACCCCCTCGGCCGGGACGCCGCGTGGCGCCTTCGCCGATGCCATCAGGCTGCGCACGGATCTCGAGGCCGAACTCGAACGGCTGCACGCCGACATCGAGGCCTATCGGTCCGGCGTGGACCGCCTGTCCGGCCTGCGCCGCGACCACCAGCGCGACGAAGCCGCGCGGCCCTGGGCGGCATTGCGCGAGCAGCTCGTCGTTGCACAGCAGCGGCTGGACGAAGCCAAGGGGTTGAACGACCGGAAGAACGCGCAGGACGCCGTGCTCAAGCAGGTCGCCGCCCAGGTGAATTCCTGGCGGACCCAGCTGCAGGCGATGGAGCGCGAGGAAGCCACGGTCGTCCTGCGGCAAAGGAACCTGCAGGCGGTTCACGAGGGCCTGGCCAAGGCGTTGGGCGAACTGCAGGCGTGGGAGCCTCGCCACGCGGCAGCGGCGCAGGCCGATGCCGCCGCACGCGAAAACCTGCGCGCGGCGCGGCAGGCAGCTTCGCGCATTGCGCAGGAAAGGGCCGTCGAAAGCCTGGCCGAGCAGCTTGCAGCGCTCGTACAGAGCCACGAGAAGGCAAGGAGCGAGCAGGACAAGGTCTCGCGCCTGCAGGCCGAAGCCCAGGCGCTCGCGGTGCCCGAAGGCGAGCTCAAGCAGCTTCAGCGTTGCGCCGATGCGCTTCGCACCGCACAGGCCAGGCTCGATGCGGTCGCAACGGCCCTGGAGTTCGAACTGCAGCCCGCGGCGAGGGTGCGGGTCGCCGGCATCGAGCTTTCCGGCTCGAAGCGCCAGACCGTCATCGCGCGGACCGACATCGAGATCGAAGGCATCGGCCGCATCACGGTGCTGCCGGGCGGGGCCGACCTGGAGAGCCTCGCCATCGAGCGGGACCGTGCGCGCGACGAAATTGCCGCGCTGCTCCAAAGCCTGCGCGCCGAGAGCGTGGCGGCCGTGGAGGAGCGCGTGCGGCTGCAAGCGCTGCGCAAGGGCGAAGCCGGCGCGGCAGAGGCCGTGCTGGCTGCGCTCGCCCCCAAGGGATTGAGCGCGCTCGCTGCCGACATCGCCATGCGCGAAGCCCGGCTCGCGCAAGCGCGGCAGGTTCTGCAGAACATGCCGCCGGCACCTGCGGCCGGCGCGGCGGTGCCGTCGAGTGCGCAGGCGGAGTCGGAAGAGAGCGTCGCGCGTGCCGCGCTGGAGGCCGCATCCGCAGCGCTCAACGACGCCAAGATCGCTGCCGGCAATGCGCGGGAGCAGGTCAGGGCGGCTGGGGATGAACTCGCGGCGGTGAAAGCCACGCTGGACGACCCGATGCGCGCCTCCCGCAAGGCGGAGGCCGGCGCAGCCCTGACGGATGCGCTGGCACAGCAATCGGCCCTGCAGTACAAGGTCGCCGAACTCGCACAGCAGTTGCAGGCCGTCAACCTGCCCGTGCTCGCGCAGGACGTGGAACGGCTGGAGCGCAGCGCAAGGCAAGCCGAAGCCACGCACAGCCAGCGGGCCAACGAGATCACCCGGCTCGAGGTCGAACTGGAAACCAGGGGCGCGCTGGGCCAGGAAGAAGCAGCGTCGGAGAAGCAGCGCGAACTCGAGCATGCCGCGCGGCGCTGCACCGAACTCGAACGCCGTGCGAAGGCGCTGGACCACCTGCTGAAGCTGTTGCGCGAGAAGCGCTCGGCCCTGGCGCGGCGCCTGCGCGCGCCGCTGCAGAAGCACCTCGACCACTACCTGCAGATTCTTTTTCCCGGTGCACAGGTCGAGGTCGGCGACGACCTCTCGCCGGGCCGCATCACGCGGCAGGGCCTGCGCGGCGCCCAGAGCGGGGACTTCGCGGAACTCAGCGTGGGCGCACGGGAGCAGATGGGCGTCGTCGCCCGGCTGGCCTATGCGGACCTGCTGAAGGAAGCGAGCAAGCCGACCCTGCTCATCCTCGACGATGCCCTGGTCAACACCGACGAAGAGCGTCTGCGGCAGATGAAGCGGGTGCTGTACGACGCGGCGGCGCGGCACCAGATCCTTATCTTCAGCTGCCACCCCGACGTCTGGCGGGATCTCGGGGTCGTGGCGCGAAACATCCCGTAGCCCACAACCCGCGGCGCGGTTCGATGCGCTGCGCATAGGCGCTTTGTCATGGCCCCGACCCCGCGCGGGCAGGGCGCTTGGCTCCCCCGCAAAGGGGCGCTTCGCTCATGTGCGAAGGCGGCGTGATTCCTAAAGTCATCCCCAGGCCGAACGCTTCTGCCCATACCGGGCAAACAGGCGGTTCAGGCCGGCAACGACAACCGGGGAACACACATGCAAACGCTCGCACTGCCGCCGAGACTCTTCATGAACCTGCTGCGCGAAGACGCAGGCATGTCATTCATGGAGTTCGCGCTGATCGGTGCGCTCGTGGTGGTCGTGTGCCTGCTCCTGTGGCTCGCCATCCGGCGCAGCGCCTGAACCCGCGGAGCCCACCATGCAGGAATTCATCGCCGTTCTCGAACTGCTGGGAATGCTGGTTTCCGACATTCGCATGCTCGCGCTCTTCGCGCTGCTCGGCGTGGCCGCCGTCAGCGACTGGCGCTTCTACCGCATTCCCAACTGGCTGACCTTCGGTGGCGCGCTCTTCGCGCTCATCGCCGGAACACTTGCGGCCCGCACGCCCACCGTGGGCGCATTGAGCGCATTCGGCGGACTGGCCGTCGGCTTCGGCGCAATGCTGACGTTCTATGTGATCGGGATCATGGGTGCCGGCGACGTCAAGCTGATGGCGATGGCAGGTGCCTTCCTCGGGCCCCAGCAGACGCTGATGGCAGTGCTCTGCACCTTCATCGTCGGCGGCGTGGTGGCCCTGGCCTTCGCGATCCATCGGCGCCGCCTCGGGCACATGCTGGCCAATGTCAAGGCTGTGGCACAGGGCATGGCGGTCTCCAGCATCGTGGGAATTCGTCCCAGCGGGCACGTTCCGGCGGAGCAGTCCGTCGGGAAGCTGCCCTACGGAATCTGCATTGCGGCGGGCACGGTGATCAACGTGCTTGCGCACCAGCTGGGCTACGTCTAGTCCTTTCATTCATTCACCAATTTCTCATCCAACGCGAGGTTCACATGAAGAACATCAAGGCGCTCGGGCTGATCTTTCTGGCCTTGCTCACAGGGCTGGCCGCCGCGGTCTACGCGACCGGGTGGATATCGCGGCAAGGCGGAATCGCCTCCAACAAGGTGGTCGTGGCCGCCGTCGACATCGAACTGGGCAGCCGCGTCAACGCGCAGATGCTCTCCACGGTCGACTGGCCCAGCGGCTCCATACCGAGCGGTTCGTTCAGCGACATCAAGGCGCTGAACGACCGCGTGGTGAAGGTCGGCGTGCTGCGCGGCGAAGCGATCATGGAAGGCAAGCTGGCGCCGGTGGGCACCCAGGGCGGGCTGTCGGCGGTGATCGCCAGCGGCAAGCGGGCCATGACGGTGCGCGTCAACGACGTGGTCGGCGTTGCCGGCTTCGCACTGCCGGGCAACTACGTCGACGTGATGGTCAACGCCCAGCAGGACAAGGCCAAGGGCGAGCAGACCAGCCAGATCAGCAAGACCGTGCTGGAGAAGGTCCTGGTGCTGGCGGTTGCACAAGAGGCCAATCGCGACGACACCAAGCCGAAGGTGGTGAGCGCCGTGACGCTGGAGCTCTCGCTCGAGGACTCCGAGAAGCTCGACCTGGCACGCAGCGTGGGAACCCTGTCGCTCGTGCTGCGCAACCAGATGGACAAGACCACCGTCGCAACGGGCGGCATCACCAAGGGCCAGCTGTTCGGCGAGAAGGAAATCCTGCCGATCGCCACCACGGTGGCGGCGCCGCCACCGGCCCGGCCGCGTGTGGCGCGCACCGGCCCCGTCACGGCGACTGCATCCCAGTGCGTGGAAGTGATCCAGAACGCCGCTCGCTCTCTCGCCTGCTTCTGATCCAAACCTCCAGGAGGAACACCAAGTGCACTATCTCTCTCCCACCCCCGCCTGGTTGCTGGCGGCACTCACGATGATGGCGGCCCCCGCCATCTCCGCCGAACTCGCGGTGCCTGCTGCGGCTGCGGCCGCCACCGCCGCCGCCGCGGCGCCCGCGGCACCGGCGGCGCCAGCCACCCGGCGCTGCACCGCCATCATTCCGGACGACCAGCCAACGCAGGCCGTGCTGGGCAAGTCGGTGGTCATCCCGCTGAAGGCCCGCGTCGTCCGCATCGTGGTCAGCGGGCAGCCGCCGAGCCGGGCGCCCGCGGCGGCTGCCGTGCCGGCGGGCATGGCGCCGCCTGCACCGGCCGCGGCTGCGAATGCCGGCGACGGCATTGCCGATGTCGACGTGACGCTGCTGAGCCCGACCGACCTGTTCTTCCGCGGCCGGCAGGCGGGCTCGATGAACGTCGTGCTGCAGAGTGCGGACGGCACTTGCTACATCAAGGATGTGATCGTCACCATCGATCCGGGAGCGCTGCAGTCCAAGCTGGCAGAGCTGATGCCGGAAGAGAGCCGCATCCGCGTGCGCAGCGCGGAAAAATCCATCGTGCTCACCGGCGAGATCAGCGATGCGCTCAAGCTCGACGACGTGATGAGCCTGGCCTCGGCTTACGGCGCCGACGGCAAGAAGGTTGTGAACCTTCTGCGCGTTGCGACGCCGCAGCAGGTGATGCTCGAGGTGAAGATCGCCGAAGTCAGCAAGACTCTGCTCGACCGGCTGGGCTCGCGCGTGGGCATCGCCCGCACCGGCAACGGCGGACTCAACAACTACTCGCTGATCTCCAATTTCCTGAGCAGCGGCGGCGGCCTGGCCCAAGCGCTGCGCATCGGCCGTACCTCGCTGACCATTGACGGCCAGAAGGACGACGGGCTGGTACGCATCCTCGCGGAGCCCAACATCATGGCCATCAGCGGCCAGCAGGCCAGCTTCCTGTCGGGCGGAAAGATCTTCATTCCGGTGGCGCAGAACGCCGCCGGAGGCGGCGGGACCAACATCACGCTGGAAGAGAAGGAGTTCGGCATCGGGGTCAAGTTCACCCCGACCGTGCTCAACGGCGACCGGGTCAACCTGAAGATGGTGTCCGAGGTGTCGGATCTGACGCAGACGGGCTCACCCTTCACCACGGTCTCGGGCGTCACCGCGGTGCTGCCCTCGCTGACGGTGCGCCGCGCGGATACCACCGTGCAACTCAACGACGGGCAGAGCTTCGTCATCGCCGGGCTCATCAAGAGCAACGTGACCGAGAGCGTCAAGCGCTACCCCGGCCTGGGCGAAGTGCCGGTGATGGGCGCGCTGTTCCGCAGTACCGAATTTCAGAACGAGCAGACCGAGTTGATGTTCGTCATCACCCCGCGCCTGGTCCGTCCGCTGGCCGAGTCGCCGCGGGTTCCAACGGACAACCACGTCGTTCCCAGCCGCGCCGAGGTCTACCTTAACGGCGCCCTCGAAAGCGCCACCCCGGCACCGGCCGCCCCGGCCAGCGACATCCAGTGAGGAGCACCTCCATGTTCATCAGATCGACCACCCTTGCGCTCGTATGCCTTCTGGCGACCGGCTGCTCGCATGTCACGCCCAACTACGACGCGCGCTTCGGCGATGCGGTGCGTGACGCAAAGAGAAAGATGACGCTGAATCCGGACGCTGGAAAGAACGGCGACCCGGTCGTGGGGATGGATGGCCGCGCGGCGCGCGAGTCGATGAATCAGTACCACGAGTCGTACAAGACGCCGCCGCCGGCGGTGAACGTTATCAACATCGGCGGCCAGATCGGTGGTCAGGGCGGTGGCTCGGCGAAGTGACAGGCCGCGTTTCGCGGATTCATTCCAAACGGGTCTTCAAATGGAAAGGAGAACGCCACGAATCGCAACGAACTTTTCCCTCATCACTTTTTTTTGAATTTGATTTCCAACTGTTTAAACCTTGAAAGGAAAGAACCATGAAAAACTTTCTCCAGGCCATTGGCCAATCGACCCGCGGTTTCATGCTCGAGGAAGAGGGTGCACAGGTCATCGAGTACGCGCTGATCATCGCTGTCGTATCGATTGCGCTGGTCGTTGCACTGAAGGTGCTTACCACTGGGGGCAGCTTCACGAGCTTCATCGACCGCGTCAACAAGTGCCTGACGACAACGACCTGTGCGTAAAGGCTGGGGCGGGCGATTTGGGTCAGGCCCCGCCTACCGCCCTACACCCTAACGCGTCTGCATTCTTCCCAACATGAAAAAGGAGTAGTCCCATGTTCAAGTCATTACTGAAAGACGAGAACGGCTCCCAGGTCATCGAGTACGCGCTGATCATCGCGGTTGTGTCGATTGCGCTGGTCGTTGCACTGCAGGTGCTCACCACTGGGGGCAGCTTCACGAGCTTCATCGACCGCGTCAATAAGTGCCTCACGACGACCACTTGCGCCTAAGCAACTTTGCGGAGGGAGGCGGGCTGTTGCTTCCGGTGTTGCTTCTCTCCGCATTTTTTGTTGCTTTCGCCCGATCTTTCTCTACACGAAACGGGACCACCATCATGTTCAAGTCATTCCGAGCAGACGAGAGCGGGGCCCAGGTCATCGAATACGCCTTGATCATCGCCATCATCTCCATTGTGCTGGTCCTCGCGTTGCAACCGCTGTCGATCGCGACCAGTTTCGGATCCCTCATAACGCGAGTCACCGACTG
The DNA here is from genome assembly GCF_047304235.1 of Variovorax sp. Varisp36. Lineage (NCBI taxonomy): Bacteria > Pseudomonadati > Pseudomonadota > Betaproteobacteria > Burkholderiales > Comamonadaceae > Variovorax > Variovorax sp. Varisp36. The sequence goes on from NZ_JBGLYU010000001.1 coordinate 254,748, forward strand.
CCTGGGCGGCAATGGCTGCGCGTGAAGCAAGCGGCGTCTTTTCCACAGTCGAGCAGGAAGACCGATCATGAAAGCCCACCACTCCCATCGCCGCCAGCGCGGCGCGATGATCATTACAGCCGCTCTGTTCCTGCTGTTCCTGTTGGGCTTTATGGGCATAGCGCTTGACTTCGGCCATCTGTTCATCGTCAGGACGGAACTGCAGACGGCGGTGGATAGCTGCGCCCTGGCCGCCGCGCGCGAACTCGACGGACAGGGCACGGCTCTCACCCGCGCCGTGAGCGCGGGGCAGGCGGCGGGCAACTCTAACCAGGTGAACATGCAATCGGCCACCTGGAGCGGGCAGGGCCAGATCGTCGCGAGCGACATCACATTCCGCGACTCGGCCTATGCGGTGACTACCGCGCCCATTGCCGCGCGCTATGCGCAGTGCGCGCATACCCAGCCCAACGTCAACATCTGGCTCATGAAGGCACTGGGCGCCTTCTCGGGCGATACCGCCGGCAATCCATCGACACGCAGCGTCACGGCGAGCGCGGTCGCCACCCGCGCCAGCGCACAGTCCACATGCCCCGTTCCGGTCGCGATGAAACCCAAGGCCGGAGGCACGGCGCCGAACTACGGCTTCGTTGTCGGTGAATGGGTGAAGCTTATCCAGGCACAAAACGCAGCTGCGGGCGGCGAGATCGGCTGGGCCAATCTCGACGGCAGCAACAGCGCCTCGGAAACCGAATCCGAGCTCAACAACCACTGCGGCACCAAAGTGGGCGACACGCTCGGCACCCCCGGCGTGCAGACCTCGGTGGCCGATGTCTGGAACCAGCGCTTCGGCATCTACAAGAACACCGGTGATCCGAGCGTTGGGCGGCCTGATTACACCGGCTATGCCTATACCTCGCTCACCTGGCCCGCGCAGTTCAATGCCTACGATGGCCCCGCGCCCGGATCACCCGCAACCGCCCAGAATTTCGTGACCAAGCGGGCCGCCTTCGCATCCTGCGCCGACACCGGCACGAAAGTGAACGGCGCAAACAGCTGCGAATCGATCACGGGACTGTCCCTCAATAGCTTTCAGAAACTGGCAGCGCCCGGAAACGTTGCGGGTGGTCACAAGCAGTACGGCCTGGACCGCCGCATCGTTACGGTGCCGGTCATCGACGGCGGCAACCACGTGATCGACTATGCGTGCATGCTGATGCTGCAGCCGCTGCAGATCCCGATGAGCGACACATGGCTGGAGTTCCGCGGCAACGCGGGTTCTGCCAGCAGCCCCTGCACCACCAGCGGGCTGGCCGGCGGAGCGGCAGGCCCGCTGGTTCCGGTCCTGGTGAGATGAGGTGAGCATCATGAAAAAGTCCCATCGCACCCAATACGGCGTCGCTCTGATCGAGCTGGCACTCGTCATGCCGCTGCTGCTGCTGCTGACCTTCATCACCACCGAGTTCGGCCGCGCGATGTACGAGTACAACGCGGTCGTCAAGTCGACCCGCGACGCGGTGCGCTACCTGTCGGTGCAGACGCCCGGCACGCACGTTACCGAGGCGCGCAACCTGATCGTATACGGCAACACTGGCGGCACCGGTTCGCCGCTGGCGCGCGGGCTGAGCCTGTCGAACGTGCCGATCGGCAGTTGCTGCACCTGGCAGTCGGCCGGGGCGAACCCGATCATCACCACGGTCACGGTGCGCGTCAGCAGCTACTCCTTCCAATCGCTGTTTCCTTCGGTGATGGGCGTTGCCTTCGCGGACGCGAACGGCAACATCGTCTTCAACGACATAACCGCCACCATGAGGGCTCCGTCATGAGACACCACGTCAACGGCGCGACCACCGTCGAGTTCGCGTTGGGCCTTCTCATCTTCCTCATGCTCGTTCTGGGCGTTGTCGACTTTTCTCGCATGCTGTTCACCTGGAACGCGGCCCAGGAGGCAACGCGCGCGGGCGCCAGATATGCGGTGGTGTGCGACGACACGGGCCAGCAGGCACTCGTGCTTGCCCGCATGCAGGCACTGCTGCCACAGATCAGCACCGTGTCGGTGGCGTGGGCGCCGTCGGGCTGCACGGCATCGACCTGCGAGGGCGTCACCGTGAGCATCACCGGCCTGAACTATCAATGGATATCTCCCATCGTGGGCGCCGTCGCGCCACTGATCCCGATGCCGGGCTTCTCCACCTACCTGCCGCGCGAGGTCATGCGCAAGGACCCGAACAGCGCAGCCATCTGTTCCTAGCAACCTACTGGACACGACCATGAAGATCGCCATCATCTCCCCCAATCCGAACCACCTCCAGGACATGCGCAAGGTCCTCGAGGCGCGCTCCCATCAGGTGTCGCTGTTCGAGGGCGGCAAGAGCCGCATGCAGGGGGTCGTCGAGAAGGCGGCTCCGGAGCTTCTGCTGGTCGACGGCATGTGCTGCGACCTTCAGGAACTGGCGCTGGTGGAGAAGCTCACGCTGCAGTACCCGGCGATTGCGGTGGTGCTGCTGTGTGCCATGCAGACCCCGGAGTTCCTGATCCACGCGATGCGCGCGGGGGTGCGTGAGGTGCTCCCGTCTCCCTCCGACACCGCCGCACTCGAAGCCGCCGTCGAACGCATTGCGCTCAAGATGGCCAGCACGCAGGCGCGCAGCCCCGGCCAGGTGGTGGCATTCATGCCCTGCAAGGGCGGCAGCGGATCGACCTTTCTCGCGACCAACATTGCGTACCAACTCTCGCGGGAGCGCTCGGTACTGCTGATCGACCTGAACCTGCAGTTCGGCGACGCGCTGTCGTACGTGAGCGACATACGCCCGAGTTCAACGATGGCAGACGTCGCACGCGACATCGGTCGCCTCGACGCCTCCCTGCTCGCGGCCAGCGTGGTGCGCGTGGCCCCGGGCTTCAGCATCCTGCCGGCGCCCGACGATCTTTCGCGAGCGATGGACGTCAAGGCCGAGCACGTCGATGCGATCCTGCAGGTCGCACTGACGATGTACGACTTCGTGCTGTTCGACCTCGGACCGCGCATCGACACGCTCGCAATCCGCGTGCTGGACCGGGCGGACCGCATCTTTCCGGTACTGCAGCCGAGCCTGCCGCACGTGCGCAACGTGACGCGCTTGATGAAGGTGTTCAAGTCGCTGGGCTATGCGCCCGGCAAGGTCGAGCTGCTCGTGAACCGCAGCGCCGGGGGCGGGGAGATCGGGCTGTCGGACATCCGCCGGTCGCTGGTCGGAGCGACGCTCACGATCGTTCCGGACGGTGGCAAGGACGTGGATGCGTCCATCAATCAGGGCGTGCCACTGGTGGAGATGTCGCGCGGCAGCGCACTCGCCAAGCGGCTCGCCGAAATCGCTCACACGCTCAGCCCACGGCAGGAAGCGGCGCCCGGTTTCATCGGGCGACTCTTCCGCCGCGCCTGAGTTCCGATTCATTCTTCAACAGCAAGGCAGGTTCCCATGTCATTCAGAGAACAGCTCAATGCGGTCGAGACCGACCCCGACCACGGGCATGCGGCCCACGCCGCCGACCTGACCGCCTCGCCCTTTGCGTCGGACGCCTACAAGCTGCTGAAGGAGCGCATGCACCTGAAGCTGCTCGATCGCTTCGACCTCGCGGCGCTCGAAACCCTGAAGCCCGACGTACTGCGCCAGGAAATCTCGACCATGGTCGGGCGGCTGCTGCAGGAAGAACCCGAGGCGCTCAACGACATCGAGCGCCGCACGCTGATCCGCGACATCCAACACGAGATGCTCGGTTTCGGGCCGATCGAGCTGCTGATGGCGGACCCGTCGGTCTCGGACATCCTGATCAACTCGCACGAGCAGATCTATGTCGAGCGGCGGGGCCGGCTGGAGCTGACCAACGTGAGCTTCACCGACGAGAAGCACCTGCTGCGCATCATCGACAAGATCGTCTCGCTGGTGGGGCGGCGCATCGACGAGTCCAGCCCCATGGTCGATGCGCGGCTGCCCGACGGTTCGCGCGTCAACGCGGTCATTGCGCCGGTGGCGCTCGACGGGCCGATGATGTCGATCCGGCGCTTCGCGAAGATTCCGCTGCGCATGGAGAACCTCGTGAACGAGCTCAAGACGCTGACGCCGCCAATGGCGCAGATGCTCGAGGGGCTGGCCCAGGCGAAGGTGAACATGCTCATCTCCGGCGGCACGGGCGCAGGCAAGACCACGTTGCTGAACATCCTCTCGGGGTTCATTCCGCCGACCGAGCGCATCATCACCATCGAGGACGCCGCGGAGCTCCAGCTGCAGCAGCCGCACGTGGCGCGCATGGAGACGCGGCCGATGAACATCGAGGGCAAGGGAGAGATCACACAGCGTGCGCTGGTGCGCAATGCGCTGCGTATGCGGCCCGACCGTATCGTGATCGGCGAAGTGCGCGGCGCTGAAGCGGTCGACATGCTGCAGGCGATGAACACCGGCCACGAAGGCTCGCTCACCACCATCCACGCCAACACGCCGCGCGATGCGCTGGCGCGGCTGGAGAACATGATCGGCATGGCGAACCTGAACCTGCCGCACCGCACCGTGCGCCAGCAGATCGCCTCGGCCATCACGGTGGTCGTCCAGGTCCTGCGGCTGGTCGACGGGCGGCGCAAGGTCACCAGCATCCAGGAGATCACCGGCATGGAAGGGGAGGTGGTCACCATGCAGGAGATCTTTACCTTCCACCAGACCGGCATGGGTCCCGACGGCCTGGTGCGCGGCCATTTCCAGGCGACGGGCGTCAGGCCGAAGTTCGCGGAGCGGCTGCATGCCTACGGCGTGGATCTGCCCGACACCATGTTCGAGCCGGGCAAGCACTACGAATAGGAGGCGATCATGTTCAACAACCTGGGCGGCAATGCGCTCATCACTGCGGCCGTGCTGGTCTTCGTGACCGTGCTGCTGATGATCGAGGGCCTGTACCTGCTGTGGCGCTCCTACAAGGGGCCCGAGGCGCGCAAGATCGAGAAGCGGCTGCAGGCGTTTTCTGCAGCGAGCGACCGCACGCCGCAGGCCCACCTGGCCAAGGAGCGCATGCTCAGCGAAGTGCCATGGCTGCAGCGCATGCTGCTGACGCTGCCGCGGGCGCACCGGCTGGACCGCTTCATCCTGCAGGCGGGGCTGGACTGGACGGTTTCCAGTTTCCTGCTGGCGTGCGGAGCACTGGGCGTGTTCGCGTTCTTCGCAACAGTGTGGATGGCACGCCAACCGGTGCTGCTGGCGATCGCTGTCGGGATCGGTGCGGCGATGCTTCCGGTGATGTACCTGCAGCGCCAGCGCAGTCGCAGGCTGGCTCGCATGGAGAAGCAGCTTCCAGAAGCGCTGGACCTGGTGACGCGCGCCTTACGCGCCGGGCACTCGTTCGCGAGCGGCCTGCAGATGATCGGCGAGGAAATGGCCGACCCGATCGCCAGCGAGTTCCGCATGGTCGCCGACGAGGTCAACTTCGGCGTTTCGCTGCAGCAGGCGCTGACCAATCTCAGCGAGCGTGTGCCGCTCACCGACCTGCGCTACTTCGTGGTGGCGGTGCTCATCCAGCGCGACTCCGGCGGCAACCTGACAGAGGTGCTGGGTAATCTGAGCCGGCTCATCCGCGAACGGCTCAAGCTGCTCGCGCGAGTGCGTGTGCTGTCGTCAGAAGGGCGCCTGTCGGCCTGGATCCTGGGCCTGATGCCCTTCGCGCTGGGGGCTCTCATGAACGTGTTCAACCCCGAATTCATGTCCCCGTTGTGGACGGACCCGATCGGGCAGACGGTCGTCAAGTACATGCTGGCACTGATGCTCGTGGGCATCGTGATCCTGCGCAAGATCGTGAAGATTCGCGTTTGAAGGAGAAGAGCCATGACCATGCTGTTTCCCATCCTCGTCTTCCTCGCCGTGTCGCTGGCCATCGTCGGCTTGGCGGCCTGGTTGTCTCCAACGCGCACAGAGCAGCGCCTGCAGGCGGTGGCGCCGTCGGCCGGCAAGTCGGCATGGACCGAAACCGCCGTCCGGCTGGTCGGCCCCTTCGCGCAGTTGTCGTCGCCCACCAGTGACGCCGACCTGTCGCCGCTGCGCGTGCGGTTCCTGAACGCCGGTATCCGCTACCCGGACGCCTATCTCGTCTACTTCGGCATGAAGACGCTGCTGCCTCTGGGTTTTGCCGCGCTTACGTTTGTGGGAATGCGGGCGACGGGTGCGGCGGAGGGCACGGTGATGATGTTGTGGCTCGCGGTGGCGGCGCTGACCGGCTGCTACCTGCCCAATCTGGTGCTGCGCCTGCTCATCCGCGCGCGCCGCCGCGAGATATTCGAGAACTTTCCCGACGCCGCCGATCTGATGCTCGTGTGCGTCGAGGCCGGGCTCGGCCTGGACGCCGGCCTGGCCAAGGTCACGGAGGAAATTCAGGTCAAGAGCGCGGCCCTCGCACAGGAACTGCACTGGACCAACCTGGAAATGCGTGCCGGCAGCACGCGCGAGAAGTCGCTGCGCAACCTGGCGCTGCGCACGGGCGTGGAGGAGATCGGCACCTTCGCGACCATGCTGACGCAGTCGGACCGCTTCGGCACCAGCATCGGAGAATCGCTGCGCGTGTTCTCCGAGGACCTGCGCCACAAGCGGCAGGTTCGCGCGGAAGAACAGGCGGCCAAGGTGCCGACCAAGATGCTGCTGCCGCTGGTGCTGTGCATCTTTCCCTGCATTTCGATGGTCATCCTCACGCCGGCGGTCATCCGCATCATCCGGATGATCGGGCCGATGTTGAGCGGGTCTTGAGTGCCGGGGCAACCCGGCGCGGCGGCGGCTCAGTGCGCGACAGCCGCCGCGTCGAGCTGATGCTTCACCGCGTGGATGTACAGCTCGAGGCGGTTCGTCACGCCGAGCTTCTGGTAGATCGAGGTGAGATGGTTGCGCAGCGTGTGCTCGGTGACGAAGAGCTTTGCGGCCAGCGCCTTGTTCGAGGCACCGCTGCCCGCAACCACGACGCGGATGATCTCGCGCTCCTTCTGCGTCAGGCTGGCCAGCTTGGCGGCTTCGGGGTCGGCCTTCGGCGGCTTCTTCGCCGAGGTCAGCTGGGAGAAGACGCGGCCCATGGTCTGCGGATCGACGCAAAGCTCGCCGTTGTAGACGCGTTCGATGGTCTCGAGGACTTGCTGTGCCGAAGCGTCCTTGCGCATGACGCCGCGGGCGCCGTGCAGCACGGCAAGGTCGAGCATGCGCTGTTCGCGCTCTGCGGTGAGCACGAAGACGCGCGACACCTCGTTCGACAGTAGGCTGGGCAGGATGTCGATGGCGCAATGGCCGTCCAGGTCCAGGTCGAGCACGACGACGTCGGGCGCGAGGCTTGCCGCCGTCGCCACGGCGTCTTCGCAGCTGCTGGCGGTGCCGACCACCTTCATGCGCGGTTGCTCCCCGTCGATCAGCCTGGACAGGCCCCACAGCATCGTCTGGTGGTCGTCAACGAGCAGAACGCCGATGGAATGGGCAGCGGGTTGCATGACAGGCTCCTGGTCTTGTCTTTTTTCAGATGGGAATTTCCACCACCACCGCGGTGCCGCCGCTGATGCACTGGCGGACCTGCGCCCGCCCGCCGAGGGCGGCGGCGCGTTCGGTGATGGAACGGGGGCGGAATTTCGTGAAACCCTCTTCGCAGGCTTCGTTCTCGATGCGCAGGTGCAGCCGCCCGTTCTTGCAGCCGAGGCGGATGCTGCCGTGGTGCGCGTGAGTGTGCTTGCAAATGTTGTTCAGCCCTTCGCCGACCATTTGCAGGACTTCCGCAGTCATACGGTCGTCCAGCAGGACCTGGCCATCCACGGCGACGGCGATCTCTATGCCGTAGAGCCCCTTGATGCGCTCGGCCTGGCGATGCAGGTGGGGCAGCACGAGCCCGCAGGGGCTGTTCGCGCCGTGCTTGACCGCGCCGGCATAGCGGCGCAGGTCCGCGATCACGCCGTCGGCCACGCTTGCGAGCTTGTCGAGATCCTCGCGCAGCGGGTTGTCGGTGGTGGCCTTCTTGAGCAGTGCGCACAGGCCCATCCGCAGGCCGATGTAGGGCTGCACGGCCGTGTCGTGCAGGTCCAGCGCGATCTTCAGGCGCTCCGCGGAGGCGGCTTCGGAGGCCATCCGGTCGAGCACTTCGATGGTCTCGATGACCGGGAAGATCTGCTCCATGAGGTGTGCCAGGAACAGGGCGTCGGACTTGTTGAACAGCCCGTCGCCGGATGACACGAAGACCCGGCCCTCGCCCAGCCGCATCGGCAGCGGAGCGCTGATGAAGCTGCGGGCCTCCAGCATGGCGGCCACGGCGGCGCAGCGCTGCGCGCCTTCCTCGTCCTCGACGCGCCAGCCGCTCGCGCCGGCTTCGAGGGCATGGCTTTGTGGCCACAGGCGGCTCAGGGGCCAGGGCATGCGGCTGCTGACCACGGTGAGCTCCGGTGCCAGCGCCATGAGCGGCGACTCGGCGATGCGCCCGATCGTCTCGACGCTGACGTGTTCGCAGGCGTCGTCCTTGCGCAGCGTGCGCAGGATCCAGTCGCCGGTGGAGGTGTCGCGCGTCAGGAGGATGCAGTGGCTCGCCCGGAAGAAGGCCAGCGTCTTTTCCATCGTGCGGGCGATGGTGCGGCCTGCGCCGAACCGCGGGTTGGACAGCTGGCTGACATCGCCCAGGAGTGCCAGGCGCCGCTGCAGGGCCAGCTTGGAGCCGCCCCAGTGCACGATCATGTGCCCCAGGGCCAGCAGGAACGTCGCGCGCATCAGCAGCTGCGGCGTGTCGTCGCCAGTGCTGGTGGCGAGGCCGCAGGCTGCAAAAGAGGCGACCGATGCAATAGTTACACGGGCGCCTTCCTCGAAGCCCCAGCGGAACGAGGAGGTCAGGATCGCGAAAAAGTAGAACAGGAAGAAAAGGCTCTGGACGCCGTCGGTCACGAACACGATCAGCGTGAACCACAGCACGTCGGACCAGTGGATGGCCTTGCCCTGGAAATACGGGCGGCCGATGCGGGTGCACCCGTACACCAGCAGGCTATGCAGGATGTAACCGGAAAAGGCCAACCAGACCGCCCCCGAAACCTGCTGCCGGTGGTCACCCGCGTCGACGGCGACGGCGAGCAGCGCCGCAAAAGACAGCACGAGGCGCATGCGGGCCACCATGAGCGCATCCGCAGCAATGCTCGCGTCGACGTCGGGGGCAGTGGTGCGTGTGAGCATGGAAAGAGGGCGAGCGATGTGTGTGAAGGTTTCACATTACTACTTTCGTAGTCGAAGACAATGCAAATTGAAACCTTTCGTCACATCGTGACGTTTGTTACGTATGGTTTCAATTGTGGGTCTGAAGGGTTTTTCAGACCGCTGCCGGGGGAGCGGCTCCGCCGATCAGCAAAAAAGCGCGCTGATTGCAGGTACCTTTCCCGTGCGAAACAGCGAAGCCGCTGTCGAGCGCGCGGATTCAGGTCCGCCGCGCGACCAGCGCAGTCTGCCCCAGGGGAGTCACCCGCAGGATGACCGCCTGCCTGAACTTCTGCTGGGTTTGCCTGGCGCGGCAGGGCGGGGGAAGCGTGGCTTCCACCATGCCAGCAGCATTCAGTACGGCCACCGAGTTGATTTCTGCCGGATCGTCGGTGCGCAGGGGGAAGACCGAGTTTCCGATCTTGCGCAGGTAGTCGAGCGGCATGAGGGGCCACTTCGGACCGTCGGCCGCTGCAGCGCGGCTGGAGCGAAGGCCAGCGATCTCCGCGTGCCCTTCGTCCGTGATGGTGAACACCACGGCACTCTCGTACTTTTGGTAGCCAAGGTCATCCAGATGGAATTCGGCTTCGACAAGTCCGGTCGCAAGCAGAACCGCGGCGTGCCTGATGTCCGGCTCGGCTGTAAGCGTCACCGGAAATCTCTCGTGAAGAAGCCGAAGGAGGAGGGTGAGCGGCATACATGCTCCTGTCCGCACTGGATGTGCGCATCGAGACATGGGGAGGGGATGCGAGCGGGTTTCCCCGTCGAAGCACCTGGACTGCGCCGCCTCCCGCAAACCCCTTCAGGACGCGTGACGAAACCACGGACGGAAAGCCGTGGCTGCATGTATGCCGTTCGTCACGACGGAGATAGGGCATTGGCGCCTTAAATGTGATTTTTTCACTTTAGGCGTTTTGTTGTACAGCAACCGACCGGCCTTGTCGATAGGCGGGAAGGCTGGGGCGTGAATCGAGAGGGCGTCCATCGTCGCGGGCGCTCGATGGGTCAAGGCGTGAACGTCACCCGTTGCGCGATGAGCACATCGTTGACCACCCGGTCTCCCACCACGGTCACGCGCCGGCCGGTGGCCAGGTTCGTGGCGGTGCCGTACTCGAACACGACGCCGCTACCGCTAGCATCCACCAGTTGGCCGTTGACCTTGAAGTCGGCCGAAGAGTGATATACGCCGATGGCGCCGATCAGCGTGAACGAGGCCGGGCCGCCGGTGCCCGGAATGTTGCGGATGCGCAGTTTCTTCACCACAAGCACGCCGCCGGACATGAAGCCGTCGACTTCGACCTTCACGCCATTGCCGAGCGAGCCCACGGGTCCGCCCGTGATCAGCGCGTTGGTCGCATCGACCGGCGTGCCCAGAACCTTGAACGAGCCGCGCGAAGCGAAGTCGGTGATGACGCCCGCCAGCTGGACAGCGATGCCGTTGCTCACCGGAACGGCATACCAGCCCTCCACCTTCGTGGCCACGAACAGGTTCGCGAACGGCGCGGCGGTGCCCCGGACGCGCACGATGGTCCCGTTGGCGAGCGACGATGCGTCCAGGCCCGTGAACGCAGCCGCGCCGAAATCGATCGTCAGCTGCCCGAGCATGAAGGTCTTGCGCGCGCTATCGATGTTCTCCACGGTGCCTGTGACCAGAGGGGCGCTCAGGGTTGGAGCGACCTGAATCCGGGTGGCGCGCAGGGTGCCCGGCGCACCGGGCAGGCCCCACACCTGCACGATGCTGCCCGAGACGACGTCGGCCAGCCCGCTCGCGCCGGCCCAGACGGTGGCCGAGTCGATGCTCACGATGGTGCCCATCACGACGAAGCTGCCGGCGGGGATGTCGATGGCCGAGACCGCACCGCGCAGTTCCGCGGCCGACACGACCTGGGTGGCGACGCCGCTGGTGAAGTCCGCGTCGACCTTGCCGGCAACGCGTGCACTGATGCCGATCTGCAGTTCGGTGGCGTCCTCGATGGTGATGGCGGCGCTGTCGGTGTTGTAGCGCAGCCCGTTGAGGATGATGCTGCCCAGGCCGTCCGCCGCGCCGATGCCGGCGGCGTCGGCAGTCACGCCGGTGCCGCCCGAACCCACGCCGGAGCCGTCGGTGCTGCCGTTGCTGGCGGTGCTCGTGTCGCCGCCGGTGCCGCTGCCCGTTCCGGATGCGTCGCCGGTGGCACCTGTGCCGGTTCCGGTGCTCGTTCCGGCCGCGGCGTCTGCGCCTGCGCCCGCGGTCGCCGTGCCGGCCGCACTGCTGCTAACGCCCGCCACCGAGCCGCCGCTGGCACCGTCTCCACCCCCGCCGCAGGACAGCAGCAGGGCCACGAGGGCGACGTACAAAAGACCGAGCATGAGCCGGTGGGGTTTCTTGATGTTGTTCATCGCGGGGGCTCGCTTTCAGGGGGACGGGGCGGCGCAGGCGCGCTCTCGTCTTCGTAATAGGTGTAGATGCCGACGCGGATGCGCGCCTTGGCACCGGCGGGGGCGCTGTCGACCGCCCGCGTCATTTCCTGCGCCAGTTCGTGGTGCAGGGTCGCCCAGCGCTCCCGCGCGAGGCGCTGGATCTGCTCGCATTCCTGCAGCGTCAGCCCGCGCGCGTACACCGCGCGCTCGAGCATCCTGGGCTCCTCGCCCAGTGTGTTGGAGACAGCCGCCAGCAGATGGTCGCGGCCGTTGTCACCGAGGAAGGCGAGCATGGACTGGAGGTTCTGCACGGGCACGAAGCCGTCGGTCGTGAGTTCGACCACGCCTTCGTCCTCGGTCACCATGTTCAGGCGCACCAGTTCGTCGAGGATGGTGCGGTGGTGCACGTTGCCGCGGCTGCTCATGCGCGCCACGGTCTCGAAGGAGGGGGCGGCATTGCCGGTGGTGATGGGCAGGCGCCGGAAGGAGTCGTCCTGGGTCAGCATCTGCAGCCACAACGTGAAAGTCTTGGCCGCTGCCGACAGCTCGGTGTGGGGCAGGGGATCGACGGTGGCCCGTACCTTGGCGGTCACTGCCTTGCGGTTCAGGCCGGTGGTCACCGAAAGCTGGCTCAGGTTGGGCTTGGGCACGCCCTGGCTGCGCCAGGTTCGCTGTGCTTCCTCGATCAGCAGGTCGCGCAGCAGTTCCTCGAGGTGCGGATGCTTGACCCCCATGGCGAGGGCCAGCCGGACCACCGGACGAAGAATGCGAGCGCAGGCGGCAAGGGCCCAGTCCAGCCGGTGTTCCATGGAGGCGAGCGATTATTCCTGAAGGTGCGGTTCGAAAAGGGGCAGCGGCGCTGGCCGCCGACCACGGGTATTACGCTATTGTCCTGTGCAACTGCACCCATGTGAAAGCTTTGGACCACTTTTTGCCGATCTGGATCGTTTTGCTGAATGGCGGGCCGAAGGCAGAAGGTGGTCAGTCGGCCACGGCGCCCGATTTCTTCACCAGTGCGGCCCAGCGCGGAATCTCCCTGGCCATGTGATCACGCAGTTCTTCCGGCGTACTTCCCACGATCTCCATCGCCAACTGGTCCGAGAGCCGGGCCTGCACGTCGGGCTGCTTGAGCGCCTTGACGATTTCGGCATTCAGGCGCTGGACGATCGGCTTGGGCGTGCCCTTGGGTGCGTACACGGCCTGCCACGACGACATCTCGAAGCCGGGAATGCCCGATTCGATCATGGTCGGCAGCTCGGGCGTCAGGGCGATGCGCTTGCCCGTGGTCACGGCCAGCAGCTTGAGCTTGCCGCTCTTCACCAGCGGCAGTGCGGCCGTCACCTGGTCGAACATGAAGGGCACCAGCCCAGCGGCCACGTCGGTCATGGCCGGCGGCGTGCCCTTGTACGGCACGTGGGTGAGCTTCACGCCGATGAGGTCGCCGAACATCTCGCCGGCCAGGTGGGTGGAGGTGCCGGCGCCGGAAGAGGCAAAGGTGCGCTTGCTCTCGTCTTTCTTCAGCAGTGCCACCAGTTCGGCCACCGAGTTCACGCCGAGCTGGCTGTTGACGATCAGCACGTTGGGCAGGCGCGCGACCAGCGAGACGGGCTCGAAGTCCTTCATTGGGTCGTAGGGCAGGTTCTTGTACAGGCTCGCGTTGATGGCGTGCGTGCTGATGGTGCCGCCAAGCAGCGTGTAGCCATCGGGCTTGGCCTTGGCGACATAGGCCGCGCCGATGCCGCCGGCCTGGCCGGGCTTGTTGTCGACCACCACCGACTGCTTGAGGCTGTCGCCCAGCTTCTGGGCCAGCGTGCGCGCCACGATATCGGTGGATCCGCCGGCGGTGAAGGGCACGACGTAGACGATCGGCTTGGCGGCCGGCCAATCGGAGGCCTGGGCCCAGGTGGCCACGGGGACGAGCGCAGCCAGGAACAGCGCCGCGGCGCCACGGATGAATTTCATGGATTTGTCTCCTCGGGAATTGGGGAAAGAGAAAGGGCTTCAGCGGCCGCGGGCGCTGCGCCAGGACACGAAGTCGGTGCGGCTTTGTTCCTCGGTGGGCGGATACAGGCCGAGGATGGAGCGGCCTTCGAGCACCTTTTCCTGCACGAAGTCCTCGAAGGCGGTCATCTCGGTCGCTTCGGCGGCGATCTCGTCGGCCATGTGGGCCGGAATGACGATCACGCCCTCCGCGTCGCCCACGATCACGTCGCCGGGGAACACCGGCGCGTCGCCGCAGCCGATGGGCACGTTGATGTCGATGGCCTGGTGCAGCGTGAGGTTGGTCGGCGCGCTCGGGCGGCGGTGGTAGGCCGGGAAACCCAGCTTGGCAATGTCGGGGCTGTCGCGGAAGCCCCCGTCCGTGACCACGCCGGCCACGCCACGCTTCATCAGCCGCGTGACCAGAATGCCGCCGGCCGATGCGGCACGCGCATCTTTTCGGCTGTCGATCACCAGCACGGCGCCTTCGGGGCATTGCTCCACCGCCTTGCGCTGCGGATGGTCGCGGTCGAGAAAAACGCTGATCTGGTTCAGGTCTTCGCGCGCCGGCATGTAGCGCAGCGTGAAGGCTTCGCCCACCATGTTCGGCAAGTCGGCGTCGAGCGGTCGCACCTCCTGGATGAACTGGTTGCGCAGGCCGCGCTTGAACAGGGCGGTGCACAGGGTGGCGGTGCTCACCTTCATGAGCAGGTCGCGGGTGGCGGGATTCACGTGTTGTCTCCGTTCTCGAAATTAAAAAAGGGGAGGGCAGTCGGATCAGAAGATGTCGGGCTCGGGCACCGGCTTGCCGAAGCCGGTTTCGAGGAAGTCGAAGTCGCAGCCTTCGTTGGCCTGCTTGATGTGGCGGCCGAACATCCAGCCGTAGCCGCGCTCGTAGCGCGGCGGCGGCGGCGTCCATGCGGCCCTGCGGCGAGCCAGTTCCGCGTCGTCGACGTCGAGGTGGAGGCGCCGTGCGGGCACATCCACGGTGATGCGGTCGCCGGTCTTCACCAGTGCCAGCGGGCCGCCGATGGCCGCCTCGGGCGAGCAGTGCAGCAGGCAGCCGCCGTAGCTGGTGCCGCTCATGCGTGCGTCGGACAGGCGCAGCATGTCTGTCACGCCCTGCCTGAGCAGCTTGGTGGGAATCGGCAGCATGCCCCACTCGGGCATGCCGGCGCCACGCGGGCCGGCGTTGCGCAGCACCAGGATGTCGTCGGCCGTCACGTCGAGTTCGGGGTCGTCGACCGCCTTCTTGAGCGATGGATAGTCGTCGAACACCAGTGCGCGGCCGGTGTGCCGCAGCAGGTGCGGCGCGCAGGCGCTGGGCTTGATCACGACGCCGTCGGGCGCGAGGTTGCCGCGCAGCACGGCCAGCGCGCCTTCGGCGTAGATGGGGTTGGCGAGCGGCCGGATGACGTCGTCGTTGTAGACCTCGGCGCCCGCGATGTTCTCGCCGAGGGTGCGGCCGTTGACCGTCAGCGCTTCGGTCTTCAGGTGGCCGCGGATGCGCTCCAGCATCGCCGGCAGGCCGCCGGCGTAGAAGAAGTCTTCCATCAGGTAGGCGTCGCCGCTGGGGCGGATGTTGGCGATGACGGGCACGCGGCGGCTGAAGTCGTCGAAGGCGTCCAGGCTCACTGCATGGCCGGCGCGGCGTGACATCGCGATCAGGTGGACGATGGCGTTGGTGCTGCAGCCCATGGCCATCGCGCAGGCGATGCCGTTCTCGAAGCTGGCGCGCGTGAGCATCTTCGCGGGCGTCCAGTCTTCCCACACCATGTCGACGATGCGGCGGCCGCAGTCGGCGCTCATGCGGATGTGGTTGGCGTCGGCCGCGGGAATGCTGGAGGCGCCCGGCAGGGTCAGTCCGACGGCCTCGGCGATGCCCATCATGGTGGCCGCGGTGCCCATGGTCATGCAGGTGCCGTGGCTGCGCGCGATGCCTGCTTCCATCTCCGCCCAGGCCTGGTCGCTCAGCCGGCCGGCGCGGCGCTCGTCCCAGTACTTGAAGGCGTCGGAGCCCGAGCCCAGCACCTTGCCCTTCCAGTTGCCGCGCAGCATGGGGCCGGCGGGCAGGTAGATGAAGGGAATGCCCATGCTGATCGCGCCCATCGTGAGGCCGGGCGTGGTCTTGTCGCAGCCGCCCATCAGCACCGCGCCGTCCACCGGGTGGCTGCGCAGCAGCTCTTCCGTTTCCATGGCCAGGAAGTTGCGATAGAGCATGGTGGTGGGCTTGACCATGCTTTCCGACAGCGAGATAGCCGGCAGCTCGAGCGGGAAGCCACCGGCCTGCAGGATGCCGCGCTTGACGTCCTCCACCCGCTGCTTGAAGTGCGAGTGGCACTGGTTGGCATCGCTCCAGGTGTTGAGGATGGCAATGAGCGGCTTGCCCATCCAGTCGGCGTGGCTGTAGCCCATCTGCAGCACGCGCGAGCGGTGGCCGAAGGAACGGAAGTCGTCGGGTGCGAACCAGCGTGCGCTGCGCAGGGATTCGTAGTGGCGTTTCATGGGGGTTGTCTCTGTGGGCGCAAGGCGCGGCGGGGCAATGTCGGCGGGATTAAAACACTAATATATTAGTACGTCAATGCCACAATCCGGCCCGATGAGTGCACTTCCCAAATTTCGACTCGACCGCACCCGCCTCGCCGCGCCGCAGGTGACGGAGAAGCTGCGCGACGCCATCCTCTCGCTGGACCTGGTGCCGGGTACCGTGCTGGCGCGGCAGGAACTGGCCGACCGCTTCGGCGTGAGCCAGACCCCGGTGCGCGAAGCGCTGCTGCGGCTCAACGAGGAAGGGCTGGTGGACGTGTTCCCGCAGCACGCCACGCTGGTCAGCCGCATCGACATCGCGGCGGCCCGGGAGGCGCATTTCCTGCGCCGCTCGATCGAGCTGGAGCTGGTGCACCAGCTCGCGCTGGAGCCGCCGGCGGGGCTGGTCGAGCAGATGAAGGCCGTCATCGCGCAGCAGGCGGCGTTGTCGACGGCACGGCGCTACGGCGATTTCGTCGGCGCCGACCGCGCCTTCCATCACCTGATGTACGAGGCTGGCGGCGTCGCCAGCCTGTGGGAACTGGTAGGGCGTGTCTCGGGCCACGTCGACAGGCTGCGCCGCCTGCACCTGCCCACCGCCGGCAAGACCGAGGCGATCCTGCGCGACCACCGCGCCATCGTGCGCGGCATCGAGGCAAGGGACCCGGCGGCGGCGCAAGCGGCATTGCGCCGGCACCTGTCGGGCACGCTCAGCGCGGTGGACGAGATCTGCCGGCAATATCCGGACTACGTGGCCACGTCCTGATCCGCGCTCAAGGCCGCCAAGGTGGTGGACCGGCTGCCGGGCACGATCCTCGTGGACGCGGACGAAGCCGAAGTCGCTTCCGTGGTCCGGAAGAACAAGAACTGGACCTTCTCGCCGCAGCGCAGCGCGAGCATCGCCCCTGCGCATCAGCGGATTCGGCGGGCCACCTAGCGGCAGCATCGATCGAGAAAAAGCCCGGCATGCCGGGCTTTTTTCGGCTCCTCGCCGATCGGCACGGGGCCTGCTACCGCAACACCAGCACCGGCAGCAGCGAGCGCGTCAGGACCTGCTGGGTTTCACTTCCCAGCAAGAGGCGCTTGATGCCCTTGCGCCCGTGCGACGCCATCACGATGAGATCGCTCCTGTTCTTCTTCGCGGCCGCAATGATCGATTCGGCGACGAGGTCGGAGCTGGCCTGGGCCGTCCTGATGCGCACGCCCTGTGCCAGCGCCCGGTCGCGAACGGCGTCGAGCGTCGCCTGCGCCTTGTCCGCCCACTGCTTCTCGATGCGGCCAATGTCTTCGGCCGAGAACGACATCGACCCCTCGAAGAAACTCTTCGGATAGCGGGGAACGACGGTCAGCGCGACCAGGTCCGCGTCGTTCTGGGCCGCCAGCGCGATCGCGCTCTTGACGGCCTTCCTGGAAAGAGCGGACCCGTCGGTGGCGACGAGGATGCGTTTGAACATGGGAATCTCCGGGAGGCGTGCTGCCGAGGTTAGGCACACCCGGGCCGGCGGGCTTGACGCAGATCAAACGGCTTGCGAGGCACCGCCCTTAGCCTCGCCCGATGAATGCCGCGCTCGCCCCCCAGTACGCCCCGATCCCATCGCTTCCTTCCCCTGTCGACGAGGCATGGCAGGTGCTGGACGACCCCGGCGAATGGCCCGGCTTCGGCCGCCCACTGGACGCGGCCGACGGCTGCTGGGAATCACAGGTGGTGGTCGAGGGCATGCACTGCGCGGCCTGCGCCTTCACCGTCGAGGCCGCGCTGCGCCAGGTGCCCGGCGTGAGCGACGTGCAGGTCAACGCGGCGAGCCGGCGCGCGCGCATCGTGTGGTCGCCGGCCGTGACCCGGCCGTCGCGCTGGTTCGAGGCCTGCGCGAAGGCAGGCTACGCGCTGCTGCCGGGCGGCGACCGGTCCGCGAGTGCCCTGCGCGAGCGCGAATCGCGGCTGGCCCTGTGGCGCTGGCTGGTCTCGGGCCTGTGCATGATGCAGGTGATGATGTACGCCTACCCGGCCTACATCGCGCGCCCCGGCGACATGAGCGCCGATGCGGCGCAACTCCTGCGCTGGGCCTCCTGGGTGCTGACGCTGCCGGTGGTTCTCTTCTCCTGCGGACCCTTCTTCCGAAGCGCATGGCGCGACCTGCGCATCGGCCGCATCGGCATGGACCTGCCCGTGGCCTTCGGCGTGCTGATCACCTTCGCCGTCAGCAGCGCGGCAACCTTCGATCGCGCGGGGCCGCTGGGGCACGAGGTCTATTTCGATTCGCTGACGATGTTCGTCTTCTTCCTGCTCACCGGCCGCTGGCTCGAGGCGCGGCTGCGCAACCGAACGGCGGGCGCGCTCGAAGCGCTGATGCACCGGCTGCCCGACAGCGTGGAGCGCCTGGAGGCCAATGGCGGATGGGTGCGCGTGACGGTGCGGCGCCTTGCCGTGGGAGACGTGGTGCGCGTACGACCGGGTGAGGCCTTTCCGGCCGACGGCGTGGTGACCGAGGGCGACACCTGCGCCGACGAGGCCCTGCTCACAGGCGAGTCTCGTCCCGTGCCTCGTCCGTGCGGCAGCCGCGTGCTGGCGGGCAGCCACAACCTCGGGGTCCTGGTGCAGGTGCGCATCGAGTCGGTGGGCGAGGGCACGCGCTTCGCGCAGATCGTGCGGCTGATGGACGGAGCCGCCCTGGGCAAGCCGCGGCTCGCGCAACTGGCCGACCGCGTGGCGCGGCCCTTCCTCTGGGCTGTGCTGGCCGCTGCGGCGGCCGCCGCGCTGGTGTGGTGGCACATCGACCCGGGACGGGCGCTGATGGTGGCCGTGGCCGTGCTGATCGTTACCTGCCCCTGCGCGCTGTCGCTGGCCACGCCGGCCGCCATGCTGGCGAGCGCGGGCGCGCTGGCGCGCGGCGGCGTGCTGGCCTCGAACCTGCAGGCGCTCGAAGCACTGGCTTCCGTCGACACGGTGGTGTTCGACAAGACCGGCACGCTCACCGGCGGCACGCCGCGGCTGGAGCGCGTGTACTGCCGGCGCGGGCTGATGCCCGGCGATGCGCTGGAGATCGGCGCGGCGCTCGGGGCGCAGTCGCTGCATCCGGCCGCGCGCGCGCTCGCCAGCGCATGGCAAGCCCAATTCCGCGCGCTGCCCGACTGGAAGGTGCTGCACCTGGCGGAGACGGCAGGGCAGGGCATCGAAGCCCACGTTGTCCGCAGCAGCGGAAGCGACCGCACTGCGCATCCGCTGCGCCTCGGCGCCGCGGCCTTCTGCGACGTGCCCGCATTGCAGGTCGATGCGCCGCAGATCCACATGAGCGACGACCAGGGCTGGCTCGCGAGCTTCGTCCTGGCGGAGGAACTGCGCCCCGATGCAGCCGAAGCCGTGGCTGCGCTCAAGGAACAGGGCATCGCGGTGCGCCTGCTGTCGGGCGACCGCGACGCGGCGGTGCGCGCCGTTGCGGCGCATGCCGGCATTG
This sequence comes from Variovorax sp. Varisp36, assembly GCF_047304235.1. Lineage (NCBI taxonomy): Bacteria > Pseudomonadati > Pseudomonadota > Betaproteobacteria > Burkholderiales > Comamonadaceae > Variovorax > Variovorax sp. Varisp36. Next base: position 274,288 of record NZ_JBGLYU010000001.1, read on the forward strand.
CCGCGGCGCAGGGCGACTGCACGCCCGAAGACAAGCTCGAAGTGCTTTGGCAGTTGCAAGCCGCGGGCCGCGAGGTGGCCATGGTCGGCGACGGGCTCAACGATGGCCCGAGCCTGGCGCGCGCCAACGCCTCGTTCGCCTTTGGCGATGCGGTTCCGCTGTCGCGCTCGCGTGCCGACTTCGTGGTGCCTGGCGGCGCGCTGTCGGCTGTGCCAAGGGCCATCGCGCAGGCTCGCCGCACGCTGCGCGTAGTGCGGCAGAACCTGTTCTGGGCCGCGGCCTACAACGCGCTGTGCGTACCGCTGGCGGTGGCGGGCTGGCTGCCCGCGTGGCTCGCCGGCCTGGGTATGGCCGCGAGCTCGCTGGTGGTCGTGCTGAACGCGGCGCGGCTGGCCGCACCGGGTGCCGACGTGAAGAGGGCGGTGGGCTGATGGACATTCTCTTCCTCCTCGTGCCGCTGTCCGTGGTGCTCGTGCTCGCCATCCTCGGCGGGCTGTGGTGGGCCGTCGAGCGCGGCCAGTTCGAGGACATCGAGGTCGAAGGCGACCGCATCCTGCGAAACGATTGATCTGCATCAACCCGACCGGGCGGGCCCGCAGGGACACTGCCCGCAAATCATTCGAGGGCATCACGATGCAAACAACGAACCCACCCGCGGCCAGCTACGACGACACCGTCGTGCGGCAGTTCGCGCTCATGTCGGTGGTCTGGGGAGTGGTCGGCATGCTGGTCGGCGTGGTCATCGCGTCGCAGCTGGCCTGGCCCGAGCTCAACCTCGGCATTCCCTGGCTGAGCTACGGCCGGCTTCGCCCGCTGCACACCAATGCGGTGATCTTCGCGTTCGGCGGCTGCGCCCTGATGGCCACCAGCTTTCACGTGGTGCAGCGCACCTGCCAGGTCCGGCTGTTCGCGCCGGCGCTCGCGTCCTTCGTGTTCTGGGGCTGGCAACTGGTCATCGTGGCGGCCGCCATCAGCCTGCCCATGGGCTACACCAGCGGCAAGGAATACGCCGAACTCGAATGGCCCATCGACCTGCTGATCGCCGTGGTCTGGGTGGCCTACGCCATCGTGTTCTTCGGCACCATCGGCATGCGCAAGGTGCGCCACATCTACGTGGCCAACTGGTTCTTCGGAGCCTTCATCATCGCGGTGGCGCTGCTGCACATCGTCAACAGCGCCGAGGTGCCCGCCGGCTGGATGAAGAGCTACTCGGCCTACGCGGGCGTGCAGGACGCGATGGTGCAGTGGTGGTACGGCCACAACGCGGTGGGCTTCTTCCTCACGGCCGGCTTCCTGGGAATGATGTACTACTACATCCCCAAGCAGGCGGGCCGGCCGGTGTACTCGTACCGGCTCTCGATCGTGCACTTCTGGGCGCTGATCTTCACCTACATGTGGGCCGGTCCGCACCACCTGCACTACACCGCGCTGCCCGACTGGACGCAGTCGCTGGGCATGGTGTTCTCGCTGATCCTGCTGGCGCCGAGCTGGGGCGGCATGATCAACGGCCTGATGACGCTCTCGGGCGCCTGGCACAAGCTGCGCACCGACCCGATCCTGCGTTTCCTGATCGTCTCGCTGTCGTTCTACGGCATGTCGACCTTCGAGGGGCCGATGATGTCCATCAAGACCGTCAACGCCCTGAGCCACTACACCGACTGGACCATCGGCCACGTGCACTCCGGGGCGCTGGGCTGGGTGGGCTTCATCACCATGGGCTCGCTGTACTACCTGATCCCGCGCATGTACGGCCGCACCACCATGTACAGCGTGAAGGCCATCGAGGCGCACTTCTGGATCGCCACCGTCGGCATCGTGCTGTACATCGCCGCCATGTGGATCGCCGGCGTGATGCAGGGCCTGATGTGGCGCGCCATCAATCCCGACGGCACGCTCACCTACACCTTCGTGGAGAGCGTGAAGGCGACCTTCCCGTTCTACGTGGTGCGGGCGCTGGGCGGGCTGCTGTACCTCTCGGGGATGCTGGTGATGGCCTGGAACGTCTGGATGACTGTCATCTCGGGCCGCTCGGTGCGCGCCGAGATCCCGCCCGCCGCCATGGCCCACGCCTGAGGACGCACGATGAATCCGAACACTCCGAACACACCGAAGACCACGGGCTTCACGCACGAGAAGGTCGAAACCAACAACCTGCTGATGATTGTGCTGATCCTCTTCGTCGTGGCCGTGGGCGGCCTGGTGGAGATCGTGCCGCTCTTCTTCCAGAAGTCGACCACCGAGGCGGTGCAGGGCGTGAAGCCGCTCACGCCGCTGCAGCTGGCCGGGCGCGACGTCTACCTGCGCGAGGGCTGCTACAACTGCCACTCGCAGATGATCCGGCCCTTCCGCTCGGAGACGCTGCGCTACGGCCACTATTCGGTGGCCGGCGAATTCGTCTACGACCATCCGTTCCAGTGGGGCAGCAAGCGCACCGGCCCCGACCTGCAGCGCGTGGGCGGAAAGTACAGCGACGAGTGGCACCGCATCCACCTGAACAATCCGCGCGACCTGGTGCCCGAGTCGAACATGCCGGCCTATTCATGGCTGGAGAAGAGTGCAATCGACGCCGATGCACCGCCCAGCCACATGCGCGCGCTGCGCAGCGTGGGCGTGCCCTACACCGACGAGGAGATCGCCAAGGCCTCAGACGAGGTGAAGGGCAAGACCGAGATGGAGGCCACCGTGGCCTACCTGCAATCGCTGGGCCTGGCGCTCAAGTAGCGAGGACTGAACACATGATCGACATCACCACCCTGCGCGTCGGCGCCACCGTCGCCTGCTTCATCGTCTTCATCGGCATCGTCGCGTGGGCCTGCGCACGGCGCAACGCGAAGGGCTTCGAGGAAGCCGCACGCCTGCCTTTCGAGCAGGACTGAACGGAGAACCGAGATGAGCGACTTCATCAGTCATTTCTGGTCCGACTACGTCGCGGTGCTCTCGCTGCTGAGCATCGCCGGCTGCGTGCTGCTGCTGTGGCTCACGGCACGCAAGCGCGTAGCGGCCGACGCGGACAACACCACGGGCCATGTGTGGGACGAGGATCTGCGCGAGGCCAACAACCCGCTGCCGCTGTGGTGGGTGGGCCTCTTCGTGCTGACCATCGCGTTCGGCCTGGCGTACCTGGCGATCTTTCCGGGACTCGGCAGCTTCAAGGGGCAGTCCGACTGGACCTCGCGCGCCGAGTACGACGCCGAGGTCGCCCGGGCCACGCGCGAACTGGCGCCGGTGTACGACAGGTATGCGACCCTGCCGGCGGAAGAGGTTGCGCGAGACCCGCAGGCCAGGGCCATCGGCGAGCGGCTGTTCATGAACAACTGCGCGCAGTGCCATGGCTCCGACGCGCGCGGCAGCAAGGGCTTTCCGAACCTCACGGACAAGGACTGGCTGCACGGCGGTGCGCCCGACAAGATTGTCGAGACCATCACCAAGGGCCGGGTCGGCACGATGCCGCCCATGGCGGCGGCGGTGGGCACGCCGGACGACGTGAAGAACGTCGCCAACTACGTGCTGAGCCTGTCGGGCGAGCCGCACGACTCGCTGCGGGCTGGGCTGGGCAAGCCGAAATTCACCGCTTGTGCGGCCTGCCACGGCATCGGCGGCGTGGGCAACGAGGCCCTGGGCGCGCCCCGCCTGAACGACAAGATCTGGCTGCATGGCTACGGCGAGGCGGCCATCGTGCAGATGATCAACGAGGGAAAGCACAACGTGATGCCCGCGCAGGAAGGGCGCCTGACCGAGGCGCAGATCAAGCTGCTCGCCTCGTACGTGTGGGCTTTCTCGAACCCACCGGCGGCCACGCCCTGACTGGCACCGCAGCCGCTGCCCCATGTCTCGCAAGATCATTCCCATCGTCGCCGTGGCCAGCGAAGCCGGCGAGTCCGGAGGGCCCGGCGAAGGCGTCGGTCTCTACGAGGCCTCGAAGAAAATCTACCCCCGCAGCGTGCACGGCATGTTCGCGCGCTGGCGCTGGGCCGTGGTCTTCCTCACGCAGCTTGTCTTCTACGGCCTGCCATGGGTGCAGTGGGGCGAGCGCCAGATGGTGCTCTTCGACCTGGCCGCGCGGCGCTTCTACGTCTTCGGGCTGGTGCTGTACCCGCAGGACCTGATCTACCTCTCGGGCCTGCTGGTCATCAGCGCGCTCTCGCTCTTCCTGTTCACCGCCGTGGCGGGGCGGCTGTGGTGCGGCTATGCCTGTCCGCAAACCGTCTACACCGAGATATTCATGTGGGTGGAACACCGGATAGAGGGAAACCGCACCGCACGCATGCGGCTGGACGCCGAGCCGATGTCGCTCGAGAAGCTCGTGAAGAAATGGTTCAAGCACATCGTGTGGATCGGCATCGCGATGTGGACCGGCTTCACCTTCGTGGGCTACTTCACGCCCATTCGCGAACTTGGCATGGCCTTCCTGCAGACGCAGATGGGTTCGTGGGAGGTGTTCTGGGTGTTTTTCTACGGCTTCGCGACCTATGGCAACGCCGGCTTCATGCGCGAGCAGGTGTGCAAGTACATGTGCCCCTATGCGCGCTTCCAGAGCGCCATGTTCGACCGCGACACGCTCATCGTCACCTATGACCCGCAGCGCGGGGGGCCGCGCGCGCCTCGCCGCAAGGGGCCCGACCCGCGCACGCTGGCGCTGGGCGACTGCATCGACTGCGGCCTGTGCGTGCAGGTCTGCCCGACCGGCATCGACATCCGCCAGGGGCTGCAGTACGAGTGCATCGGCTGCGGCCTGTGCGTGGATGCCTGCGATACGGTGATGCAAAAGATGGCGTATCCGCCGCGCCTCATCCGCTACGACACGCAGAACGGCATGGAGGGCCGCTGGACGCGCCCGCAGCTGCTGCGCCGCGTGCTGCGGGCGCGCGTGCTGGCCTACACGGCCATCCTCGCGGTGCTGGTGTCCGGCCTTCTGGCCAGCCTGGTCGCACGCACGCCGTTCAAGGTCGACGTGGTGCGCGACCGCGCTTCGCTGGCGCGCATCATCGAGGGAGGTCGGCTGGAAAACGTCTATCGGCTGCAGATCATGAATGCCACCGAGCAACAGCGCCGCTATGCGATTTCCGCGCGCGGTCTCGATGGAGTGGCCGTGGCGTCCGAGCCGGCGGTGACGGTGGACGCCGCCCAGTCGCGCTGGGTGGCGGTGCGCCTGCAGTTGCCCTACGGCGTGACGCCCTCGGGCTCGCACACCGTGTACTTCGACGTACGAGAAGAAGGTGGCGGCGCGCAGGTCTCCGAAAAAGCGGTCTTCCTGGTGCCGCGCTGAAAGGTATCGACATGATTGCAACAACGAACGAACCGGTCGCCGCCGCGTGGTGGCGGTACCCGCTGGTGTGGATGGTGATCGGCGGACCGGCGCTGGTGGTGGTCGCGAGCGTCGCGACCTTCTGGGTCGCGTGGCACCGGCCCGACGCCCTTGTGTCCGAGGACTACTACCGCGAGGGCATCGAGATCAACCGGACACTGGCCGGCAAGGACTCGATGCCCGCGCTCGCCGCGCGCAACCATGCGGCGACGCCGGCAAGCGACCTGCCGTCGCCAGCGAGAAAGAGGGCGCCATGAACGCACAGCGCCGGGTCATGGCCGTGCTGTGGCCGTCCTTCCTCGTTGCCTGCGGCATGGAGGTCCTGGTCTTCGCGATGGTCGATCCGCTCAGCGTGTATTGCGGTGCCGATGTGCTGCACATGTCGCGCCAGGGCATCTATACGGCCTCGTTCTTCGTGTTCTGGCTGATGGCGGCGGCATCGAGTGCATGCACCGCATTGCTGGCTCCGCCCACCGGTGGCGCCCCCCTCCGGCATGACCTGTGACTTGGCGTTCAAGATGATTTTCACCACCGTCGACCCCATCATGCCCTCGTTGCCGGCCGAGCTGCTGGGTCAGTTCGACGTGCCCGGACCGCGCTATACCTCCTATCCCACGGCCGACCGCTTCGTCGAGGCCTTCGGCGCCGAAGACCACGCGCGCGCCGTGCGCCGGCGGCGCGCGGATGGCGCGCAGGCTGCACCGCTGTCGATGTACGTGCACATCCCGTTTTGCGAATCGCTGTGCTACTACTGCGCCTGCAACAAGGTCATCACGCGGCATCACGAGAAGGCGCGGCATTACCTGGACTACCTCGCGTGCGAGGCAGCGCTGCAGGCCGCGCAGCTCGGGCCGGGCACGGTCGTGAGCCAGCTGCACCTCGGCGGTGGCTCGCCCACCTTCCTCGACGACGCAGAGCTGACCGGGCTCATGGCCATGCTGCGCGGCGTCTTCGACTTCGCGCCCGACGGCGAGCAGTCCATCGAAATCGATCCGCGCACGGTCGACACCGGCCGCCTGGCGCACCTGGCGTCGCTCGGATTCAACCGCCTGAGCTTCGGTGTGCAGGATTTCGACCCCGACGTGCAGCGTGCGGTGCACCGCGTCCAGCCTGCCGAGCGAGTGTTCGCGCTGATGGCCGGCGCGCGGGCGTTGGGTTTCGAGTCGGTCAACGTGGACCTGATCTACGGGCTGCCGCGTCAGAACGACGCGTCGTTCGAGCGCACGCTGGCGCAGCTGTGCATGTTGCGGCCGGACCGCATCGCGCTATATGCCTACGCGCACCTGCCGGAGCGCTTCAAGCCGCAACGACGCATCCTGGCCGAAGACCTGCCCGACGCTCCCATCCGGGTGCGGATGCTGGCGCGCGCCATTGAGGTGCTGAGGGATGCGGGCTATGTGTACATCGGCATGGACCACTTCGCGTTGCCCGGCGACCCGCTGGCCGTGGCCAAGCGCAACGGCCGGCTGCACCGAGATTTCCAGGGCTACAGCACCCAGCCGGATGGCGATCTGGTCGCACTGGGCGTATCCGCCATCGGCCGCATGGGCGCCACCTACAGCCAGAACGCCAAGACGCTGGAGAACTACTACGACCTGCTTGATCAACACCGCCTGCCGGTGGTGCGGGGGCTGGCATTGTCGCGCGACGACTTGCTTCGGCGCGACGTGATCATGGCGCTGATGTGCCGCGGCCATGTCGACTTCGACGCCATGGGCGAGGCACACACGGTCGATTTCCGCCATTGCTTCGCGGCCGAATTCGCCGCGCTCGGGCCGCTGGTCGCACAGGGGCTGGTGCGCCTGACCGACCACGACATCAAGGTGACGCCGCGGGGCTGGTTCCTCGTGCGCGCCGTCGCCATGGTGTTCGACAAGTACTGCGGCGCCCATCGCGAGCGCTTTTCGCGCGTGGTCTGACCATGCAGACCGCACTCGCCGGCGCTGCGCTGCTGATGGGCCTGGCCGGAGGCCCACACTGCGTGGCCATGTGCGGTGCGGCGTCTGCGGCTGTGATCCGCATCGTGCCGGCCAGGGCCGGCGGCGGCGCATTGGCATCGTCGGCACCTGCCGCGTTTCATTTGGGGCGCATTGCCGGCTATGCCGCTGCGGGCGCGGTCGCCGCGGCGAGCGTCGACAGCCTGGCCCTGGCGGGCACCCATATCGCGGCGTTGAAACCGCTGTGGGTGTTGTTGCATGTGTTCGTGTTCGCCTGGGGTGCGATGTTGGCGGCCACGGGACGACAGCCACTGTGGGCGCAACGCACGGGCCGCCTGCTCGAGGCGCGGCTGCGGCCACTGGCCGCCAGCACCCCGCTGGGCGTGCTGGCGACGGGCGCACTGTGGTTCGCCATGCCGTGCGGGCTGTTGTATTCGGCGTTGATGCTGGCCAGCCTTGGCAGCAACCCGTTGCAGGGCGCCGGCACGATGGCATCGTTCGCGGCCGGTAGTGGCTTGTCGTTGCTGCTGGCGCCCTGGCTGTGGCGGCGGTTGCGCTGGAATGGCCGTGGCACCTGGGGTGCGCGCCTGGCCGGGGTGCTGCTTTCGGCGGTGGCGCTGCAGGCGCTGTGGTCGGACATCACACGGCAGGTAGCGGCCTGGTGCGGCTGAGCAAGGTCGAGGCGAGCCTGCTGCGCGCTCAGCCCATCAGCGTGCGCAGACTGGCCAGCGCGACCTTCGCATCGGCGATGCCGTGGTAGATGGGCGGCACCTCCTTCTTCACGTCCATGAGCCCGTAGACGCCATGCATGGCGCCACGCACCGAATACTCGACCGTGAAGACCACATCCTCCGGGATTTCCACGTACTGGCCGAGCAGGGCGAAGTTGCTGGCGCCGGGCGGACGGACGGGCGGTCGGTCCGACAGGGACCGGCATTCGAATTCGCTGGTGATGTACGGCATCATCACGGGCACCACGGTGGTGGTTTGCCGCACCTCTTCGAGGATGTCCTCGAAGCCCAGGTGATGCATGAGCTCGGTCAGTATGTCCTGTCCGGTCGCCTGTGCCATCGTCCGGTCGATGAAGTTGCCCTGAGTTTCCTGCAGCAGGCCGTAGCCCCAGAGCGTGTACACCCCGTCTGGCTGTTCGTCGAAGTGCGGCGAATGTGGAACCACGATCGACATCAGCCAGCTGGAGTCCTTGAAGGTCATGAGGCCGCCGGTGCCGGGCTCGTTGCCCGAGAAGGCCTGGATGCGCTGCAGCAGAAGCGGGCTGTTCATGGTCAGCGTGAACGATGCCCACTTGCTCTCGTCGACGTGGCCGCAAAAGGTTTCGGGCCGGCCGAAGCCGGGTGCCTTGCGGGCCATGTTCTTCCAGAGCGTCCAGGCGCCATCGCGCTGGTCGCGCACGAGTTCGGGCGCTTGGTGGTCGTTGCCGTTGCGCGAATCGGCTGTCATGGAGCCGAGCGTGAGAAGGGCGCAGTCGTCCGGCCCCAGGTGGTAGGACAGCGGGCGGCCGTCGCGCAGGGCGTGCAGCGTCTGAAGCCGCAGGCCGCTGCTGGCGTCGGCGAAGCCCACGTCGACCACGCGCGTGCCGAACTCGAAAAGCACACCGTGCGCCAGCAGCCACTTCACCATGGGTCGCACGATGGTGTCGTACTGGTTGAGCGTGGTGCGGCGAACGCCACCCAGGGTGTGGATGCGCGGCAGCTCCTGCAGGAAGCGCAGCATGTAGCGCCTGAGTTCGACCGCGCTGTGCCAGTTCTGGAATGCGAAGGTGGTGCGCCACATGGCCCAGAAGTTGGTGTCGAGAAAGTGCGGCGAGAAGTATTCCTCGATGGGCTTTGCACCCAGCGCGCGTTCCGGCGTGGCCAGCAGGCGCATCAACTCCAGCCGGTCCTGCAGGTCGAAGCCGAGGTCGCTGGCATCGATGATGCGGTGGTGTCGGTCGATCAGCCGCGCACGCGCATGCGAAAGCAGTTGCTGGTTGAAGGCGCGGACCTCCTCGTGCACCGTGCGCGAAGGCGTGTCCAGCGATGGGATGCTGTCCAGCACGTTCCACAGGCAGGTGTAAGTCTCGTCCGTGAACATGCGGCCGCCGCGCGTCACGTAGCCTTGGCTCGCGTTGCCCGCGCCGTCGAGTGCGCCGCCGGGCAACGGCGATTCCTCGAGGATGCGGATGCGTGAACCGTGCATGCCTGCGTCGCGTATCAGCAGCACGGCCGCACTCAGCGCGCCGATACCGCTGCCGACGATGTAGGCCTGGTTGAAAGGGGGCATGGAATATTCCTCGGGAAAGCGATGAAGCACCGTGGGGGCGGCACAAGGCTAAGGCCACTGGCGGGGCCGCGGCTTGATGCAGCGCAGCAGCCCCCGGCCGGTGGCCGTGATCACCGCGCGATCACCGCTGCAGGCCGGACGGTAAGTCCGTTCAGCAGTGTCGTCAGGCCCTCAGTGCGGCGTGCGGCGCGTTCCGCGGCTGCCCGCTGGGCCTCGTCGGCCACCCTGCCAACCAGGGTCACCACGCCATTGGTCACGCGCACGTCGACATCGCAGGCGTTGACGGCCGGATCCCAGTTGAGCTGGGCGAAGACATCGTGTCTGAGCTGAATGTCCGGGTTCATGGCAATCCTTTCTTGAAAACGGAGGGAGGCGAGAGTTTCCGGCGGTGCATAGGTCGGAAGGCGCAACGGCACATCGGGTGCGTTCATGTCTTGTGTCCTTCTTGGGGATGACGCGATCTTGCCGATCGAGAAGAAGAACACCTTGCGCCAGCGCAAGCTTCGATGCAATGCGCGCGTTCCTGATCCGCGCATCGCGAACAAGGACTGATGAACATGCTGGGTAACCGCTCCGGGATTGATCCTGCGCAAGGCCGCTTGCAGCCGCTCGCTCAAGAATGACCGCAGGCAATCCCATTCGCCCATCACGAGGTCGTCCCATGAACATTACATTGAACGGAACCCTGCAATTTCTGGGGTTCTGCGTCGCCACGCTTCTGGCCACAAGCGTTCTCGTGCTCGCGGGGTTGAACGAGCGCATTCCCGCGCAGGACGGCTCGACACCCACTTCACACACCACGAAAGACTCACGATGAAATCCTCCAGCCGCCGAACTTTCATGCTCACGCTGGCCGCAACGGGGGCAGCCGTCTCTGCCACCGGCGCGTTCGCAGAAGCCCGACTCGACGAAAAAGACCCACAGGCCGCGGCCCTGGGATATGTCGCCGATTCAGCGAAGGCCGACGCGAAGAGGTTTCCGAAGCACGACAACGCCCAGCTGTGCAACGGCTGCGCCCTCTGGCAGTCCAAGCCGACGGATACCACTGGCAATTGCGCATTGTTTCCGGGGAAGCCCGTGAGCGCAAAGGGCTGGTGCAGCGCCTGGGCAAAAAAGGCCTAGCGCCTCTTGTCGCCAAGGGATCGGAGAGCTCCTTCAGACGCGTTGAGCTGCGGCGACCACAATCGCATGATGCATCGCAGCGTCTCGCCGCCAAGCAGCAGCCGCTTGATTACTGATCGGGCCGTGGCTCTGGTAGCGGTTGCGGTGGGGCGGCGGCGGGCACGCCAGACTGGGGTGTGCGGGTGGCTGGTCTGCTGCCGGCCGTGGCGTTACAGACCCTGTGGTCGGACCTCATTCGCCAGATCGACGCCTGGTGCCGCTGAACCGTGGTGCTTCCTCTTCGGGCGCATCCGCGGCAAGGGTCTTCCATCCCCGGGACGTGATCTCGAATACCGTGGCTGCGTCCTGGCGCAGACAGTCGTCGCAGTCCACGTGGGCAGGAGGAATCCGCACCTTGACGTGCCCGGCGGCTTCGAGCACGCGCAGCCTGTCGATCGTCGCCAGGGCGGCCTCGGTGCAAGGCAGCTTCGCCGTGGCGAGTTTCCTGAGCAGGGCCATGCACATCGCAGCGCCTCCATGATCCTCAATCGAGGGTGATCCACGTGATGAAGAGCTGCATCACCCCCCACAGGGCAGTGATGCCCAGTGCCGCGCACAGCCCGATGAACAGCATCAGATAGACGGACATTCGGTGCCTCGCAATGCGGCGTCCGTAGCTCAGCGCTCGCTGTGCGAGCAGGTGTTGAAGCCGAAGAGGGTGTAGGCCGGGCAACTGCCGACCATGCCCGTCAGCAGCGGCACCACGCCGATGTAGCCCCAGAACCCGATGATTCCCTTGACCGCCAGTACGACCAGCAGCAAGCCCGCGCCGATGCGCAGCGCGCGGTCGAGGATTCCGATATTCTTCGAAAGGAAAGGCATGTGACTTTCTCCTTGGGTGGTTGGAGAAGAATCTTGCGTGCCCGACCGGCGGTGGGTGTTGAGATGGATCAAGCTTCGCACGTCAACCCGTCAGCGTGCGCAGGCTCGCGAGCGCCACCTTCGGATCGGCGATGCCGTGGTAGATGGGCGGCACCTCGAGGTCCAGGCCCATGAGTCCGTACACCCCGTGCATCGCGCCGCGCGCCGCGCACCGAGTACGCGACCGTGGTGAAGACCACTTCCTCTGGAATCTCCACGTACTGGCCCAGCAGGGCGAAGTTCTTCGCGCCGGCCGGTATGACGGGCGGGCGGTTCGATGCGCTACCGATGATGCAGGCCTGTTGGAAGGAGGTCATGGAGTGGTGCCTTTGGTGAGCGGGAGAGACGACGGACGCCGCGGTTTCTTCTTCGACCAGTCGTGGTGCGTGGCGCCCGTCAGGCGGGCATAGAAGAAGCGCTTGGCCACCTCGGCGAGCGCCAGGTAGGCAGTCAGCATGCCGGCCAGCCACACGAAGAAGATTGCGGGCGGCGGCTCGAAATGGAAGAAGCGGCCAGGCGGTGTGAACGGCAGCAGCAGGGCAGTGACCACAACCACCAGGCAAGCGGCGGTGAGCGCGGCGCCGGGCCTGCTGGCCCAGGGCTTTCCGCGCGTGCGGATCACGAAGATCACCAGCACCTGCGTGGCCAGCGACTCGACGAACCACGCGGTGCGAAACAGTGTCGCGTCCGCATGCAGCACCTGGATCAGCAGCCAGAAGGTCAGCACGTCGAAAGCCGAGCTGATGGCACCGAACAGCCACATGTAGCGTCGGATGAACGTCATGTCGAGCGTGCGCGGTCGGCGCAGGTCGCCGGCGTCGACGCGATCCAGCGGAATCGCGGCCTGCGACAGGTCGTAGAGCACGTTGTTGAGCAGAATCTGCACGGGCAGCATCGGCAGGAAGGGCAGGAACAGCGAGGCGCCCGCCATGCTCAGCATGTTCCCGAAGTTCGAGCTCGTTCCCATCATGATGTACTTCATGACGTTGCCGAAGGTGCGTCGTCCTTCCAGCACGCCTTCGTGCAGCACCGCGAGATCGTGGTCAAGCATGACGATGTCCGCCACCTCGCGCGCCACGTCGACCGCGCTGTCGACGGTCAGTCCCACGTCGGCCGAACGCAGTGCCGGCGCGTCGTTGATGCCGTCGCCCAGGTAGCCCACCACGTGGCCCCGCGCCCGCAGCGCAAGGATGATGCGGTTTTTCTGGGCCGGATTGACGCGGCAAAAGAGCGTAGTGCGGCCCACCCGGGCACGCAGCGCGGTCTCGTCCATGGCCGCGATCTCCTGGCCTGTCAGCACGCCGGTCACGGGAATGTGCAGCAGCGTGCACAGGTGCTGGGTCACGAGTTCGCTGTCGCCGCTCACGATCTTCACGCTCACACCGCTCTTCGCCAGCGCGGCCAGCGCCTCGCCGGCACCGGCCTTCGGTGGATCGATGAAGGCGGCGAAACCGGCGAAGACCAGCGAGCTCTCATCGCGCACGTCGGCATGCGGATGATCCGCGGGCACGTCGCGCCAGGCCACGCCCAGCACACGAAGGCCCTGGCGCTCCAGCGCGTGGCAACGATCATGCAGCTCGATCAGGGCGGCAGCGTCGAGCGGCGCGACCGTGCGGCCTTCGTCGCGCTCGAAGCGGTCGCACAGCGCGAGCACATCGTCCGGAGCACCCTTCACCACCAACCAGCGCACGTCGCCCCGGTCGAGCAACACCGAGACGCGCCGACGCTCGAAGTCGAAGGGCACCTCGTCGATCTTCGTCCAGGCGGCGGTGTCCATCGGATGCGCCAGCACCGCCTCGTCCAGCGGACTCTTCAAGCCACTCTCGAAGCTGCTGTTGAGGTGCGCCAGCATCAGCACCCGGGGGCTGTCGCGGCCGTCGGCATCTGCGCATTGCGTCAGGCTGATGCGGGCCTCGGTCAGGGTGCCTGTTTTGTCGGTGCACAGAACGTCCATTGCGCCAAGGTTCTGGATCGAAGCCAGGCGCTTGACGATCACGCGGTGCGCTGCAAGCCGGATCGCGCCGCGCGAGAGCGTTACCGACACCACCATCGGCAGCAACTCGGGGGTGAGGCCCACAGCCAGCGCCACCGCGAACAGGAAGGATTCGAGCAGCGGACGCTGCAGCAGCACGTTGACCAGCAGCACGAACAACACCAGCAGCAGCGTGACCCGCAGGATCATCATGCCGAAGCGATGCATGCCCAGCTCGAATGCGGTGGGGGGCGGTTCGGCCTGGATGCTGTGCGCCACCTCGCCAAGGGCTGTGTGCCTGCCGATGGCCATGACGCGGACCCGGGCGCTGCCGCTGACCACGGTGCTGCCCATGAACACCGCGTTGAGGGCGTCCTGGAGCTCCGCGGCTGTGCGGGCCACCACGCCGGGGTGTTTCTCGACGGGGTAGGACTCGCCGGTCAGCAGGCTCTGGTTGACGAAGAAGTCGCGCGCATGCAGCACCAGTCCGTCCGCCGGCCCCGCGCGCCGGCGGACAGCAGCACCAGGTCGCCCGGCATGACCTCGGTCACGGGAATCTCCAGCGTCGTGCCGTCGCGAAGCACTCGGGCACGCAGCGCCACCGAAGCGCGCAGCTTCTCGGCGGCGTTGCTGGCGCGGTGCTCCTGCACGAAGTCGAGCGTCACGCTCAGCAGCACCATCAGCACGATGATGACGGCGTTGGTGACGTCGCCGGTCGCCGCCGAGATCGCGCTGGCCGTGAGCAGTATCAGGATCAGTGGATTGCGCAGCCGCGCGAGGAACTGAAACGCCAGCGAATGCTTTTCCTGTGGCTCGAAGCTGTTGGGTCCCCAGCGCGCCAGCGCTTCATCGGCCTGCAACTGCGACAGACCGGCCGCCTCGACGGTGTCCGCACCGAGCCACCAGGCTTCTGGGGCGGAGGTGCCGGTTTGTGAAGGATGGGTCACCGCAGCTGGATGTTGTTGATGCGAAGCCCAAGGCTAGGCATGCGTGCCGGTCCGGCCTTGCGCTCGATCAAGCATCGGCGCTGTCGCGTGGAAGTTAGTTCGCGGGCGATTGATTCAGCGCAAGGCTTTGCGATTCGAGCAGGCCTAAGGTCGTCCCATCCAAAGCCCGTCAGTCCAAGGAGCCCTCATGCAGACCCCCAAATCCATCCTGCTTCACCTCGACGGCTCGGCCCGTGCGGTGGAGCGCATCAAGCTGGCGCGCCAGCTCGCGGAGACTTTCGATGCCGAAGTGACCGCCCGGCCATGCACCCTTTCCGCACTCATGCGCTACCCGTACGCCATCGAGGCCGCGGCGGAAGCAGTCGCGATCATGCAGGAGATCGACAAGGACGCGCGCGACAGGATGCACGCCACCTTCATCGAGCACAGCGCAGGTTCGCAGCGCCTGCACTGGGCCGAGCCGGAGAGCGATGGACCCTGGGGCTTCGCGCGGCACGCGCTCTATACCGACCTGATGATCCTCGGTCAGCGCGACCGGAGCGACCCGATGGACGGCGAGCTGCCCGGCGATTTCCTGCCCAGCGTGCTGGTGCAGAGCGGCCGGCCGGCACTGGTGCTGCCTTATGCGGGTGCGGTCGGAGCCATCGGCCGCAATGTGCTGGTGGCATGGAAGGAAACACGGGAGTCCGCGCGGGCCGTCACAGCATCGCTGCCCTGGCTCCGCAAGGCGGCACGGGTGCACGTCGTGGCCTACGGCGAAGACGCCGAGGCTTCGCTGCAGCGCCTGGGGGACTACCTGCGGACGCAAGGCGTCCAGAACATCACGCTGCATCCCGGCGGCGACAACGACGACGACGTCGGCAACAAGCTGCTGTCCTTTGCCGCGGATCTGAGTTCGGACATGCTGGTAATGGGCTGCTATGGCCACAGCCGGGCGCGCGAATGGGTGATGGGCGGCGCCACGCTGTCCATGCTCCAGTGGATGACCTTGCCCGTGCTCATGTCGCACTGAGGCACACCATGCGCATCGACTTTCTCGGCGGCACGGGCACCGTCACCGGCTCGAAGTACCTGCTGACGCACGAAGGCCGGCGGCTGCTCGTCGATTGCGGCCTCTTCCAGGGGCTGAAGCAGCTGCGCCTTCGCAACTGGGAAGCGCTGCCGGTCGACGCAGCCGCGATCGATGCCGTGCTGCTGACGCACGCGCACATGGACCACAGCGGCTTCGTGCCGCGGCTGGTGCAGCTCGGCTTCAAGGGCCGGGTGTATTGCACCTCGGCCACCCGTGAGCTTTGCGAACTGCTGCTGCCCGACTCGGGCCGCCTGCAGGAGGAAGACGCCGACTTCGCCAACCGTCACGGCCATTCGAAGCACAAGCCCGCCTTGCCGCTTTACACCGAGCAGGACGCGCGCGCGGCCCTCAAGCGCTTCGAGGTCGTCCCGTTCGGCCAGGAGTGCTCCCCTTGGCCCGGCTGGACCTGGCAACTGCACAGGGCGGGCCACATCCTGGGCGCCGGCAGCCTGCGCGTCGGCTGGGAAGGCTCGAGCATCCTGTTCTCGGGCGACCTGGGACGCAGCCAGGACCTGCTGATGCGCCCGCCCGAAGTCGCCGAACCGGCAGACTACGTGGTGGTGGAGTCGACCTATGGCAATCGCAGGCATCCGGCGTCGGACACGCTGGCCGAACTGGCGGGCGTGATCAACCGCACGGCCGCGCGCGGAGGCATCGTGGTGATTCCGGCCTTTGCCGTCGGACGCGCGCAAACGCTGCTGCATTGCATCCAGCTGCTCAAGCAGGCGCGGCGCATTCCCGACATGCCGGTATACCTCAACAGCCCGATGGCGGCGGATGCCACGCGCATCTATGGCAAGCACCTGGACGAACACCGCTTGAGCGCCGAACAATGCGCCGCCATGCAGGGGAAAACCACTATCGTCAACACGATCGAGGAATCCCGGCGGTTGAACACCCTGGGCTTTCCTTCGATCATCGTGTCGGCCAGCGGCATGGCCACCGGCGGGCGCGTGCTGCACCACCTGAAGGCCTACGCACCCGACGCCAGAAACACCATCCTTTTCGCAGGCTTCCAGGCCGCCGGCACGCGCGGCGCGGCCATGGTGGCCGGCGCCGACGCGATCAAGATCCACGGCGCCTACGTGCCGGTACGCGCGGAGGTCGCGAACCTGGAGACCCTGTCGGCCCATGCCGACCGCGACGAGCTGCTCGCCTGGCTCGATGCACAGCGCGCGCCGCGCCGGGTGTTCGTGACCCACGGAGAGCCGGTGGCTGCCGATGCATTGCGGCTGGCCATCGAGGAGCGCCACGGCTGGCCGTGCACGGTGCCCGACTACCGCGAATCGCGGGAGCTCTGAAGCGCCCGGCGCGCGGGCTCCCGTTCAGGGCACCAGCACCGCGGCGCCCTCGATGCGGCCCGCGCGCAGATCGGCCAGCGCTTCGTTGGCCTGCGCGAGCGGATAGGTCCTGATGTGCACCTGCAGCGGATGCGCCTGCGCGAATGCCAGGAACTCCTTCGCATCGGCGCGCGTGAGGTTCGCCACCGAGACAACGCTGCGTTCCTCCCACAGCAGCCGGTACGGGAAGGCCGGGATGTCGCTCATGTGGATGCCGCCGCACACAACCCGGCCGCCCTTGCGCACGACACGCAGCGCGGCCGGCACCAGCTCGCCGACGGGCGCGAAGATGATGGCCGCGTCCAGCGGCTCGGGCGGCCGCTCGTTCGAGCCGCCAGCCCACACGGCGCCGAGGCTGCGGGCGAAGGCCTGCGTCGCAAGGTCCGCGGGCCGGGTGAATGCGAAGACCTCGCGACCCTGCGCAATGGCCGCTTGCGCTACCAGGTGCGCCGCGGCGCCGAAACCGAAGATGCCCAGCCGGCGCACGCCTTCGCCGGCTGCCTTCAGGCTGCGCCAGCCGATCAGGCCCGCACAGAGCAGGGGGGCAATGCGGGCGGCATCGGCTTTGGGCATGGCCAGTGGAAGGCAGAACGCGGCCTCGGCAATCACATGGCTCGCGAAGCCGCCATCGCGGTGGTAGCCGGTGAAGCGCGGCGTGTCGCAGAGGTTCTCGCGGCCCTCCGCGCAGAAGGCACAGCAGTCGCAGGTGTGGCCCAACCAGGGCACGCCGACGAGGTCACCCACGCGATAGTCTGTTCCCCCGGAGCCGGTCTCTTCCACCACGCCCACGATCTCGTGACCCGGCACGATCGGCAGCACGGGCAGCGGCAACTCGCCATCGACGATGTGCAGGTCAGTACGGCAGACCGCGCAGGCCAGAACGCGAAGGCGAAGCTCGCCGGGCCCAGGCTTTGGGATGTTGCGTTGCTCCAGTTCGAGCGGCAGCAGCGCTGCGTTCAGCACCATGGCGCACATGGTCGGCTCGCTCCGTACACAGGGATCGAGAGTGGCTTGTGTCCCGGAGATGGCATGCATGGCAGGTCTCGCTGAAAAAAACGCCCGGGCGTTGCCGCCTCAGGCCATGTACTTGCCGCCGTTGATCGACAGTGTGATGCCGTTGACGAACGCGGACTCGTCGGCGCCGAGGGACGCCGCGCCGCGCGCGATCTCCCCCGGCGTGGCCAGGCGGCCGGCCGGAATGGCCGACAGGATGCCGCTGCTGCCGCCGGTGACGAGCGCGACGCGCATGCTCAGGCGTCCACGAGCAGGTCGTTCACCACCACCGTAACGCCCGGGGTGGCCCATGCGGCGCCCTGCACCGCGTCGCGCTCGGTCCAGGAATGGACCGTGCCGCGCAGCGTGACCTGCGAGCCGCTGACCGTGATGGCAAGCTGGCGGGCTTCGCGGTCGGCCTGGCGCGAAAGCGCGTCGTGAATCTTCTTCTCGATATCGGCGGGACTCACCTTCGGCTTGACTTTCACGAGGTTCGACACGCCGGTCACGCCCATCAGGTTGCATACCGCGCTTTCGGCGGCGCTGCGCTGATAGTCCCACTCGACTTCGCCGTTGAGCGTGAGCCAGCCTTTTTCCACCATGGGGTGGATCTTGTCGTCGGGCACGAGCACGTTCCACTCGAGCGCGCGTTCGGCCGCCATGGCGATGTCGGCATCGGTGCGCTGGTTGTCGAAAGGCAGCTTCACGCTCAGTTCGATGGCCAGCGCCCTGACGCCATGCACGCGCTGCACGGCGCGCTCGACGGCGTATTTCTCGGCGTAGCTGGCCAGGTGGCCGGTGAGGGTGACCACGCCGTCCTTGACGATCACCCCGATGTCGGAGGTCTTGACGTCGGGTGCCCAGTTCAACTCGGCCTGGATGTCGTTGCGCAATTGGGTATCGGTCTTCATGGGAGATTCCTTGCGGTGAGTGAATGGAGGAGCGGTCGTCGCGTGAAAACCGTTTGCGACCGTGGAGTTCACTATAGGAACCGGGAGGCCCGGCCGCATTGCGCTGGATCAAGTGCGCGCGGCGGGCGCCAGGCGGCTCAGGCGATGGCGTCCAGCAGCAGGGCCTGGAGCACGAAGCGCCGGTTGTCGGCCAGCGGGGTCCTGTCGCCGAGCAACTCGGCAAGGTGCCCGGTTGGATGGGTTTTCGTGGCAGCGCCGTCGAAGACGGGGATCCCGGCGTACTGGCCGATGCGCTGCACGAGCTCGGGGTCCAGGCCCTGGCATTCCACGGCTTCGTAGAGACGGCCGAGCATGCGGGCTGTGTTCTGCACTTCCTGCTGTGCGCTCGCGAGCGACAGGCCCGGGCGCATGACCGCCACGTGCGCGCCCATTTCCTCGGCAGCGCTGCGAAAAAGCGCCTGTGCCTCGTCGGACGGCATTTCGCACAGAAGCCCCAGATTCTTGCCGCGCAGCAGCCTCGGGGTGCTCCCGTCCAGTGCGGCGCGCTGGAGCAGCTGCGCGCGGCACAGCAGGCTCGTCACCTCCAGCGGCGAGAGCTGCGGTGCGGCCTCGGGGGCACAAGTCTTGTGGGAGAGGGGCATGGAAATGGTCGATATGTGGCCTGCCAAGGCTAAGGACCCCGATGGGCCCGGGCTTGATACAAGTCAAAGCACGGGGGTGCACATATGTGATTTGCGGCACGTCCCATGCCGTTGATACACGCCGGACACATTGCATTCTCCGAGCGTTACCCACCGACTCCAGCCGTTGTCATTGCGTTGCCGAAGGCTTCCTAGCATCCATCCATCGACACGCGACAGAACACCAAGGAATCCAGATGCTCAATACCGTCACCCCCTCGAAGACCGCACCGGTCCCGGCCGGCCTGGCATTGCCGAGCATCGGCCGGGAGTGCGAGGGTCGGAACACCGCCGACACGCTGAAGCTGCTGTGCGAGCAACTCACCCCCCAGCGCCGCGTGGTGCACACGGGCGACACGATCTACCAGGCGGGCGAGCGCTTCGGCAATCTCTACATCCTGAATTCGGGCTTCTTCAAGATCGTGAATCTCTCGGCCGACGGGCGCGAGCAGGTGGTGGGCCTGAAGTTCCGTGGCGACTGGCTCGGCTTCGACGGCATCGCCGGCGGGCGCTATTCGTGCGATGCCGTGGCCATGGACACGGGCGAGATCTGGGTCGTGTCGTACGAGGCCCTGCTGGCCGCCTGCGCCAGCCACCCGACACTGCTGCAGGTGCTGCACGCCGCCATGAGCCGCGAGATCGCGCACGACCGGGATTCGCTGATGTCCGTCTGCACGCTGCCGGCCGATGCCCGCGTGGCCGACTTCCTGCGCTATTGGGCGGAGACGCTGGCCGAGCGCGGCATGCGCACCGACGAGATCACGCTGCGCATGACGCGCGCCGAGATCGGCAACTACCTGGGCATGACGCTCGAGAGCGTGAGCCGGGCGCTCTCGCGGCTGGCGCGCGACAACGTCATCGGCTTTGCCACCAAGGGGCGCCGCGACGTGCAGATTCCCGACGTGCGCGCGCTGTCCGCCTTCGTGCAGCGCTGCCTGTCGCCCGCGCCCGCGATGCTCCAGTAATCAATCCAGCAAGCCGGGCCGGCCGCCCCCCGTTCAAGCGCCGCCGGCAAGCACCTTCGCCATGGCTTGCGCCAGTTCAGAGCGCGTGTAAGGCTTGGGCAGCAATTCCCAGCTTTGCGGCACCTCACGGTCAGCATCGAGCAGTTCCGACGAAAAGCCCGACATCAGCAGCACGGCCATTTGCGGAAAGCGCTGCTGAATCTCCGAGGCCAGGCGCGTGCCGCGCATGCCGGCGCCCAGCGCGATGTCGCTCAGCAGCAGGTCGAAGGGCCCGGCGCCCGCGTCCAGCGCCGACAACGCCTGCTCGGCCGTGGCGGCGGTGAAGACCTTGCAGCCTAGCGTGGTCAGGAAGGTGTTCGCGACCTTGCGCACTTCCACATCGTCCTCGACCAGCATCACGCGCAGGCCGGATGGAATGGCCTCGCCGGCGGGTTCTTCCATCGCGGCGGGCGGGCGGACTTCCTCCTGTTGCGGCAGATAGAGCGTGACCGTGGTGCCGTGGCCGATCTTGCTGTCGATCGCGACCGCGCCCCGGGACTGGTGGACGAAGCCGTACACCGTGCTCAGGCCCAGGCCCGTGCCGCGGCCGACCTCCTTGGTGGTGAAGAAGGGCTCGAAGGCGTGCTCCTTCACCTCCTCGGACATGCCCGTGCCGCTGTCGGCGATGGAGATCGCGACGAAACGCGCCGATGCATCGCCGCGAGGGTCGTTGCGCTGGCTGCGCAGCGCCATCGGCAAGGCGCCGCACAGTTCGGTGCAAAAGCGCAGCGTGCCTCCTTCAGGCATGGCGTCGCGTGCATTGATCGCGATGTTGAGCAGCGCCGATTCCAGCTGGCCCGGGTCCGCCATCACGGGCGGGCAACCGGGGGCGGTGTCGATCTCGATGCGGATGCGCTGGTCCAGCGTGCGGCGCAGCATGTCCGCCAGCGAGTGCAGCAGCGCGTGCGAATCGATGGCGACCGGCTGCAGCACCTGCCGCCGGGAAAACGCCAGCAGCTTGCCGGTGAGTTCGGCCCCGCGTCGCGAAGCCCGGTTGGCAGCGCCCAGCAACTGTTGCACGTAGCCGTTTTGCGCGAGGGCAGGCAACTCTTCCAGAACCTGGAGGTTGCCCTGGATCACGGTCAGCAGGTTGTTGAAGTCATGCGCGATGCCGCCCGTGAGCTGGCCGACGCTTTCGAGCCGCTGGGCATGGTTGAGCGCCTCCTCTGTCTGCACGCGCTGCAGGCTGGTGGCAAGCAGGCTGGACAGCGATTCGAGAAAACGGACTTCCTCGTCGCCGAAGCGCTTGAATTCCTTCGAGCGCACCGACAACATGCCGATCACGCGCCCCAGGTCGGTCAGCGGCACCGCAAGCGCGCTGACCAGGCCAGAGTCGAGGTAGGCCTTGGGCACGGAAAACCGGTCTTCCTTGCGGTAGTCCGGCACCACGACCGGCCGGCCCTGGGAGAACACGAAGCCCGGCGGGGTGTCGGGGCGGTTGGCGATGCGCGCCCCTATCTCCTCGCCGGCGACCAGGCCGACGCCGCTGGCCACCCGGAACTCGAGGCGGTTGCCGTCGAGCAGCCAGACCATTGCGACCTCGACCTGCAAGGCCGTGGTGATGATTTCCGGCACGTGCTGGAGTACCACCTGCAGGTCGCGCGTGTCGACCGCCAGGCGCCCCAGCTGGGCCAGGTGTTCGCTGTAGCGCGCGCGCTGCAGCGCCTGCTTCACGCGCGGGTAGGCGCCGATGTCGCGGATGGCGGCCACGACGAAGGGCAGCCCGTGGCTCTGCAGCGGGCTGAGCGCAATCTCGACCATGACCTCGCTGCCGTCCTTGCGCTTGGCCACCAGCTCCATGTGCGTGCCCATCGGACGAGGGCGGGGCGCGCGGCCATAGGCCTCGCGGTACGAGGCATGGCGCGGGCGGATGCTGTCGGGCACCAGCACGTCGACATTCAGGCCCACCAGCTCGCCCACCGCATAGCCCAGCAGCGCGGCTGCCGAAGGGTTGGCGAGCATGATGCTGCCGGACTGGTCCACCAGCAGCAGCGAATCGGGGTAGGCGATGAAGAGCAGGCGGAACACGCTGCCTTCGTCGATGCCCGACGGCAAGCCCTGGATGGGCGCGTCGGGCAGGAAGGGCGGGTTGTCCGCGGCGTCAGCCATGGGAAACCGACGGCACCAGGATGTAGCCCGCGCCTCGCACCGACTTGATGAGCTGCGGATCGTCCGCATCCGCCTCGATCTTCTTGCGCAGCCGGCCGACCTGCACGTCGATCGTGCGATCGAAGGGGGCGGCTTCGCGACCGCGTGTCTGCCCGAGCAGGAAGTCGCGCGACAGCACGCGGCCGGGATGGCGGGCAAAGGCCTGCAGCAGGTCGAACTCGCCGCCGGTCAGGGGCACTTGCTCGCCTTGCGGATTCCTGAGGCTGCGCGCGGCGGTGTCGAGCTGCCAGCCGGCGAAGAGCAGCTTGTCGGGAGAAACCGCTGCGGTTGGCGCGGCTGCGGGCGCCTCGGGCGTCAGCCGCCGCAGCACCGCCTTCACGCGCGCCACCAGCTCGCGCAGGTCGAAAGGCTTGGTGACGTAGTCGTCGGCGCCCACCTCGAGGCCCACCACCTTGTCCACTGCATCGCCCCGGCCCGTGACGATGACGAGGCCGCAGCGCCAGCTTTCGCGCACGCGGCGCGCAATGGTGAAGCCGTCTTCGCCGGGCAGACCGAGGTCAAGCAGCACGAGGTCTGCGGGGTCGGTGTCCATCAGCGTCATGAGGGCCCGGCCGTTGTGGACCTGGGTGACACGGAAACCGTGGCCCTGCAGGTAGTTGGCCAGCAGCAGGGTGATGTCAACCTCGTCGTCGAGCACCGCGATGTGGGAGGCAGGTTTCATGCGTGGGCAAGGAAATAAGGCGCGAATGTTGTAAACATCCTGGATCGGCATGAGCGTAGCACGCACGCCTGGCCAGCGGCGCCACTTGCAGCCCTGCCGCCGGCTATCGCGTCCAGCGCCAGTTCTCTACCTCCGGCATGTCCCGGCCGTGGCGGGTGATGTAGGCCCGGTGCTCCAGGAGCCTGTCGCGCAGATGCTGCTGCACATGCCCCGTGCTGTCGAACAGGCGCGGCACGCGTGCGATGGCATCGGCGGCGAGATGAAAGCGGTCCAGCCGGTTGAGCACCGTCATGTCGAATGGCGTGGTGGTGGTGCCTTCCTCGCAATAGCCGTGGACGTGGAAGCCGGGGTGGTTTTGCCGCTTGTAGATCAGCCGGTGAATCAGCGCCGGGTAGCCGTGGAACGCGAAGATCACCGGCCTGTCGGTGGTGAAGATGGTGTCGAAGTCGGCATCGGAAAGGCCGTGCGGGTGCGCGGCAGGCGACTGCAGCGCCATCAGGTCGACCACGTTCACGACCCGCACCTTCAACTCCGGCACCTTTTCGCGCAGCAGGTCGACGGCCGCCATCGTCTCCAGCGTGGGCACGTCGCCGGCGCAGGCCATCACCACGTCGGGTGTGCCGCCCTCGTCGTTGCTCGCCCATTCCCAGATGCCCAGGCCCGTGGCGCAGTGGCGCCCCGCGGCATCGATGTCCAGCCACTGCGGCGCGGGCTGCTTGCCGGCCACGATGACGTTCACGTAGTCGCGGCTGCGCAGGCAATGGTCGGTCACCGAGAGCAGGGTGTTGGCGTCCGGCGGCAGGTACACGCGCACGACCTCGGCCTTCTTGTTGACCACGTGATCGAGAAAGCCCGGATCCTGGTGGCTGAAGCCATTGTGGTCCTGCCGCCAGACGTGGCTCGTGAGCAGGTAGTTCAGCGACGCTATCGGCCGCCGCCAGCCGATGCCGCGCGCGACCTTCAGCCACTTGGCATGCTGGTTGAACATCGAGTCGATGATGTGGATGAAGGCCTCGTAGCACGAGAAGAAGCCGTGCCGCCCGGTCAGCAGGTAGCCTTCGAGCCAGCCTTGGCAAAGGTGTTCGCTCAGCACTTCCATCACGCGGCCATCGGGCGAAAGGTGGTCGTCGCCCGGCCATATCCGGGCGGTCGTTGTACGTTCGGTCACCTCGAACAGGGCGCCGAGCCGGTTCGACGCGGTTTCGTCAGGCCCCATCACCCTGAAGTTGCGATCTTGCGCATTGGCGCGCATGACTTCGCGCAGAAAGTTGCCCACGACGCGCGTGGCCTCTGCATCGACCGCGCCCGGCGCAGCCACCGGCACGGCGTGTGCGCGGAAGGACGGCATCGTCAGATCCTTCAACAGCAGTCCGCCGTTGGCGTGCGGATTGGCACTCATGCGGCGAAGGCCCACGGGTGCGAGAGCCGCGATCTCGGGACGCAGCGCGCCGCGCGCATCGAACAGCTCCTCGGGCCGGTAGCTGCGCAGCCACTGTTCGAGCAGTTCGACGTGGCCGGGCTTGGCTGCAAAGTCGGTGAGCGGAACCTGGTGCGCGCGGAAGGTGCCTTCGACTTGCAGGCCGTCAACCTGGCGCGGTCCGGTCCAGCCCTTGGGAGATCGCAGCACGATCATGGGCCAGCGCGGCCTCGTGTGAAAACCGTCCTTGCGGGCGCTGGCCTGGATGGCGCAAATGCTGTCCAGCGCTGTATCGAGCACGGCCGCCATCTGCCTGTGCATCCCGGCCGGCTCGTCGCCCACGACGAAGTACGGCTCGTGCCCGTAGCCACGCAGCAACTGCGTCAGTTCTTCCTCGCCGATGCGCGCCAGCACAGTGGGGCCGGCGATCTTGTAGCCGTTCAGATGCAGGATCGGCAGTACCGCTCCGTCGCGCTGCGGGTTCAGGAACTTGTTGGAGTGCCAGCTCGCCGCCAGCGCACCGGTCTCGGCCTCGCCGTCGCCGATCACGCAGCAGGCCAGCAGCGAAGGGTTGTCGAACACTGCGCCGTAGGCGTGCAGCAGCGAATAGCCCAGCTCGCCGCCCTCGTGGATGGAGCCCGGCGTCTCGGGCGCGACGTGGCTCGGAATGCCGCCCGGGAAAGAGAACTGAGTGAACAGGCGCTGCAGGCCCTCGGCATCCTGCCCGATGGCGGGATACACCTCGCTGTAGGTCCCTTCGAGGTAAGTGTTGGCGACCACGCCCGGCCCGCCGTGGCCCGGGCCCGCGATGAAGATGGCATCGAGGTCCCGCGCATTGATGGCGCGGTTCATGTGCGCATAGATGAAGTTCAGGCCCGGCGTCGTTCCCCAATGCCCCAGCAGGCGCGGTTTGATGTGCGAGAGCGAGAGCTTCTCGCGCAGCAGGGGGTTGTCCATCAGGTAGATCTGGCCCGCCGAGAGGTAGTTTGCGGCGCGCCACCAGGCATCGAGCAGCGTGAAGTCGTCGTCCGGAATTGCCGGTGCGGGGGAGAAGGCCATGTCGAGCTGCTTTCTGGGTGGACGGACATTCCAGTATGGGCATGCGAGCGTGCGCAGGGTTGATGTCGCTCAAACCGGTAACAACCGATACAGGAGGCGTGGCTTTGTGTTGCCTTGATCCCGCGCAAGCCGGGCAGGGCGGTGCGGCGTCAGCATTCGTGTGAACGCCCCGTCGGGCAAGAGGACACACCATGAATTCCGGCTTCACTTTTCCGCTGGCGCTGTGCAAGGCGCAGTACGGCATCTGGCTGCACTCGCTCGAAATGTTCGAGACGATCGGATCGCGCATCCTGCAGGACGGCATCGCACTGACCCGCGCCGAGACGGATGCCGTCATGCGGGCCGAGGACTGGCCGGCTCTGGCCATGGCGCCGATACAGGCGTTCCGGCGTTCGGACACGGACGGTATTTCGCACACGCCGCCGGTAGCCGTCGAGGCCTCACCGTCCCGACGGGCTGTGGTGAACGACGCCTTGCGCACCCTCCACGGGGCATTGGCCGCGGCAGAGGCATCCATATCCCATTGCCATGGCGGCGAAAGTGCGCATTGCGGGCGCAGCGGCAAGACCCGGCGAGTGATCTCGCAGGTGGACGGTGAGAGGCTGGCGTGTTGACCTGCATCAAAGCCCGGAGCCAGTGCAGTCCGCAGAATCGTCCGCACTATTCACGAGGTACGAATGCAAACCCTGCTTTATTCCGGCGCTCTCGATCTTCCCTGGTGGGGCGCTGTGCTGGCCGCGCTGGCGCTCACGCACGTCACCATCGCTTCGGTCACCATCTTCCTGCACCGCCACCAGGCGCATCGCGCTCTCGAACTGCACCCGGCGGTGAGCCATTTCTTCCGCTTCTGGCTGTGGTTGACCACCGGCATGGTGACGAAGGAGTGGGCCGCGGTGCACCGCAAGCACCACGCCAAGTGCGAAACACCCGAAGACCCGCACAGCCCGCAGGTGTACGGACTCAACCGGGTGCTGTGGGGCGGCGTGTTCCTCTACGTGCGTGAAGCGGGGCGGGCGGAAACGCTCGAGCGCTACGGCCACGGCACGCCCGACGACTGGCTGGAGCGCAATCTCTATTCGAAGCACAAGATCCTCGGCATCGTGCTGATGGGCATCGTGGACATGGTGCTCTTCGGCGTGCTGCCTGGCGGCCTGATACTGCTCACGCAGATCGCGTGGATCCCGTTCTGGGCGGCCGGCGTGGTCAACGGCATCGGCCACTACTGGGGTTACCGAAACTGGCCGGCCCGTGATGCCAGCACGAACATCTCGCCGATCGGCATCCTGATCGGCGGGGAAGAGCTGCACAACAATCACCACGCCTTTCCCGCCTCGGCCAAGCTCTCCAGCAAGTGGTTCGAGTTCGACATCGGCTGGCTTTACATCCGCACACTGCAAGCCCTGGGGCTGGCGACGGTGAAGCACGTGGCACCCACGCCGCGCCTTGTTGCGCCCAAGGCGAATGTCGATCTCGCCACGGTGCAGGCAGTCATCCGCTGCCACTACGACGTGCTGTCGAACTACACGCGCTCGCTGAAGAAGGCCTGCGTCGCGGAACTCGACCGGCTGCGTCGCATGTCGCCGGAAGCCGCACGCGCCCTCAAGGCGGTGAAACCATTGCTGGGCAAGGACCAGGGCCTGCTCGGCCCGTCGCGTTACCAGCAGGTGTTGCAGGCATTGAATGCATCGCAGGCGCTGGCTACGATGTACGCGATGCGCGGGGAACTGACCGCCTTATGGAGCCGTTCCACGGCCACCGGCGAGCAGCTCGCCCGGCAGTTGCAGGACTGGTGCCAGCGCGCCGAGGCGAGCGGCATCGCGCCGCTGGTCGATTTTTCGCGGCGCCTGCGTTCCTACGCCTGAAACGGCCGAGCGCCCAGGAGATGCGAATGAAGCTTGCACCGGTTCTTTCCGCTTCGTGCGTTGCACTGGCGCTGACCGGCTGCGGCAGCTTTCCCGGGCGCACACCAGCCGGCAGCATGCTGACCGGATCTCTCGCGGGTACGGCGCCCGGCAGTGTGGCGGCCAGGGCGATGGACAACAACGACCGCCGCCGCGCGGCGAGTGCATTGGAAACGCTGGCGAACGGCGAGTCCTCTGTCTGGCGCAATCGCGAGACGGGCGACAGCTTCGTTTTCACGCCCACGCGCAGCTTCGACCAGCGCGGCGCCCGGTGCCGCAACTTCAAGCTGGAAGTGTCGGTCGGCGGGCGGTCCGACAGCATCGGCGGCAGCGCATGCCGGCAGGCCGATGGGGCCTGGCGCATCCCGGGCTGAGGCACGGTGACAGAGGCCGAGCCTGGTCCGGCGATTCGATGTCTGCAACGGCGACGCCGACGGCCTCTGCGCAGTCGTGCAATAGCGGTTGCACGAGCCCGGGCCGGCTGAGCTCGTGACGGGGCTCAAGCGCGACATCGCGCTGCCCGGCCGCGTCGAGGAGGCGCTGCAGCGCGCCGCCCAATGCGGCTCGGAAGGCGGCACGCGCGCACAAGGAGGAGACCAGCGCTTGAAGCCCTTGTCCGTCTCTGGAAAGCCGCCGGATGAAGTTTTGGCGGGCGCCGCCGCTCAGTGCGCCATCCAGACCGGGACCGTGGCCGACTCCAGCATCGTGCGGGTGGCGCCTCCGAGCACGAGTTCGCGCGCACGGCTGTGGCCATAGCCGCCCATGACGATCAGCCCGGCGCCGATCTTCCCCGCCAGCGACAGCAGCGCTTGACCGGCGTGCCTGCTGTCTTCCAGGGCCCGGTGCTCCTGCACCTGCCCAATGCCGTGCAGGCGCAGGTAATCCCGCAGCCGGGACATCGGCGGCACGGGGTCTTCGCTGTCTGCGCAGGCCTCCAGGTGGACCTCCTTCGCCGCCTGCAGCATGGGCAGGGCAGTGGTAAGTGCGTGGGCGGACTCGCGTGTCGAACGCCAGGCGACCAACACCTTCTCCGGCTTCGGGGACACCCTGCCGGCAAAAGGAACGATCAATGCAGGCTTGCCGCTGCCGAGCATGACTGCCTCGACGAAGTCGCCGGGCACATCGAAACCGGCCACGTCCCGCGGGTTGCGCTGCCCCAGCACCATGAGGTCGCAGGTGAGCGCGCGCTGGATGAAGCTCTCGACGACGGGTTCGCCGCGCAGTTCGCGCCAGTCGCTGCGGTTGGCGTGGTCTTGCAGAAGGCGCTCGAACACGGCTGCAGCATGGGCGCGGTGATCGGGATCGACCTCTCCGGCCATCGGCATTGACGGAATTCCACCCATCAGCGGTAGCACCGCCAGCACGGACGGGGACACCGCGAAGAGCGCGGTCAATGCCGAATCGTGCATGGCCGCGAGCCGGTGCGCGAGCCGCAGCCGCACCTCGGCACGTTCGGTGCCATCCAGGTGGACGAGGATTGAGCGCAGCGTGTTCATTTCAAGAACGGATGTGGTGAATGAGGAGAACTCTAGAAGTCCGCCGGGCCCGGCGTCTTGCGCTGGATCAAGGTGCAGCGAGGGCATCCCGGCATACGCAACTCGCACCTGCTGTCGATTGCGCCTGCCGGAACCATCAGCCTTGCCTTTTCGGACAACGCGAGCAACGGCACCGAGCCGGCCTACGCCTGGACTTTCACGCGACGCAAGCCACTGCCGGAGGGCGAGGTGGAGGAGTACGTGGTCGAGGACCCTGCGCTCAGGCTGTACCGCGGCCCGCAGGCGGCGCCCGGGCTCGCGTTCGTATGAAGCGGCTCACCCCTTGAGCCAGACCGCGACGGCGCATGCGCAGGCCAGGCTTGCCACCAGTGCCGCCGCCACGCGCAGCGCATAAGCCCTGCCGCCGGCAGCCAGGGCCACCATGCAGCGTGTGAGCGTGTTGGTTCCGACCGCCACGAGCACGCCGCGGACGAACTGATCCACAGACAAGGTGCCGGCCGCGTGCAGCGAGGCGAGCGAGGCCACGGGCGCGTGCGCGTCGACCAGCGCCGCGAGCGCGATGCCGACCTGCAGGCCGGTGTCGCCGAAGTGCCGCTGCGCCGTGCCCACCAGCAGCGCAACCAGCGCCAGTGCGAGCGCGACGGTGAACGCTTCGCGCGGGCGCAGCGCGGTGCGCGTGCTGGCGGGCGCCTCGATCGCCGCTGATGGCCGGGAAGACAGAAGCGGCAGCAGGCCCACGGCCGCCGCGCCTGCCGCGCCGGCAAGTGCCACCGGCAACAGCGCGAGCCCGGCCGGCGGCGACAAGGCGGCGGTCATCGCCAGCGCAAGCACCCAGGTGGCCACCGCAGACAAGGCCGCAGCGCCGGCCAGCAGGCCGGTGTGCAGTGGCTGTTCGCGCGCACGGTTGCCGAACGAGGCCACGGTGGCCGTGCTCGACACGAACCCTGATGCAAAGCCCGCGCCCAGCAGGCCGCCGCGCACGCCGAGCCATCGCACCGCCGCCTGTCCCGCGGCCTGTATCGCCATGATCAGAAGCACCATGGAGGCCAGCGGCCGGGGATTGATGCCGCCGAGCATCTCGATGGGCCTGGAAGAAATGAGCGGCAGCGCGATGAGGGCGAGCGCTGCCAGCAGGATGCCGTCGTGCAGTTCCTGCTCGCTGAGCAACTCGGTTGCAAAGCGATGCAGCCTGCGGCGCGCCGCCAGCAGCAGTGCCAGGCCGGTGCCGCAGGCCGCGCCAAGCGATGGCTCGATGATGCACAGCACGCCGACCAGGTAAGTAGCGAACAGGGCGATCTCGGTGGTCATGCCCGGATCTTGCGAGCGGCTCTTCCAGTGCGACACAGCCGCCAGCGTGGCGACGAGCGCTCCCCCGATGGGAACGAGCGCCGGGACGGGAAGAATCTGCGCGACAGCACCCGCCAGCGCCACGACGGCGAAGGTGCGCAGCCCCGCGGCCGCGCGCCGGTCGCCGTCGCCCTTTCGGCGTTCGCGTTCGATGCCGACCATCATGCCGATGCCCAGCGCCACGGCCAGTCCGACGATCGCAGCCGATGGGCTGAAGGTGTTCATGCATTCAGTGTCCTCCGGCGTGGCGGCGCGTCAAGGCATCTGCACGGCGACGCAGGCATTCCTTGCGCTATCTCAAGGGCGCGCGAACGGGGAGGCATAACGTGGTGGCATGAAAGCACTCGTATACAGGGGCCCCGGCCTCAAATCGCTCGAAGACCATCCCAAGCCGGAGATCCAGGCGCCGGGCGACGCCATCGTCAAGATACTCAAGACGACCATCTGCGGCACCGACCTGCACATCCTCAAGGGCGATGTGCCGACCTGCACGCCGGGCCGCATCCTCGGGCACGAGGGTGTGGCCGTGATCGAGAGCGTCGGCGCCGGCGTCACGGCCTTCAGGGCTGGCGACCATGTGCTGATCTCGTGCATCTCTTCGTGCGGCAAGTGCGAGAACTGCCGCCGCGGCATGTATTCGCATTGCGCCACCGGTGGCTGGATTCTCGGCAACACCATCGACGGCACGCAGGCCGAGTACGTGCGCATTCCGCATGCGGACACCAGCCTGTATCCCGTTCCGCCCGGCGCGGACGAAGAGGCGCTGGTGATGCTCAGCGACATCCTGCCGACCGGTTTCGAGTGCGGCGTGCTCAACGGCAAGGTCGCGCCCGGCAGCACGGTGGCCATCGTGGGCGCCGGGCCGATCGGCCTGGCCACGCTGCTCACGGCCCAGTTCTATTCGCCGTCGCAGATCATCCTGATCGATCTGGACGACGGCCGGCTGGAGGTTGCGCGCCGCTTCGGCGCGACGCACACGATCAACAGCACCGACGGCAAGGCGGCCGAGGCGGTGCTCGCGCTGACCGGCGGGCGCGGCGTCGACGTGTCGATCGAGGCGGTCGGCATACCGGCCACCTTCGTGCTGTGCCAGGACATCGTGGCGCCCGGCGGCACCATCGCGAACATCGGCGTTCACGGGCACCCGGCCGAGCTTCACCTGGAGCGGCTGTGGTCGCAGAACATCGCGATCACCACGCGGCTGGTCGACACCGTGTCCACGCCGATGCTGCTGAAGACGGTGCAGTCCCACAAGGTGGACCCGGCCCGGCTGATCACGCACCGCTTCACGCTGGACCAGGTGCTGGATGCCTACGACACCTTCGGGCG
This sequence comes from Variovorax sp. Varisp36, assembly GCF_047304235.1. Lineage (NCBI taxonomy): Bacteria > Pseudomonadati > Pseudomonadota > Betaproteobacteria > Burkholderiales > Comamonadaceae > Variovorax > Variovorax sp. Varisp36. Next base: position 306,130 of record NZ_JBGLYU010000001.1, read on the forward strand.
CGCCGCCGAGACGCATGCGCTCAAAGTGATCATCGAAGCGTAGGCCCTTGCGCCTGCCGGACTTTTCTTCCGCCTCTTCCATTTCCTCTTTCCAACGGGGTCTTCAATGTCGCTTTTTCATGCCGTCGCCTGGGTCGATCACCACGCAGCGCAAGTCCTTCGGTTCGGCGCTTCGCAGGTTCTTGCGCAGCAGGTCAGGGAGCATTTCCACTGCACGCGGCAGCATGGCAGCAACGTGCGCAGCGAGCACGAGTTCTTCGACGGGAGACATTTCTCATGCCCAACGACGCCTTTTCCATAACCCCGACGATCCCGACTGAATTCGGAGCCGGCTACCTTCAATCCGTGATGAATTGGCAGATGGCCGTCGGCAAGAGCATGTTGCTGGCACAGCGCGAGCAATGGGAAATGCTGGCGGCCTGGCAGCGCTCGATGAGTGCAGTGCAGCGCGAACTCATGGACCAGTGGATCTGCCGCTTCGGCGGCGGCGTACCGCTGGACGGCTAGGCGCGCGATGCTGTCCCTTCCACTGCGCAACATGCTCGACGGCATCGGCCAGCGCGCCGCGACGCGCTTCGCCGTTGTGATGCCCGATGGCAGTCGCCATGGCGTGGGCGAGGGCCCACCGGTCTTCACCATCACCTTCCATACCGAGGCCGCGCTGTTGGCCACGGCGACGCGCGGCCACATCGGTTTGATGGACGCCTACTTCGACCAGGAAGTGGACGTCGAGGGCGATTTCGGCGCCGCCCTGGCGACCGGCATGGCCGCCGGCTTCGACCAGCAGGCCGGTGCGCTCAACGGCATCGAGAACAGCCTGCACGAGCTGCGCCACTCCAACCGGGACCCGGCCCATGCCAAGGCCAACGCACGCGCGCACTATGGCCTCGGCACGGGCTTCTACCGGCCGTGGCTCGACGATCCACTGATGATGTACACCTGCGGCTACTGGCCCGAGGGCACCCGCAGCCTGGAGGAAGCGCAACGCCGCAAGATCGACCACGTGTGCCGCAAGATCATGCTGAAGCCCGAAGACCGCTTCATCGACATCGGCTGCGGCTTCGGCGGTTTCATGTTCCGCGCGCGGGAAAAGATCGGCACCACCGGCGTCGGCCTCAACACCACCACCGAGCAGGTCGAATGGCTGCGCGACGAGATCGAGCGGCGCGGACTGGAAGCCTCGCTGCAGGTGCGTGAAGCCGACTTCCGCGACGTCGACGAGCAGTACGACAAGGTCGTATCCATCGGCACGCTGGAGCACGCGGGCCGCGACCAGCTGCCCGAGGTGATCCGGGCGCACGCGCAGTTCCTCAAGCCCGGCGGGCTCGGTATCCTGCACTTCATCGGCCACGTCGGGCGCTTCGAGACGGAGCTCTTCATACGCAAGCACGTATTTCCCGGCGGCTGGATTCCCAGTCTGGCCGACGTGATCGTGGAAATGGAGCGCAGCGGCCTGGAGGTACTCGACATCGAGAACCTGCGCCGGCATTACGCACCCACGCTCGATGCCTGGGCCGAGCGCTTCGAGAAGCATTGGCCAGCCATACAGATCCTCGACCCGCAGCGCTTCGACGAACGCTTCCGGCGCATCTGGCGCACCTACCTGATCGGCTGCGCCGAGATGTTCCGCTCGCAGGCGGGCTACACGCACCTGTTCCAGATCGTCTTCAGCAAGGGCAATGTGACACCGCAGAGCTACCCGATGGGCAGGGAGCACCTGTATGAACCGCAGCACTGAGGCGCCGGCTCACGCGGAACGCAGGAGCCACCTCATGGCGGCCATGCGCGAAGACGGCGTGGGGCCGGCGCCGCCGATCGCGCTGGCCAAGCGAACGTCGAACCTGTTTCGCGACCGCCAGGCCGGTCCGAGGCGCCTCATCGACCTCGGCGATTTCAACCATGTCATCGGCATCGATACCGCATGCAGCACGGTCGAGGTCGAAGGCATGGCCACCTACGAGGCCCTGGTAGCTGCAACGCTGCGGCACGGCATGATGCCGGCGGTGGTGCCCCAGCTCAAGACCATCACCGTGGGCGGGGCGGTAGCGGGCGTGGGCATCGAGGCGACATCGATGCGCCAGGGGCTGGTCCACCACTCGGTGCTGGAACTCGACGTGCTGCTGCCGGACGGCCGCATCGTCCACTGCACCCCCGACAACGCGCATCGCGACCTGTTCTTCGGCTTTCCGAATTCCTACGGTTCGCTCGGCTACGCACTGCGGCTGGTGCTGCGCACGCTGCCCGTGCAGCCCTATGTGCGCGTGGAGCACATCGCATACGAGCATCCCGAGGAATTCTTCGCGGCGCTGGCCGAGGCCTGCGAGGGCGATGCCGACTTTGTCGACGGCGTCGTGTTCGGCCCCCGGTCGATGGTGCTGAACATCGCTCGCTTCGAGAACACCGCCCCCTGGCTGAGCAACTACGAGTTCGAGCGCATCTACTACCGCTCGCTGCTGGAGATGCCGGTCGACTACCTCAGCGTGCACGACTACCTGTGGCGCTGGGATACGGACTGGTTCTGGTGTTCGCGCAACTTCGGCGCGCAGAACCCGCTGGTGCGTCGCCTGTTCGGCCGTGAGCACCTCAACTCCCGTACCTACACGCGGCTCATGCGCCTGAATGCCCGCTGGGGTGTGACAAGGCGCCTGGCAGCATGTCACGGGCTGCACACCGAATCCGTGATCCAGGACGTCGACGTCCCGATCCGCTCGGCGCCGGCCTTCCTCGACTTCCTGCAGCGCGAGATCGGCATCCTGCCGATCTGGATCTGCCCGTTGCATGTGCCGGACCCTGGCGCCTGCTTTGCGCTGTACCCGCTCGATGCGGGCACACTGCACGTCAATTTCGGCTTCTGGGACGTGGTCGAGCGCCGCGAAGCGCATGAAGCGGGGCACTTCAACCGCCTGGTCGAACAGGAAGTGCTGCGCCTGGGGGGCATCAAGTCGCTCTACTCGGACAGCTTCTTCACCCGCGAGGAATTCGACAGCGCCTACGGCATGGGCACCTACACCATGCTCAAGCGCCGCTACGACCCCGAAGGCCGCGCACCGCATCTGTACGACAAGTGCGTGCTGAAGCACTGACCCGGCGTTGGTTTGATCGCCGTCAACCCCCGCGCGCTCCCGGGGCACGAACATCTGTCTGACGTCCATTTCCTGCGCCAGGACGCGGCGCACCATCTTGCGGGGCATCCATGAACTTCAAAACCATCCTCGTTCACCTGGACCATTCGGTCCGCAGTTCCGTGTGCGCCGCGATGGCGGCCCAGTGGTCCCGGGCGCACGAGAGCCACCTGGTCGGGCTGGTGCCCACGGGCCTGTACGACGGCGTGATTCCCGCCGACGCCATCGCCACCGGCATGACCGACTACATCGTCGAGTCGGCCGACTATCTGCATCGGCGAGCCGAGGCTATCGCGCGCGAGTTCAGGGAAGGCATCGCCGGATCGGGGCCCTTGTCGTACGAGGTGCGGCTGGTCGATGGCGCTACGGTGAACGCCGTTGTGCGGTACGGGCGCGCGAGCGATCTCGTGGTGCTCGGACAGGAAGACGACTCGAACAGGAAGGACACCACGGTGCGCGGGCTTGCCGAGCAGGTGCTGATGGAAGTGGGCCGACCGGTGCTGGTCGTGCCTTCGGCCGGTGCGTTCGGGGGGATCCCGAAGAACATCGTTGCGGCCTGGGACGGCTCGCGTGAAGCCGCCATGGCCCTTCAGGCGGCATTGCCGGCGATGAGGCGCGGGACACGCGTCACGCTCCTGTCGCTGCGCCACCCGCGCGACGAAGACAACACGCAGCAGCTGCTGGTATCGGACATGATCCAGTTCCTGCTGAGGCACGGCGTGCAGGCGCGTGCCGAGTCCGAGGTGACCGAAATCGACGTCGCAGACGCGTTGCTGTCGCGGGTTTCGGACCTGAGCGCCGACCTGCTGGTGATGGGCGGCTACAGCCATTCGCGCCTGCGCGAGCGCATTCTGGGCGGCGTGACGCGGCAGATACTCGAGCAGATGACGGTGCCGGTCTTGATGGCGCACTGAGGCGTCAGGGTGCCTTGGAGCTTTCTCGCCATTTTTGAATGTCGCTGAGTCGCAAACAAGCCATATGGACACCATACTGGTCAACGCACTGCGAGAGCAACTCCAGCGGGAGACCGGGCAACCCGTGGCCTTGGTCGAGACGCACATTTCCTGGGTGCTGCTGACGCAGACGCAGGCCTTCAAGCTCAAGAAGCCGGTACGCCTGCCGTTCCTGGACTTCGGCAGCGTCGAGGCCCGAAAGCACTTCTGCGAGGAGGAGCTGCGCCTCAACCGACGCTTTGCTCCTTCGCTCTACGTCGACGTGGCACCGGTCTGCGGCACGCGCGAGTCGCCGCGCATCGGCGGCGCCGGCACGGTGATCGACCACGTGGTGCGCATGCTGCGATTTCCGGGGGCGTCGCTGCTGCGCGACCTGCTGGTGGAAGACCGGCTGCAGCCCGCGCTGCTCGACGGCTTCGCGCAGCGGCTGGCGGCCCTGCACGCGGCAGCGGAGCGAGCGACGCCGGTGTCAGGCTTCGGCAGTCCCGACTCGATCGTTCGAGCAGCTACGGATGCGCTGGCCGCGTTGCAGACGCAGGGCGACGAAAGCCGCCTCGCCCCCCTTGCAGCACTGGAGACGTGGGTTCGGGAGCAGGGCCAGGTGCTGCGCATGGCATGGATCGCCCGCCAGCAGGGCGGCTCGATACGCGAATGCCACGGCGATCTGCACATGGCCAACGTGGTCCTGGTCGACGGTGCGCTCATGCCTTTCGACTGCATCGAGTTCGACCCGGCGCTGCGCTGGATCGACGTGATGAGCGACCTTGCATTCCTCACCATGGACCTGAAGGCCCACGGCCGCGACGATCTCGCACTCCGCTTCCTGGACGCCTGGATGCAGCACAGCGGTGACTACCCGGGCCTGCAGGTGTGGCGCTTCTACGAGGTTTATCGGGCGCTGGTGCGGGCCATGGCCACGGGACTGGGTCCAAGGCCCCCGGATGGCGAGGCCCGGCCCGACTACCTGGCCTGCGCAACGCGGATGACGGTGCAGCCGGAGGAGGGCGCCCGCCTGATGATCACGCACGGCTTGTCGGGCTCAGGAAAATCCAGCGTCGCCTTGCAACTGTTGGGCGCCGCGGGCGCTGTCCGCGTGCGATCGGACGTGGAGCGCAAGCGGCTGTATGACCTCGATCCGCTGGCGCGCTCCGCCGCCCTTGGGCTCGACATCTACGGCGCGCAGGCAACGCGGCAGACTTTCGAAAGGCTGCGCGCCTGCGCCCGCGATGCACTGCTTGCGGGCTATCCGGTGATCGTGGACGCGGCATTCCTGCGCGGCGCCGAGCGACGCGGCTTCGAAGCCCTGGCAACCGAGCTCCGCGTGCCTTTCACGATCCTGGATTGCCGCGCAAGCCCGGCCACGCTGCGCCGCCGCGTGGCCGAGCGCGACACGGCAGGCACGGACGCCTCGGAAGCCGGCCTTGCAGTGCTGGAGCGTCAGTTCGAATGGCAAGACCCGCTGGCAGCCGACGAGCGCGCGCTGGCCATCGAGGTCTCCACCGAAGACACCGTAGACATCGCGCGGGTCGCAGCGCGCTGGCGCGCCGCGACCGCGAACCGCTGAACCCTCACTGGCTGGCGAGCGTTCCGCTCGGCAGCGTGAAACGCTCGTGTTCGGTCTTCGCGCTTTCGGGCGCACGCACCAGCAGCACCGGCACTGGCGACAGGCGCAGGATGTGCTCCGCGCTGCTGCCCATGACCCAGCGGCCGAGTCCTCGACGGCCGTGAGTGCCGATCACGATCAGCTCGGCCTTCGATGCTTCCGCCTCGGCGATCACCTGGTCGTACACGGTGCCCTTGAAGCTGTCGAGCAATACGGTGTCGGCTTCGACGCCTTCCTCGACTGCCTTGGCCCGCGCGGCCTCGAGCAGCTTCGTGGCGTTGCCGCGCAGTTCTTCGAGCCAATTGCCGGCATGGCCCGCGTAGGCATCCATGGCCAGCGCGAAGGACAACTCGTCGATGACGTGCGCCAGGCGCAGGCGCCCGCCCGTGAGCTTTGCCAGCTTGATGGCTTCGGCCAGGCCATGGCTGGATGTGGAACTGCCGTCAATGGGAACAAGAATTCGCTGGTACATGGCACGACTCCGGTTTGTGGTGTGGATCGGTCCAGTATCCGCACGGGCGCTCCGCGCGGCTTGACATTGATCAAGCGCGGGGCCTGCCGACGGCCAGGGCTTGATCTGGAACAAGCCTGCGCGCGAACGAAAGCGCCACCCTTGAGGCATGCACAGGACAACCCTCATGACCCACGCCACCGTTCGCATCATTCGCCAGGAGCACGCCGCGCTCGCCGCCATGCTCCGCTCCATCGTCATGCTGCTCGAGCAACACCGCAAGCAGGGCACTTTGCCCGATTTCGCGACGCTGCGAGCCATGCTCTTCTACGTGGACGAGTTTCCGGAGAAGCGCCACCACCGCAAGGAAACCGAATTGCTGTTTCCCAAGCTGCGCGCCAGGACGCCGATCTCGCGGGATCTGCTCGACAAGCTCGACGGCGACCATGCCAAGGGTGAGCGCAGGATCCGCAACGTCGAGCACGCGCTGCTCGCGTTCGAGATGCTGGGTGAGTCGCGGCGCGAAGAATTCGAGAAAACGGTCGGCGAGTATGTCGACTTCTACCTGAGCCACATGGCGCTGGAGGAGCGCGAGATCCTGCCGCTGGCCGAGCGCGTGCTGACCGAGAACGACTGGCGCGACCTGGACGAAGCCTTCGCCCAGAACCGCGACCCGATGACCGGACACGTGCCCGATCTCGAATACAACGCGCTCTTCACGCGCATCGTGAATATCGTTCCCGCGCCCATCGGCCTGGGACCGGCCCTCTGAGCCGGTTGCCGGCTCAACGCACCAGCACGTAGGTGCCCGGCGCGTCGCACAACGGCGGCATGCCGCGCTGCGGCGCACCCAGCCGGGACCGGGGGTGTCAAGAAGTCGCTGCTCCACGGTGTACACCGCCAGCAGGCCAAGGAAGGAAAGCTGTTACCTGGCCGAAAGCAAAGAAGTCAAAGAAGGAATGAAGGCCAGAACCCGCCGCCAGAACGACGGCGAGTGATGGATCTTCGCCCCTTCAGTGCCTGTGGCCTGTTTCCACGCTCGTCTGGCAGGCCGCGCACCGGACGGCGGTGGGCTGCGCGAACAGCCGCGCACGCGGAATCTCCGCACCGCAGTCTTCGCAGACGCCGTAGCGTCCGTCCGCCAGGCGCGCGAGCGCCAGCTCGATCGCTTCGAGCCTGGTGCGATCGATCTCGATCTCGGCCAGATGCACGTCGGCTGCGCGCTCCGCTTCGGCTTCGTCGGCATGGGTCGTCACTTCGCGACCGCCTCCGGATTCCAGGAGCTGGGCCGTGGGCACCGAGGCGCGGAGTTCGTCGAGAACCTGCCGCTTCAGCATGTCGAGCTGCAGATGAAGCGAGCGGCGGTCGGCTGCGTCGAGGTGTTTCATGGTGTGTCGTCCTTGAGATGCGATGGCTGCGATGGAGGTGTTGCGCCGCGGTCAGAGGCGGCCACGGCGCGAGGCCGGAAGGCGGATCGCCACATAGGCGAGCCGGCGGTCGCGCATCACCAGCAGCGCGACCGTGTCTCCGGGAGGCACCCGCGCAAGGCTTTGCTTGAAGTCCTCCGGGCGATAGAGCTTCGTTGTGTTCATGGCCACGACCACGTCTCCGGCACGGATGCCTTCGCTGCGCGCGAGGCCGCCGGCCTCACGCACCATCAGGCCGCTGTCGATGCGCAACTGCAGCCGCTGCGCGGGGGAGAGATCGCCCACGCTCAAGCCCAGGCCGTCGTTCCATTCGGGCGCCGCGGCCGCGAAAGAGGTGCCGGCGACGGCGGGTTGGACGACCAGCGCGACCTGGAGCACGCGGGCAGCGCCGCGTCGCCACACCTCGAGCTGCAGCCGACTGCCGGGCGCGCGTTGCGCAATCTGCTGCGGAAGATCGATGAAGTGCAATAGAGGCTTGCCGTCGAGGGCCAGCACCGCGTCTCCCTGCGCCAGGCCCGCAGCTTCCGCGGGGCTGCCCGCCTCGACGCGGACCACTAGGGCGCCGGCCGTTGTTGAAGCAGGCAGGCCGAAGGACTGGGCCAGCGCAGGCGTCATCTCCTGGAATTCGGCGCCCAGGTAGGCCCGCAGCACCGCTCCGTGTTCCTGCAGCTGGTTGGCGATGCGCATCGACAGGTTGATCGGCACCGCGAAAGACAGGCCCATGTAGCCGCCGCTGCCGCTGTAGATCATCGAGTTGACGCCCACGACCTCGCCGCGGCTGTTGAACAGCGGGCTGCCCGAGCTGCCCGGATTGATGGCGACGTCGGTCTGGATGAAGGGAATTTCGCCCGCGCCGCCCATGACGCGCCCGACAGCGCTGACGACGCCAGCCGTCACGCTGCCGTGAAATCCGAAAGGCGAGCTGATCGCAGCCACCCAGTCGCCGGGGCTGAGCGTCGAGGAGTCGCCGATGACGGCCACGGGCAGGGCGCTCGCATCGATCTTCAGGAGGCCGACGTCGGTGCGCTTGTCGACGCCGACCACGCGCGCCGTGAAGCGGCGCCCGTCGTCCAGCTGGACCTGGGCCTCGTCGATGTTCGTGACCACGTGGGCGCTCGTGAGGATCAGGCCGTCGCTGCGGATGATCACGCCCGAGGCGAGGTCGCGGATCTGGCTGATCCGCGCGCTCGCCGGCAGGGGCCAGGCCAGCCGGTCGGCGAAGTCGTGCTCCGGGGCGATTTCCAGTTCGATGTCTTCCGGGGTCTCGTCGCGTCCGATGCGCAGGGTGCTGATATCGACCACCGACTTGCTGCGACTTGCAACCAGGGACGAGAAGCCACTCGTGCCCGCCGCAACAGGCTCGGTCGCGGCCGCTATCTGTCCGCGAGGGGCCGAAGGAGGCACAGGTCTGGGCGCGGCGCAGGCACAGAGCAGCGAAGTGCCGGCGGCAAGCGTCCACGCGAGGTGGGCGGTGCGATGTATCACACCTGTCTGAAAGAGAAAGTTGGCCACGTCGATCCGGACTCGGCCTTCAGATCGATTGCGGCGACAGCGTCACGGGGCGCACCACTGCCTGCGAATCTTCGGCACTGCTCACAGCGCTGCCGAAGGCCTGCAGGCGGGCCGCACAACTGCCGTCGTCGACCTCGCGCATCGTGAGCGAGGAGCTCAGGATCGGCGCGCGGCCCAGGAGCTTGCCGATCTCGGCTGCAGCGTTCGGTGCTCCCTGTCCACCCATGACCGAGAGCACGGCGACATCGGGCAGCCGCTGGCGTTGGCGCGCGACGAAACTGCGCATGGGGCCGGCGAGTTGCAGCATCCAGATCGGCGACACCAGCACGACGGCATCGAAGTCGCTGGGCGGCGGACCGTCGTAGCGAATGGCGGGCTGTCGCCGGAAGAACGAGTCGAGCACGCAACGCAAGCTGCCGAGGGCGCCGCTGCGAGGGCGCACCTCGGTGACGTTCGCGATGTGCCAGTTCTGCTGGCTGCACAGGAGCTCCGCGACCCGGCGGGAAGTGCCCGTGTAGGAATAGACGATCACCAGGACGTTGTTCATGCTTGCCTCTGCTGCGTTCATGGACAGTCAATGTAGGCAGCGTCGGAAGCCGCGACCTTGCGCTGCATCAAGTACCGGCGGTGTCGCGCCGAGGTGCTGCGAGCCATCGGATTTCTTGATTTGGCGCAAGGCGAGGCGCCGGGTGCGCGAGGACCATCCTTGCACCGGGGAACGTCTCCGCCGAAGGAACCATCATGAAAATCCTGCTTGCCGTCGATGGCAGCGACTACACGAATCGCATGCTGTCCTACCTGACCACGCACAAGGATTGGGCGAATGCGGGCCACACCTTCACGGTCTTCCATGCGGTGCTGCCGGTGCCGCACCGTGCCGCGGCCTTCGCAGGGCCGGACATCGTGCACGGGTACTACGAAGACGATGCGCGGGTGGTGCTCGAGCCTGTGCGCGCGTTGCTGGCCAGGAACGGCATCGAAGCCCGCTTCGAGCACCGCATCGGCCACCCCGCCGAGGAGATAGCTTCGTTCGCGCAGAAGGGGCAGTTCGATCTCGTGATGATGGGTTCGCGGGGCCATGGCACCTTGACCAACCTGGTGCTGGGGTCGGTTGCCACCAAGGTGCTGGCTGCGTGCACGGTGCCGGTCTTGCTGGTGCGTTGAATGAGTGCCGCAACCCTGGCACGGGGCGTGATCGTGGCCGCCTTCGGTGCATTCGCGCTGGCGGGCGGAACGAGCACCTGGTCGCAGACGCGATCGTCGTGCCTTGAGCGCACGTCGTCGGGACTGCAAGGCTCTGATTTCGTCGCGGCCGCGGCGCGTCAGTCGCCTGCGGTGGTGAGCGTGACAGTCGCGGGCACGGGCAACGACTGGGTTGCCGCCAGCGATCAGCGCGCACCGACGCAATGGGGCCGCGGCGTGGAGCGCGGTTTCGCATCGGGGTTCATCTTCCGCCGCGACGGCTACATCCTGACCAGTGCGCACGCGGTGACCGGTGCCCAGGCTATCTCCATCGTCACCGAGGACCAGCGCCGCTTCGATGCCGAGGTGGTTGGCATCGACCGCCGCACCGACGTGGCGCTGCTGCGGGTCGCGGCGTCCGACTTGCCGGTCGTCACCGTGGGCCGCAGCAGCGAGCTCTGCCCGGGCGAATGGGTCGCCGCGATGGGCGCCCCCTTCGGCTTCGAGCGCAGCGTGACCGCCGGCGTGGTGAGCGCCAATCCGCGTTACGTGTCAGGTGGGAGCGGGGTGCCGCTGATACAGACCGACGTCGCGCTCAACCCGGGCAACTCGGGCGGGCCGTTGTTCGACGAACGGGGCAGGGTGGTCGGCATGAACTCGATGGCCTACTCGCCCGGCGGGGGGTACTCCGGCATGTCGTTCAGCCTGCCGATCGACACGGCGATGCACATTGCGGACGAGCTTCGTATCACCGGGCGGGTGATGCGGGGGCATATCGGTGCCCGCATCCAGCCCCTGACCGTCGAACTCGCGCCGGCCTTCGGGCTCGATACCGCATTGGGGGCGCTGGTGGTGCGCGTCGACCCGGACAGCCCCGCCGAGCTGGCAGGGCTTCGCAGCGGCGACGTGGTGCTGGCCGTCGATGGCGCTGCCACAATGCCCTATGCCGACATACAGGATCGTGTAGCCGGAGCCCGCAAGGGCAGCCTGCTCGCACTGAAAGTCTGGCGCCACAAAACGCCGTTGACGATGCAGGTAGGCGTGGCCGAAATCCCACCGGACCTCGCGCCTCGGCTGGCCGCACGTGCCTTGCCGCAAGAGACGCGCTTCGGGCTCGAACTCTCGGAGCGAAAGGGTGTGCTGGGCATCAGCCTTCTGGATCCCGGTCTCGTTGTGCAATCGGCCTCGGGTTCGGCTCAGCGGGCGGGATTGCGCTACGGCGACATGCTGATCGCGGTCAACGATGTGCAAGTGGCCGGCCTGGCGGATTTCGATGCGGCGATCCAGTCCATCAGAGAGAGCGACACCGTCGCTTTGCTGGTCATGCGCGGCTCGGCCCGCAGCTACGTGCCGATTCTTCCGCGCGGTCCGCAACGTGCCCCCGTGGCGCGAGGCGCGAGCGATGCCACCGTACGGATGCCGTGAGGCTTGTGCAATGGAAAAGTCGACCAGCTATGGCGTTCTGGTGTTCGATGCAGCAGGGCAACTGCTGCTTTGCCATGCGACCGGCAGCCGGTATTGGGACATCCCCAAGGGAGCAAGCGATGGGCAGGAGCAGGGCGCGCAGACCGCCGTGCGTGAGGCGTTCGAGGAATGCGGCCTCCGGTTGCTGCCTGCTCAGCTGAGGGAGATTGGACTTTTTCCCTACCGCCGGGACAAAGAGCTTCGGCTCTTTGCGGTGCTGGTGAGGCATTTCGAGGCGAAATCCTGCGTGTGTTCCAGCTTCTACATGGACCGCCGTGGACGACGTCGCCCCGAGATGGACGGGTTCCGCTGGGCCGCATTCGAGCAGTTGCCCCAGTTTTGCGCACCCAGTCTTGTCACAGTGCTGACGCAAGAGCTTTCTTTGGCCGGAATCCATGGGCAACTGCTCTACGAAGTGAGGCCGGTCGATGCAGTGCTTGCGCCGCGCGGGGGGCTCGGGATTGATCACTTTGAACGGAGCCCGTAAGCAAGCAGCAATCCCGTGTTGACGAGCGGTGCGCAAGCTGGTTGGGTGCCGGCCAACTACTTTGTCCCCCCGCAGTCCAATCCAACGGTCGAGCCAATAATCGCGTCATGACGATCAGTCCGTTGGAGGCTTACCTTGACCTGCAGTTGCGGTTCGCCGAACTCATGGCGATCGGCCGTTATGATTTAACATAATGCACATTGTGTTTATTTCAGATGAACACAACGAGGCCCCCAGCCGGTATCAACGCTTCAGCGCGCTCCCCGAACCCCGGCCCTCGTAGTTCACGCCCTTCGTCTGCTTGACCTCGACCTTCTTCGCGTCCGGGCACGGCTCGTTCGAATAGGCGACCTTGCCGCCATGTACGCACTTGTAGATCGAGTGCTGCGCCATCGCGCCGGACGCGAAACCCATCAGTCCAAACGCCAGCAACATGGCGCCCGCCGGCTTCACCATTTGCCGTCCTTCGGAATCGCCTTGGGCGCATTGGCTTTGGCTGCCGCCGCCGCAGTGATCAACGACGCCGCTTCCGGACGGTTCGCCTTGTTGGCAAAGTCGACGGCCGTCATGCCCAGCTGGTTCTTCATCGTGGTGTCCGCACCCTCGGCCAGCAGCAGCTTCACCGCCTCGCTCGAGCCGTACATCGCAGCCATCATCAGCGGCGTGGTGCCATTGGGCGATTGCGCGTCGATGAATGCGTAGTTGTCGAGCAGCACCTTCATGATGGTCAACTGGCCGCTGGTCGCGGCGTAATGCAGCGGCGTCCAGCCCGTCTTGTTGACCGCAGCGTCGCGCTTCAGCAGTTGCGTGACCAGGTCCTGCTGGCCCTTGATCGCGGCCAGCATCAGCGGGGTTTCGTCCTTGGCGTTGGCCAGGTCCACATTGGTCTGAGGCGACTCGATCAGCACCTGGATGACTTTCGGCGAAGGCTCACGCAATGCGATCAGCAAACCCGTCTGGCCGTGTTCGTCGCGCGTGTTCGGATCAAAACCGCGCTGCAGCAGCGTGCGCACGCCGCTGGCGTTGTCGCCACGCACGGCCCGGAAGAAGTCTTCGAACGAACCAGCATGCACTGAAAAAGATGCAGCAAAAACAATGAGATAAAGAGATTTTTTGATGTAGTTCTTCATGATTTAACGTCCCTGAACAACGTTTCGAAGTTGTCGCTCGTGGCCTTGGCGATGGCCTCCACGGGCACTTTTCGCAGTTCGGCGATCTGCCGTGCCACGAATGGCACGTACGACGGATTGTTGGTCTTGCCGCGGTACGGCACGGGCGCGAGGTAAGGGCTGTCGGTCTCGATCAGCATGCGGTCCAGCGGCACGAAAGCGGCTACGTCGCGCAGATCCTGGGCCTTCTTGAAGGTCAGGATGCCGGAGAACGAGATGTAGAAACCCAGATCGAGCGCCGCGCGTGCCACCTCGGCGGTTTCGGTGAAGCAATGGAACACGCCGCCGGCCGCATTGCCGGCGCCGTCCTCGCCCTCCTCCTTGAGGATCGCCAGCGTGTCGGACGAGGCCTCGCGGGTGTGGATGATCAGCGGCTTGCGGGTCTGTTGAGCGGCGCGGATGTGCACCCGAAAGCGGTCGCGCTGCCATTCCATGTCGGAGATGCTGCGTCCGCCCTTGCGTTCCTCCATCTGGTAGTAGTCGAGGCCGGTCTCGCCGATGGCGACCACGCGGGGCCGGGCCGACAGCCGCACCAGGTCTTCCACGCTGGGCTCGGCGATGTCCTCGTTGTCGGGGTGCACGCCGACGCTGGCCCAGAAGTTGTCGTAGCTGGCGGCCAGCGCCTGCACGTCGTCGAACTCTTCAAGCTTGGTGCAGATGCAAAGCGCCCGGTCGACCTGCGCGGCGGCCATGGCGGCGCGGATCTGCGGCATCTGGTCCGCGAACTCGGGGAACGTGAGGTGGCAGTGGGAATCGGTGAACATCGGAAATGGTGAAGTGCGCGGCGCACTCCCTGGTGGGAGGTGGCGCCGTCGACGGAGTTCCGCGTCACGGGGACGGCGGAAAACTCAGATGGTTTGCGTGGGACGGTCGGAGGCCATCGAACCGCCCAGCGCAGCCTCGATGCGTGCCTTGAGCTGGCGCGATTTTTCGTCGGACGGAAACCGGATGCCCACGCCCGGTGCCCGGTTGCCTGCCGCACGCGATGGCGTGATCCAGGCGACCTTGCCTGCCACCGGATAGCGCTGCGGGTCTTCGGGCAGCGTCAGCAGCACATAGACATCGTCGCCGAGCCGGTATTCGCGCGTGGTCGGAATGAAGATGCCGCCTTCTGCGAACAAAGGGATGTAAGCCGCGTACAACGCGCCCTTTTCCTTGATGGCGAGTTGGATGACGCTCGGCCGGGCGGGCGTGGCGTTGGGAACGGCGGAGGCGACAGGTTGGTTCATGGGCGACGAGCGGCAGAGTTTAGGGTGGTTCGCGCTTCGCTCACAAGCGCTTCCAGCATGAGACCCGCATTGAACGGGTGTTCCGCGGTTCTCGCGGCACTTGCCAACGACTTCGACCAGCGCGCCAGCGCCAACCGCGACGGCGCGGCGGGCAGGTCGGCAGCATCGAAGAACCGGGATGCGGCGCCGTTGCCGACAGCCATCAGGTCGTGGCAAAGCTTCTGCAGCGCACCGACGGCCTGCGCCGGTGCGTGATCGGCCAGCGCACCCACGTCGCCACGCGTCATGGCCTTGGGAAGCAAGGACCAGGCCTTGGGCGACTGACCCGAGCGCGCGAGCCGCAAGGCGTCGCTCGGCCGGCCGCCGGCGGCGCGCAGCAATGCGGCCGCATCGGCGGCGGGCACGTCCTGCGCGGCCAGCCAGGCTTCGGCCTCGGCGGTTTCAGGCCAGGGCAGCGTGAAGCCCAGGCAGCGGCTGCGGATGGTCGGCAGCAGTTGCCACGCGGCCTCGCTGGCGAGCACGAAGCGCACGTCGCCAACGGGCTCTTCGAGCGTCTTGAGCAGCGCATTGGCGGTGATGGTGTTCATGCGCTCGGCCGGATACACCAGCACCACCTTGCCACGGCCGCGCGCGCTGGTTCGCTGCGCGAAACCGACCGCATCGCGCATTGCCTCGACGCGGATCTCGCGGCTGGCCTTGCGTTTCTTGTCGTCGATGTCGGCCTGCGCCTTCTCGTCGAGCGGCCAGTTCAGTTCCTGCATGGCGATTTCGGGCATCAGCACGCACAGGTCGGCATGGGTGCGAACCTCGATGGCATGGCAGCTGGCGCAGTGGCCGCAGGCCGTGCCCCCCGGCGTCGGCTGCTCGCACAGCCATGCGGACGCGAGCGCCAGCGCCAGTTCGTACTGGCCGATGCCGGAGGGACCTTGAAGCAGCCAGGCATGGCCGCGCTGGCGCAGCAACTCCGTGAGCGGCTGGCGCAGCCAGGGGGACAGGGCCGGCACGCTCATCGGGCGGATCCTCGGTTCAGCACGCCACGCGCCACCAATGCCGTTTCGACCTGCTGCCACACCTGGTCGCGGGCCTGGCTGGCATCGATGCGCACGAAGCGGTTCGCATCAGCGGCCGCGCGGGCCGCGTAGCCCTGGGCGACGCGGCTGAAGAATTCGACGGGCTGGGCTTCGAACTTGTCGGGCACGCGGGCGCCGGCCAATCGCTGCGCCGCGATCCCGGGCGCCAGGTCGAACCACAGCGTGATGTGCGGCTGAAGTGGCGCCGCCCTGCCCGCCTCCGCCTGCACCCATTGTTCGAGCGTCGACAGCACGGCTTCATCGAAGCCCCGCCCCGCGCCCTGGTAGGCAAAGGTCGCGTCGGTGAACCGGTCGCACAGCACCACGTCGCCGCGCGCCAGCGCCGGCTCGATGACCTGCGCGATGTGGTCGCGCCGTGCCGCGAACACCAGCAGCGATTCGGTCAGCGGGTCCATCGGCTGATCGAGGATCAACTCGCGCAGCGTCTCGGCCAGCGGCGTACCACCGGGCTCGCGCGTGCGCACGACCTCGCGGCCCTGCGCCCTGAACAGGGCTTCCAGCGCATCGAGGTGGCTCGACTTGCCCGCCCCGTCGATGCCTTCGAGCGTCAGAAACAGACCGTTGTCACTCATTGGGTCGCCTTCGGTTTGGAATCGCTGCCGCCGCCGCGCTGATAGCGGTTGACCGCGCGGTTGTGGTCGTCGAGCGAACTGCTGAATTGGCTTGTGCCGTCGCCGCGCGAGACGAAGTACAGCGACTTGCTCTGCGCCGGCTGCACCGCAGCCAGCAGCGCTGCCTTGCCGGGCATGGAAATCGGCGTCGGCGGCAACCCGCCGCGCGTATACGTGTTCCAGGGCGTGTCGGTCAGCAGGTCTTTCTTGCGCAGGTTGCCGTCGAAGGCGGTGCCCATGCCGTAGATCACCGTCGGGTCGGTCTGCAGCGGCATGCCGATGCGCAGGCGATTGGTGAAGACAGCCGCGATTTCCGAGCGGTCTTTGGCCTTGCCTGTCTCCTTTTCGACAATGCTGGCCAAAATAAGAGCCTCATCGGCCGATTTCAACGGCAGATCGGAAGCGCGGGCGGCCCAGGCGGCTTCGAGCTTCTTGTCCATGGCCCGCATCGCGCGCTGCATCAGGGCGATGTCGGTCGAGCCTTTCGAGTAGGTGTAGGTGTCCGGAAAGAAACGCCCTTCCGGATGCAGGCCCGGCTTGCCCAGCCTGGCCATCAGCGCCTCGTCGCTCAGTCCCACGCTGTCTGGCTTGAGCTGGTCGGCCTTGGCGAGCGCGGCGCGCACCTGGCGGATGTTCCAGCCCTCGACCAGCACCAGGCTGCGCGTGGCTTCCTCGCCGCGCACCAGAATGTTGAGCAGCAGCTTGGGCGAGACGCCGCGTTCCAGCTCGTAGCTGCCGGCGCGCATCTGGCGGTCTTGTCCCGAGATGCGGAACCACAGGTAGAGCAGCTGCGGCTGCACGTCGACGCCCGTGTCGGCCACGGCTTGTGCGATGCCGCGCGGCGTGGTGCCGGGCTCGACAGACAGGTCGACGCTGGGCGCCGGCAGCTTGAGCGGCTGGTGCACCCACCAGAGACCGGCGCCGCCGAGCGCGAGCGCGATCAGGGCAGCGAGCAGGAAAAGCGTAAGGAAGAAGCTGCGCACGGATCCGATATGGGGAAGACGGAAAAAGCCGGAGAAAACCGATGGATTCGCAGGCTGCAGGGAAGGAGCCCCTGCCGCCCCGAAGGAACAGGCCCGGCCATGATAATTCAGCGATGACCACAGTCGTTCTCAATGGCGTGACCGCCCTCTCCCACCTCGGTGTGATCCGTGCCGAGGGCCCGGACGCCGCCAGCTTCCTGCACGGCCAGCTCACCCAGGACTTCTCGCTGCTCGGGGCCTCCGACGCCCGGCTGGCTGCGCTGTGCACCGCCAAGGGCCGTGTGATCGCGAGTTTCATCGGCATCAAGCCGCAACCGGAGCTGATCCTGCTGGTGTGCAGCCGCGACATCCTGGCCGCGACGCTCAAGCGCCTGTCGATGTTCGTGCTGCGCGCCAAGGCCAAGTTGACCGACGCCACCGAGCAGTTTGCGCTGTATGGCCTGGCTGGCACCGCCCTGGCCGGCAACGGCCTCGACGCCGCCGCTTCGCCCGGCAAGCGCACGGCCGTCGGCGAAGACGCCAGCGCCGTGTCGCTGTATCCGGCCGACGGCGTGCCGCGTGCGCTCTGGATCGCGCCGGCCGGCCACGCCGCACCCACGGGCCCCGCGCTAGATGCCGCCCTGTGGCAGTGGAGCGAGGTGCGCAGCGGCATCGTGACGCTGACCACGCCGATCGTCGACGCCTTCGTGCCGCAGATGATCAACTACGAATCGGTCGGCGGTGTGAACTTCAAGAAAGGCTGCTACCCCGGCCAGGAAGTGGTCGCGCGCAGCCAGTTCCGCGGCACGCTGAAGCGGCGCACCTACCTCGTTCAGGCCGATGCGCCCGTCTCCGCCGGACAGGAGGTGTTCGCGGCCGCCGAGCCCGAGCAGCCCGTGGGCATCGTGGCGCAGGCCGCGCCGGCGCCCGGCGGCGGCTGGTCCGCGCTGGTCTCGATGCAGATCGCGGCGCTCGAGGCCGGTGGCCTGCACGCGGGCGCGGCCGACGGCCCGGCACTCACGGTCGATCCGCTGCCCTACCCCCTGCTCGAGGACATCTGAGTCTCCCATTCCCCCAACGCCCTTGAAGAAAAGGGGCGTTCGGCGCTATCGAACAGATGGCGCCATTTTTTTGCGCGTCGTTTAACCCTGCCGCCGATGCTGCGCCGTAGAAGCCTGCACCGATCAACTCCCGGCAAGGAAGACACCATGAAGCGCAGACTCTTTTCCACCGCCCTGGCCCTGAGCGCCGCGGCCTCCTTCTCGGCCTGCGCGCAGAGCCCGGAGCGGCCTTACGCCCCGCCCACGCCGCCCAGCCGCATCGGCTCGCTGATGCAGATCAGCGTGGTCGACCGCGGCACCGGCACCGAACTGCCGATCTACCGCCACCGCGGCGAATACTGGGTGGCCGGCCGCCCCGGAGCGCGCTACGCCATCCGGGCGCGCAACGCGACGGGCGAACGCATCATGGCCGTGATGTCAGTGGACGGCGTCAACATCGTCACCGGCGAAACGGCCGGCGTCGGGCAGAACGGCTATGTGTTCAGCGGCAGCGAGCGCAGCGACATCACCGGCTGGCGCAAGAGCGATTCGCAGATCGCGGCCTTCGAGTTCGCCGCGGCCGGCAACTCCTATGCGAGCCGCACGGGCCGCCCGGAAGATGTTGGCGTGATCGGCGTCGCGATGTTCCGCGAGCGCATGCCCGAGCCGCCCCCGCCGCCGGTCACGCCTTTTCCGTACCGCGACGAACGCGGCGAGCGCGAGCGCCGAAGCGACTCGTCGTCCCTGGGCGATGCGCGCGCGAAGGCCGGTTCGGCCGACGGTGCCGCTGCAGCAGCGGAGTCCCCCGCGGGCAGCCTGCGCCAGCCCGCGCCCAGCCCGAGCCTGGGCACCGCGCACGGCCGCCGCGAAACCTCGTATGTCGGCAAGACCACCTTCGAGCGCGCACAGCCGTCGCCCGACGAAGTGGTCCGCATCCGCTACGACAGCCGCGAGAACCTCGTTGCCGCGGGCGTGATCCCGGTGCCGCCCGCGCCGCGCTGGCCGCGTCCGGCCGGTCCGTCGCCATTCCCGGGTTCCGACCCGGGCTACGTGCCGGACCCGCCCGCGCGCTATTGAGAAGAAGAAGGAAGAAGGGAGCGGCGCATCTCGATGTGCGGGATGCCGGCCTCCTCGAAGCCGTCGCCGTGCGGCACATAGCCCAGCCGCGCATAGAAACGCTCGGCGCTGCGCTGCGCATTCAGCGCCACCACGCTGTCGCCGCGCGCCCTGGCGGCGTCTTCGAGCACCTGCATCACCGCAGCGCCGTGCCCGCCGCTGCGCAGGTTGCGGTGCACCGCCATGCGGCCGATGTGCGAGACGCCGTTCTCGGCCGCCAGCAACCGCCCTGTGGCGATGACCTGCCCGATGCGGTTGCGCGCCACCGCGTGCAGCACCACGGCGTCCTGCGCGTCCCATTCCATCGCTTCGGGAATGTTCTGCTCCTCGATGAACACCGCGCGCCGCAGGGCGCCAGCGCCTTCGCCCAGGGTGGCCCAGTCGCCGGTCTCGACGGTGCTCATCGTCTCGCCGGCCTCGTAGCCGGTCAGCACTTCTCGCAGTACAGCAGGCACCGGCTTCGAAGTCTGCGTCGCCGGGTCGGCGAACACATAGACCAGCTCGCAGCCGACCAGGAACTGGTCCTGCCGGAACAGCCCGCCCTCGAACACCATCGACGAATTGCCGATGCGCGCGCAGCGCACGCCCATGTCAAGCATGTCGTCCATGCGCGCCGAGGCGCGGAAGTCGATGGTGGCCTTGCGCACGTAGAGGTCGCCGCCCAGCGCATGCATCGCCTCTTCGTACGGCAGCGCCAAGGCGCGCCAGTAGTCCGAGATGGCGGTGTCGAAATACATCAGGTAGTGCGCGTTGAAGACGATCTTCTGCATGTCGACTTCGGCCCAGCGTACGCGCAGGCGGTGGAAGAAGCGGAAATTGCTGCGTTGGGTGGCTGCTTCGCTCATGGTGCCAGTGCTTCCTTGAGTGCGCGGGCCGCGTCCTCCTGCGCCTGCAGCGCCTCGGGAATCGCCCGTCCCATCTTGACGAATTCGTGGATCACGCCGCGGTAGATCTCCAGGTCGACCGGCACGCCCGCGGCGCGCAGCTTGTCGGCGTAGGCGATACCTTCATCGACCACCGGATCGCATTCGGCCAGGCCGATCCAGGCCGGCGCCACGCCCTCGACGTCGTCGGCCAGCAGCGGCGCAAAGCGCCAGTCGTCGCGGTCGGCCGGCGTGCGGACGTATTGCGCGAAGAAGAAATCGATCATCGACTTGGTCAAAAGCGGACCGTCGACGTGACGCAGATGCGAGGCCGTGTCCTGGTGCGCGGTGGTTCCGGGGTAGATCAGCATCTGCAGCGCAAGCGGCAGGCCCGCGTCACGCGCAAGGATCGCGCAGACGGCCGCCAGCGTGCCACCGGCACTGTCGCCGCCCACCGCCAGGCGCCGCGGATCGACACCGACGCGCCCGCCTTCGCGGGCCAGGAAGGCGAAGGCGTCCCATGCGTCGTTGGACGCGGTGGGAAACTTGTACGCCGGCGCCAGGCGATAGTCGACCGACACCACGGCGCAGCCGCTCCTGAGGCTCAGCACGCGGCACAGCGTGTCGTGCGTGCGGATGTTGCCGACGGTGAAGCCGCCACCGTGAAAGTACATCAGCGCGGGCAGCGCGTCGACGGACGGCGCATACAGCCGCGCCGGAATCGCATGCCCGTCGCGGGCCTCGATGCTGAAGTCTTCGACCCGCGCCAGTTCGGGCTTGGGTACTTCGAGCACGCCGGCGCCCTTTTCGTAGGAGGCCTTGGCCTCCTCGGGCGTGAGCCGGTCGAGCGGGGGGTGGCCGGCACGGGCCATGCGCTCCACCACGCTGGCCATCTTCGGGGTAAGCCGCGTGGCCGGCGGTGTTCCGGTCGCGACAACGGCAAGGGTTTCTTTCGTGTGCAAGACTGATCGCTCTTGTTAGATTTGGCTGGTCGGCAATCGTACTGCCCCAGGGCATATCCACATTCATGGCACTCATCCAATACCTCACCCAGATCCAGTTCGAATTCGGCGCAATCAAGCTGCTGTCCAGCGAATGCGCGCGCATCGGCATCAACCGCCCGCTGATCGTGACCGACGCCGGCGTGCGCGCGGCTGGCGTGTTGCAGAAGGCGCTCGATGCCATTTCCGACCTCGAGGTCTCGGTGTTCGACCAGACGCCCTCCAACCCCACCGAAGCCGCGGTGCGCGCAGCCGTCGAGCTGTACCGCAGCGGCCGCTGCGACGGGCTCATCGCCGTGGGCGGCGGCTCAGCCATCGACTGTGCCAAGGGCGTGGCCATCGCGGCTACGCACGAAGGACCGCTCAAGACCTACGCCACCATCGAAGGCGGCTCGCCCAAGATCACCGAGCGCGCAGTGCCGCTGATTGCGGTGCCCACCACCAGCGGCACGGGCAGCGAGGTGGCACGCGGCGCCATCGTCATTGTCGACGACCACCGCAAGCTCGGCTTCCACAGCTGGTTCCTGATGCCCAAGGCCGCCATCTGCGACCCCGAGCTCACGCTCGGCCTGCCGCCCAGGCTCACGGCCGCCACCGGCATGGACGCCATCGCGCATTGCATGGAGACCTTCATGTCGGCCGCGTTCAACCCGCCCGCAGATGGCATCGGCCTCGACGGGCTGGAGCGCGCCTGGGGCCACATCGAACGCGCAACAAAGGACGGCAGCGACCGCGAGGCGCGCCTGAACCTGATGAGCGCATCGATGCAGGGCGCCATGGCCTTCCAGAAGGGCCTGGGCTGCGTGCATTCGCTGAGCCACAGCCTGGGCGGCGTCGATCCACGCCTGCACCACGGCACGCTCAACGCCCTCTTCTTGCCCGCGGTGATCCACTTCAACTCGGGCGCCGAATCGGTGCAGAAGGAGCAGCGCCTTCAGCGCATGGCGCAGGCCATGCACCTCGATTCGGCCGGCGATCTCGGCGACGCCATCCGCGACATGAACGCGCGCCTCGGGCTGCCCAAGGGCCTGGCCGAGGTGGGCGTGACACCCGCGATGTTCGAGCAGATCATCGACGGCGCCATGGCCGACCACTGCCACAAGACCAACCCGCGCCTGGCCACACGCGACGACTACAAGACCATGCTCGAAGCCTCGATGTAAGGGCTTCTTCTACGCCTGTTTTCAGAGGGGAAAGCGGCCCGTGCCGCCCCTGCGCGTCATGTATATGACATAAGGAATTTCTAGACTGCCCATCGAAGGTTTCGCATCCGCAGAAGCCCCATGGGTCAGGGAAATTCCGAATGCCGCGTACCGTCCAAGTCCACACCGTCCTGAGCGCCGAGCAGCTCAAGTTCCGCGCCATGCGGGGGCGGGAGGGGCTCTCGCAACTCTTCGAGTTCGAGGTGGACATGGTCAGCACCAGCTTCAGCCTCGACCTGAAGCAACTGCTCGGCACCTCGCTCACGCTGGAGCTGGCCGACGAAGGCGCGCCGCGCTTTCTCAACGGCACGGTGGTGCGCTTCGAGCTTGTAGGCCGCGCCAACGAAACCGGCCGCCACTACATCTACCGTGCGCTGGTGCAGCCGTGGCTGTGGTACCTCACGCGCACCACCGACTGCCGCATCTTCCAGAACAAGAGCGTGCCCGAGGTGCTCGACGAAGTGCTGGGCAAGTACGGCTTCCAGTTCGACAAGCGCCTCACGGGCAGCTACCCCGCCATGGAGTACTGCGTGCAGTACCAGGAAAGCGACTTCGCCTTCGTGAGCCGCCTCATGGAGCATGAAGGCATCGCTTATCACTTCGAGCACGGCAACGGCGCGCACCTGCTGGTGCTGGCCGACGACACCGGCAGCTACAAGCCGCTGCCCGGCCACGCCAGCATCGCCTATCGCCCGCGCGACCGCGTGCTCAATGCGCTGGAGCCCTGCATCGACCAGTGGCGCGTGGCCGAGCAGATCACCTCGGGCCGTGTGATGCTCGACGACTTCGACTTCAAGAAGTCGCGCGCCTCGCTGCAGAGCGTGCAGCAAGACCCCAAAGCCCACGAGCATTCGACCTACGAGGTCTACGAATGGCTGGGCGGCTACAGCGAGCACCAGCAGGGCGATGCCTACGCCAAGGTCCGCCTGCAGGAGCTGCAGTGCGCGCACGAGCTGGCTTCGGGCCACACCAACGTCGTGGGCATGGCGCCGGGCTATCTGTTCGAGATGACGCACTGCCCGCGCGAATCGGACAACCGCGAATACCTCGTCACCGAGACCCGCTACAACCTGCAGGAGCCCGAGTACTCCACCGGCGGCAGCAGCGAATCGGTGTGCGAGTTGGACTTCACCGTGCTGCCCTCCTCCGTGGCCTACCGCCCCGCCCGCACCACGCCGCGCCCGCGCACCAACGGCCCGCAGACCGCCACTGTAGTCGGTCCCGAGGAGATCTGGACCGACCGCTTCGGCCGCGTGAAGCTGCAGTTCCGCTGGGACCGATATGGCCAGTCGGACGAGAACAGCTCGTGCTGGGTGCGCGTGTCCAGCAACTGGGCCGGCGCCAACTACGGCACCATGCACATGCCGCGCGTGGGCCAGGAAGTGATCGTCGATTTCATCGGTGGCGAGCCCGACCGTCCCATCATCACCGGCCGCGTCTACAACAGCGACCAGATGCCGCCATGGGAGCTGCCCGCCAACGCCACGGCCAGCGGCATCCTCACGCGCTCCAGTGCGGGCGGTGCGGCCAACCAGGCCAACATGCTGCGCTTCGAGGACCGCTCGGGCGCCGAGCAGATCCTGCTGCACGCCGAGCGCAACCTCGACGTGGAGGTGGAGGCCGACGAGACGCACACCACCGGCGGCACCCGCACCACCCTGATCAAGGGCCACGAGTCGGCCACCTACCAGAGCGGCGAGACGCGCGACATCACCGCGGGCGCCAAGGAAACCATCAGCGGTGGCGACACCCGCAGCGTGACCGGTGGCTTCACCGAAACAGTGACCGGCGGCGTGACGCAGACCATCTCCGGCGGCAAGACGCGTTCGATCGGCGGCGGGCTGAACGACACCATCACGGGCGGCGTCAAGCTGGCGATCAGCGGCGGCTTCAACGGCACCATCGACGGACAGGAAATCCGCTTCGTGAGCGCGGGCCGCCAGGACACCATCAACGCCTCGAACACGGTGCAGGTCAACGGCCCCTCGACCACCACCGTCACCGGCCCCACGGTGCACACCTCGCCGGACGTGACCTTCAACACGACGAACCACATCCACAACACGACGCAGCACATCATCAACACCAGCGTCTACAACACGACGTCGAACACCTACAACAACCTGACGAACAACTACACCAACAACTCCGTCAGCTACACCAACAACTACGCCAAGAGCAGCGACTGGCGGCTGGCGCGTTCGGGCGGCGTGGGCTTTCGCGTCGGAGCCGTGGGCGCCTCGCTGGACTTCTGGGGCGTGCGGCAACAGTTCTACGGCATCAATTCGCAATACGCCGTGCTCAAGGTGGACTTCCTCACCTTCAAGATCGCGAACAAGGGCACCGACATCACCAAGGAAGCCATACAGGTCGGCAACGCCGCGCTGCGCTTCCTGATGGACGGTCTCGCGACCTATGCGCAGGCCATGCACATCGTCATGTGAAGGACACGATGCCTGTCTGGGAAATTCTTCTCTGGGTTGTCTTCGCCGTCGTCATGACGGCGGTCGTCGTGTTCTCGATCGGCGCAGTGGGCTACGTGCGCCGCGAGAGCCGGCTGTATTCGGCTGAACAGAAGCTGTGGCTGTCGCTCGCGCAAACGGGCCAGCCGGCCGACGGCGTGCTTCGCAGCCTGCGCATGCACCCGGGAAACATGACCCGCGGCGGCTCGCGCGGGCAGACCGTTTGCGCCGTGGTGCTCGACGTGGACTACGCCGACACCGCCGGCACGCTGCACACGGCGTCGATCCGCACATTCGTCGAAGACGCGCTGGTGCCCCGGTTCCAGGAACCGCTGAAGATCGTTCATCTGCGCTACGACCCGCGAAACGTCGCCTCGGTCGCGATCGACCGCGAGCGCACGCCGCTGGAGATCCCGCGTGCGTCCTGAGCGGATGCCGCGGATGCGCCGCCGATGAAGACCGTCAAGCCATTGCGGCTGAGCGTCACCACGCGGCCGTTCCTGCGCGGCGGCGAGCAGCGCCTGGCCGTGACCACGCTGTGCATGGCATCGATGGGCGAGCAGCCCGTGCTGACGCCCGAACCCGAGTTCTGGAAAGCGCTGTCCGACGAACTCGGTCCGGCCACCGCCATCGACCTGGGCCTGCCGAAGATCCGCGCCGAGGTGCTTGCCACCGGTTTCGCCTACACCGCGCACCAGGCGGAAAAGACGATGTGCGCCGCACGGCTGCAACTCGGCGGCCTTGCCAAGGACCTGGCCGTCTTTGGTGACCGCTATTGGATTGGCGGCCGTGCCACGCAGCCGCAGCCCTTCGAGTCCATGCGCGTGGACTGGACGCGCGCCTATGGCGGCCCCGCCTTCGCGGACAACCCGCTGGGCCGCGGCCACGGCCTCGAACAAGTCGATGGCCGCGAGGTGCAGCGCCTGCCCAACATCGAAGACCCCTCCCGCCGCGTGCACCGGCCCGGCGACCAGCCCGAACCCGCCGGCTTCGGCCCGCTCGACATCGCCTGGCCCCGGCGCATGCGCATGATCGGCAGGCAGTACGACGAGCACTGGCGCGCCCACCTGTTTCCGGGTTTTGCCGAGGACATGGACTGGCAGCTCTTCAATGCCGCGCCGCCCGACCAGCGCCTGGCCGGTGCCCTGGAGATCGCTCCGGGCACCCCCTATGCGGTGTGGAACATGCACCCCGGCGTGCCGATCCAGCGGGGCCGACTGCCCAGCTGGCGCGCCCTCGCCTTCATCGCGCGGCGCCGGTCGCCGGGGCAGATCGAGGACATCGCGCAGCGGCTGACCACCGCGTGGTTCTTCCCGCACCTGGAGCGCGTGGCGCTGGTCTTCCATGGCGAGACCCTCATCGAAGAAGACGACGCCAGCGACGTCACCCACGTGATGCCCGCGCTCGAAACGATCGACGCACCACGCGGCCTCGCGCACTACGAGACCGTGCTGCGCCAGCGCTGCGACCCGGAAAAGGGCGCGCTCTACATGTTCCGAGACGATGAACTGGTGCCGCCAGAGGCCATTGGTCCATGGCTCGAACAGCCCGAAACCACCGAATCAGCGCTGGTGCGCAACATGCGCGAACGCGGCCGGCAAGCCCGCGACGAACTCAAGCAGATGGCGCTCGACGCCGGGCACAAGGCGCGCCATTTCAGGGAGCGCGCTCTTCCCGCGCCCTTCCAGCGCACACCCACCCTGCACGAGTTGCCCGGGTTCGTCGAGCAGGCAGATGCCTATGCCCGCGCGCAGCGCGCGCAAGGCGCTGTCGAGCGCGAACGCCTCCAGCGCAAAGCTGACGCCAACGCCAGCGAGTCGAGGAAGGTCGGCTTCGACACCGGCAAGCTGGTGCGCGAGCATGACCGCGCCGAGATCAAGGGGCCGCCGAGCGTGGATGGCGCGTCGGTGCTGCGCGGCTTCACGGGCATCGCAGCGGCCACGGGCACCACGCCCATGCCGCCGGACCAGGTGGAATCGATGCGAAAAATGACAGAGGACGGCGAGCGCGGCCTGCTCGCGCTGTACCGCGGCACTGCCCAGCACCAGTCCAGCGTCGATCCCTTGCCCCCCGAGCGGCTTGCGGCACTGCGTGCCCATGTGGCGTCGGTGCTTGCAGGCAGCCGCGATTTCACCGAGATGGACCTGACCGGCGCCGATCTCTCGGGCCTGGACCTGCGCGGCGCATGCTTTCGCCGCACGCTGCTGGAAAGCGCCGACCTGCGCGGCGTGCAATGCGACAGCGCCGATTTCAGCCAGGCCGTACTGGTGCGTGCGCAACTCTCGGGCGCCCGGTTTCATGGCGCGGTGCTGCGCGACACGAACCTCGGAGGTATCGCCTGCGAACAGGCTGACTTCTCGCGCGCCGATCTCGAGGGCGCGAAGCTGGACAAGGTGACGCTTGCCGGCTGCAGCTTCGAGGGCGCGCGCCTGCACCATCTGCACCTGATCGATTCGCGGCTGCGCGGCTGCAACTTCGACAACGCCGACATTGCCTACGCCGGCTTCCTTTCCGACGCGACCATCGAAAGCTGCAGCTTTCGGCGCGCCCGCCTCTACAAGGCCGCCTTCCTGTCGTGCCGCGTGGCGCGGCTCGACTTCACCGGCGCCACGCTCGAAGCCTGCGCATGGACCCACACGCCGTGCGACGAGGGCATGGTGTTCGCGGCGGCCCTGCTGCGAACCACCTGCTTTGCCGGCAGCACCAGCCTGCGCGGCGCCAGCTTCGAGGCGGCCACGCTGGTGCAGTGCAGCCTGCGCGGGATGGCCATGGAAGATGCGCGGCTCGCCCGCGCCACGCTCGACACCTGCGACTTTTCTTCCTGCAACCTGAGCGGCACCGACCTCGCCGAAGTGCAGGCGCCCGACAGCCTCTTCATTCGCGCCGATCTGAGCCGGGCGTCGCTGCGGGGCGCCAACCTGATGACCGCCAACTTCAACAAGGCCCTGCTGCCTAGCGCCGACCTGCGCGAGGCCAACCTGTTTCGCGCCGACATGTCGCAGATCCGCATCGACGGCACCACCGCCACCCAGGGTGCCTACATCGAGCAGACCAAGACCGTGCCGGCCCCGCGCGCGACGCCGATCCGATGAGCCCGCAGGAGCTGGTGCTTCACATCCGCAACGGCAAGCGCATGGAAGGAGAAGATTTCACCGGCATGCCGCTCGACGGCCTCGACCTTTCGGGCGGCATGTTCAGCGAATGCCGCTTCACGCGGGCCTCGCTCGCCGGCAGCCGGCTGGACGACTCGGTGTTCGAGCGCTGCACCTTCGATGACGCGACGCTGGCGTCGGGGCGGCTGGATGGCGTGTCGCTCCTGCGCTGCAGCCTGCGGGGGGTGGATGCGACCGCCAGCCATTGGCCGCGCACCGTCGTGACCGAGTCCGACTTGCGCGACGCGCGCTGCGCCGGTGCACAGCTGGCGGAAACGGTCTTCTACGGCTGCGAGCTGCACGGCGCCAGCTTCGAGCGCGCCACGCTCACCAAGACGATCTTCAACGACAGCCGCATGGGCAACGCGGACCTGCGCAATGCCTCGCTCACGAGCGCGGTGTTCTTCCGCAGCGACCTGCGCGAGGTCGCGTTCCAAACCGCGCGCTTCCACAACGCCGTGTTTTCCGAGGCCGACCTGCGCGGCCAGTCGTTCGCGGGTCAGGCCTTCGCGATGTGCCAGTTCACGGACGCGCGCATGTCCGGCTGCGTGTTCGAGGACGCGCAGCTCGCGCAATGCAACTTCAAGGGCGCAAGGCTCGACGGCGCGCGCATGGCCCGCGTGCAAGCGCCGCAAACCTTGTTCGTCGAGGCAGACCTGCGCGGCGCCGATTTCCGTGGCGCGGCGCTCGACCAGTCGCTCTGGGCCGACGCCTGGCTCGCGGGAGCCGACTTCTCCGGCGCGAGCCTGGAACAAGGCGTCTTCCTCCGCGCCCGCTGCGAGAACGCGAGCTTCGAGCGCAGCCGGCTCGTCTACGCCGATTTCTCCTGCGCGGACCTGCGCGGCGCGAACTTCGAGAGGGCCCGCTTCGAGCGCACCCAGCTGCACCGGGCCGAGCTGGCCGGCTCGCGCTGGAGCGACCGCATCGGTGTGCTCGACAACGACCCCCACCTGTACGAGGCAGAGCGCATCGCCCGCCAGCGCCTGGCCCGCGCCATCCGCCTCGACCGCGACGCCGAGGGTCGCCTCTCCATCGACGCAAAGGACATCGCATGACGATGAGCGCACGAAGCTCCCATTCCACCGCCCCCCCTGCAGACGTCCACGGCGAAAGCGAACTCGCCCCCCTGCTGCACAAGGCGCCGCCCGCCAAGCGACAGGCCGCCGCGCAGCCCCCGGGCATTTGCATGGCGAAGGTGGTGGCCAGCCATTCGGACGACAGCCACGATGTGGTCCCGACGGGAGAGACCCGGTCGCGGCCCTGTCGCCGCGCCGCCAGCTGCCTGCTGGTGCCCGCGCCGGGCGACATCGTCATGGTCGCAGGCCCTGACGAAGACGAGCTTTACCTGATCGCCGTTGTCGCACAGGCCGACCAGGGCCATGCGGTGCTCGCGGTGAACGGCGACCTGACCCTGGCGTCGAGGCACGGCGGCATCGCCGTGCGCAGCTCCGGCGCACTCGATCTGCAATCGGACACCGCCGTCGCCACCCGCGCACCCGAATGGAACCTCACGGCCGGGCGCGGCCTGTGCAAGGTCTCGGAGCTCGACTACCAGGGCGCCGAGGTGCGCTTCAGCGCGCTGGTCTCGCGTTTCGTGGGCCGCGCGTGCGAGGTGGTGCTCGACCGCCTTCACCTGCTCACCCGGTCGAGCTTCCGCTTGACCGAGGAAGTCGAACAGGTGCGTGCGGGCCAGATCGATATCCAGTCGTCGAGCACCTTGCGCCTGCACGCGAAGAACACGCTCGTCACCAGCAAGGAGCTGGTCAAGATCGACGCCGAGCAGATCCACATGGGCTGATGCCCGGAAAAGGAGCCCCGCCATGTTTGCCAACTCCCAGATGATGGGCATGGACCTCGCCTTCCCCGATGTCTGCAAGACTCCGCCGGCCGTGCCCATTCCCTACCCCAACTTCGCGCTGGGACCGACCGCCATTCCCAATGCCTGGAACATCCTCTACGGCGGCACGCCGGCGCACAACCTTGCCACGATCACACCGATCACCAATGGCGACAACGCGGGCGTGATGATGGGCGTGGTGTCGCAGACCGTGATGGGTCCTTCGCGACACATCACGGGCGCGTTCACCGTGCTGCTGAAGGGCTCGCCCTGCACGCGCATGACGAGCCTGTCGGTGCAGAACCGCAGCAACATCGTCGGGATGCGGATCGTGCCGAGCCAGTGCAAGGTGCTGGTGCTGGCGGCTTGAGGCCGGGGCCTCCGGAGCTACTCCGCTTTCACCCCCGCCGTGCGGATCACCTTGCCCCACTTCACCGTTTCAGCCGTGATGAAAGCATCGAATTCCTCCGGCGTGCTGCCCGCCGGAATGGTGCCCATCGCATCCAGCTTGGCGCGCGTGTCGTCGCTTTTGATGATGCGCGCCACCTCTTCCGACATGCGCTTGACGATGTCTCGCGGCGTCCCCGCCGGCGCCACCATGCCGGCCCAGGTGCTGCCGGTGAAGCCCGCGAAGCCCTGTTCGATGAAGGTCGGCACCTCGGGAGCCGCCGCCGGGCGCTTGTCGCCCGCCACGCCGATCAGCCGCACCTTGCCGGCCTTGGCCTGGTTGATGAGGCCCGTGGGCGCATCGAAGAAAAGCTGGATCTGCCCGCCCATCAGGTCGGTCAATGCTGGCACCGCGCCCCGGTACGGGATGTGGATCATGTAGGTCTGCGTCAGCGACTTCCACAGCTCCGTGGTCAGGTGCGCGGCCGAGCCATTGCCCGAGGAGCCGAAGCTCACCTTGCCCGGATTGGCGCGCGCATAGTCGATGAGCTCGCGCGCCGTCTTGAACGGCGCATCGACGTTCACGGCCGCCAGCAGCGGCGATACGCCCATCAGCGAAACGCCGGTCAGGTCCTTGCGCGGGTCATACGGCAGCTTGGGGTACAGCGTGGTGTTGGCCGCATAGGCCGCGATGACGACGCCGAAGGTGGTGCCGTCGGGTGCCGCCTTGGCGATCGCATCGACGCCGATCAGGCTGTTGGCGCCCGGCTTGTTGTCGACCAGCACAGGCTGCCCCAGCTTCGTCTGCAGCCCGACCTGCACCAGCCGCGCCATCTGGTCGGTGAAGCCGCCGGGCGTGTACGGCACGATCACGCGGATCGGCTTGGTGGGCCATGCGGTCTGCGCGAAGGACGGCAAGGCGAGGCTTGCGGCGGCGGTGGCGAGCGTGAAGCGGCGGCGAGACAGCGTGGCTTGGGACATGGCGGCGAAGACTCTTTCGTTGCGTCGTTTCGGGAATGGACCGGGCCATTCTCGAAGCGCCAACCGCCCGTCCGGTCAGGGTTTGCCCGGCACCGCCAACGGCAGCCTCATGTCGAACCGCGCCCCGCCCCCGCTCTCGTTCGCCGCCTCGATCCGCCCGCCGTGCGCGTGCACCACGGCCTGCGAAAGCGCCAGCCCGAGGCCCAGGCCCGGCGTCTTCTCGTCCGAGCGTGCCGTCGCGCCCCGGTAGAAGCGCTCGAACAGGTGCGGCATTTCATCCCCGCGTATGCCGGGGCCGCTGTCGGCCACGGTGATGACGGCCTCGTTCGCCTCCGCATCTGCGCGCAGGCTCACGCGAACGGTGGTGTCGGGCGGCGAGAACTTCAGGGCGTTGTCGAGCAGGTTGGCCAGCGCGAGGCTGGCCGCGCCACGGGCGAAACGCGCAGCCACGGGCGGCGCGGGGGCCAGCGACAGGGCAAGGCGCCGCTCGCGCGCCAGCGGTTCGAGGCGCCTCAGGGCCTCTTCGGCGAGCTGGTTCAGCGACACCGTTTCCACCGCGTCGCGCTCCTGGCCGGCGTCGAGCCGGGCCAGCACCAGCAGCTCTTCGACCAGCAGCGTGAGCGACTCGACCTCCTCCAGCGAGGAGCGCAGCGTTTCCACGTACGCGGCCGGTTCGCGCGGTCTGCGCAGTGCCAGCTCGAGTTCGGTGCGCAGGCGCGACAGCGGCGAGCGCAGCTCGTGCGAGGCATCCGACGTGAAGCGCCGCTGCGCTTCCATGCCCTGCTCGATGCGCGCCAGCATGTCGTTGAGCGTGTCCACCAGCCGGCCGATCTCGTCGCGCGTGCCGGGGTGCGGCAGCCTTTCGCCGAGGTTCGCGTCGCCGATGCGGTGAGCCTGCCGCACCACGTCGTCGATGGCGCCGAAGGCACGCCGAGTGATGAGCGCGCCCGCTGCGCCCAGCGCCAGCAGCAGCGCTCCGCCGAGGATGATGAACAGCGCGCTGGCCATGGCCACGGTGCGGTTCACGTCGTCCAGCGAGCCGGCCACCTGCACCGCGAGCACCGAGGCGCGGCCCGGCACGGGCACCGAGACCATGCGCGTGGGTTCCTCGCCGTAGCCGTCGAGCGTCTCGAACACGGTCTCGCCCGCCGCAAGCCGCTCGCGCAGCGCGGCCGGAATGGGCAGCTGCGCCTCGCCGAGGTTGCTGCTGCGCGCCAGCACACGGCCGTCGGCATCGACGATCTGCACCAGCCGGTCGAGCCGCACGAACGACGGTGCGCCCGGGCCCGGCGGAGCCTCGTGGACGATGACGGTGTCGCCCTCGCCGGCCGACAGCAGCATGCCCATCTCGGTCTCGGCCAGCGCCAGCAGCGCGGCGTCGAGCTCGCGGTGCACGTTGCGCGAGAACACGAGGTACGAGCCGAGGGCGGCGACCGCCATCACCACCACGATCACACTGACGTGCGCCAGCGCCAGCCGCTTTCGGAAGCTAAGCATGCGCGACGCTTCCGGCACCTGCGCCGTCGTCCGCCAGCGCCAGCCTGAAGCCGCGCCCGCGAACGGTCTGGATCAGCGGTGCGGCCGGCGGCGCATCGACCTTGCGGCGCAGGTTGCTGATGTGCACGTCGATCAGGTTGTCGATGGCGATCAGGTCGTCCTTCCACACCTGCTCGGCCAGGCGCGAGCGGCTGACCACCTCGCCGGCATGGCGCAGCAGGATCTGCAGGATCGCGAACTCCTTGTGGGTCAGTTCCAGCACCATGCCGCCGCGCAGCACGCGCTGGCTCATCGGATCGAGGCTCAGGTCGGCCAGCGAAAGCACCATCGGGCGCACGAGCTCAGAGCGGCGCAGCAGCGCGCGCACGCGTGCCAGCAGCTCGTCGAAGGCGAAGGGCTTGGTCAGGTAATCGTCGGCGCCGGTGTTGAGGCCGGCCACGCGGTCGCTCAGCGCATCACGGGCGGTGAGCATGAGCACGGGCGTCTTGCAGCCGCGCTGGCGCAGGTCGCGGCACAGGGTGAGGCCGTCCTTTCCGGGCAGCATCCAGTCGAGCACGATCAGGTCGTAGGCGACGACGAACGCCTCCTCGTCGCCCTCCTCCGCCGTGTGCACCACGTCGACCACGAAGCCCTCTTCCTGCAGACCCCGGGCCAGCAGCCGCGCGGCCTTGCGGTCGTCTTCGATCAGCAGAATTCTCATGGCGCGGATCATGCCGCGCGTTCCTGACTTCCGGCCAGCGGGGCCGCCGAAGGCCGATCCTGAAGATTTCTTCAGGATTTCTTGGGAGCTTCTTCAGGCGCCATTTCATACGCTCCCCGGCAGGAGACGGGAGCGGATCGAGGGCATGGGAAGGCGTCCCATGCACGGCGCGCCCGTCCCTCGACATCCGCATGCGATGAAGAAGAAATCCCTCTACCAAATGACTCCCGCGCGCATCGTCTTCGGCGTGATGACCTGCGCGGCCCTGTGCGTCGATTCCTTCGACAGCACCGCCCATGCAGCCACCCCGGTGGCCGCCGCCCCTGCGCCGATGCTTGTGCGCCAGGGCAACCGCCTGAGCGTGCCCGCCGGCTCGCCGCTGCGCGATCGCCTGCTGGTCGCCACGGTCGGCCAGGACACGCTGCCGCACGAGGTGAGCCTGCCCGCCACGGTGGAAGCCAATCCGGCCAATACCGCCAACATCCTGCCGCCGCTGACCGGCCGGCTGCTCGAGCTGAAGGTGCGCCTGGGCGACACCGTCAAGCGCGGCCAGGTGCTTGCGACGATGAGCTCGCCCGACCTCGCGCAGGCCGTGGCCGACGCGCAGAAGGCTCGCGACGCACTCGACCTCGCGCAGCGCGCGCGGGTGCGCGCGCGCGGCGTGAACGAGGCAGGCTCCAACGCCGCGAAGGACGTTGAAGTCGCCAGCAGCAGCGTCGCCCAGCAGAAGGCCGAGCTCCAGCGCAGCGAGGCGCGCCTGCGCAGCCTGGGCGCGGACGCGAGCGGCGCACAGGCGGGCCAGGTGCTGAAGATCGTCGCACCCACGTCCGGCACGGTCACGGCGCTGAACGCGGCCGCCGGCTCCAGCCTGAACGACGCCAACGCGGCGCTGATGACGGTGTCGAACCTCGATTCGGTCTGGGTCACGGTCAACGTGCCCGAGGGCGTGGTCGGCACAGTCGCGCCGGGGCAGAACGTGGTGGTCACGCTGGCCGCCTATCCGGGGCGCAGCTTCACCGGCAAGGTGGCCTTCGTGAGCGCGGTGCTCGACGCGGACACGCGCCGCGCCCGCGCGCGCATCGTGTTCGCCAACCCCGAAGGCATCTTCAAGCCCAACATGTACGCGACGGCCGTGCTGGGCGTGCCGCAGGGCGCGCAGCCGCAGGTGCCGGCATCGGCGCTGCTGATGAACAACGACAGCGTGAGCGTCTTCGTCGAGGCCGAGCCCTGGACCTTCGTGCGCCGCACGGTGGAGCTGGGCCGGGAAGACGGCGACAAGGTTCGCATCCGCAGCGGCCTGGCCGCCGGCGAGCGCGTGGTGGTCCGTGGCGGTGTGCTGCTGAATGATTAATCTCATCATCACCCAGTTCTTCCGCCGCAGGCACCTGGCCTGGGCGATGTCGGTGGCGCTCGTGCTCTTCGGCGCGTGGTCGTGGACGCAGATGACGGTGGAGGCCTACCCCGACCTCGGCGACGTGAACGTGCAGGTGACCACGCAGGTCAACGGCCTGGCCGCCGAGGAGATCGAGCAGCAGATCACCACGCCGCTGGAGCGCGCGCTGAGCAACACGCCGGGGCTGGCATCGATCCGCTCGAGCAGCACCTTCGGGCTGTCGCTGATCACGCTGACCTTCAAGGACGGCACCGACGACTACTTCGCGCGCCAGCGCGTGACCGAGCGCATCGGCCAGGTCAGCCTGCCCTCGGGCGCGCAGCCCGGCCTGGGGCCGGTGGCGGGGCCGGCCGGCGAGATCTACCGCTACACGCTGGAGTCGGACACGAAGAACCTGATGGAACTGTCGGAGCTGCAGCGCTGGAAGGTGATTCCCGCGCTCAAGCAGGTGGCGGGCGTGGTCGACACCAACAACTTCGGCGGCTTCACCCGCGAGTTCCAGCTGGAGCTCGACCCGGCGCGCCTGCAGAAGTACGGGCTGGTGCTCAACGACGTGGTCACGGCCATCAACAACAACAGCGCCAACGCCGGCGGCGGGCGCATCGCGCGCGGCGACCAGAGCTACGTGGTGCGCGGCATCGGCCAGATCCGCACGCTGGACGACCTGGGCACGGTGGTGGTGGCGCAGAGCAACGGCTCGCCGGTGCAGGTGCGCGACCTGGGGCGGCTGCAGTTCGGCCACCAGGAGCGCGGCGGCATCCTGGGCAAGGACACCAATCCGGACACCATCGAGGGCATCGTGCTGATGCTCAAGTACGAGAACCCCTCGCGCGTACTCGAGGGCGTGCACAAGAAGATCGACGAGCTGCAGGCCGAGCTCGCGCCCATGGGCGTGAAGATCGTGCCCTACATCGACCGCGACGACCTGGTGAAGCTCACCGTCGACAAGGTGACGCACACGGTGCTCGAAGGCATGGCGCTGGTGTGCTTCGTGCTCATTCTTTTCCTGGGCAGCCCGCGCAGCGCGGTGGTGGCTGCCGTGGCCATTCCGATGTCGCTGGTGACGGTGTTCATCGTGATGCACTTCACCCGCATGCCGGCCAACCTGTTCTCGCTGGGCGCGATCGACTTCGGCATCATCGTGGACGGCGCCATCGTGGTGATGGAGGCCATCCTGCGGCGCCGGGAAGAAGAACCGCACGCCACGCTCACCGAGGGCAACATCCTCGAGACGGTGAGCCACGTGTCGGGACCGATCTTCTTCGCGACGCTGATCATCATCACGGCGTACTTTCCGCTCTTCGCCTTCGAGCGGGCCGAGGGCAAGCTGTTCAAGCCGATGGCCTTCACGGTCGGCTACGCGCTGGTGGGCGCCCTGCTCTGCGCGCTCACGCTCATTCCCAGCCTGGCCTACGTGGCGCTGCGCAAGCCGAGCAAGCCCTTCGTCAACAAGCCGCTGGAGTGGCTCGCCGGTGCGTACCGGCGGGTGCTGGCGCGGCTGCTGGAGGTGCCGGCCATCGCCTACGGGCTGAGCGTGGCGGCGCTGGCCGCGGTGGTGGTGCTGGGTGCCACGGCTGGGCGCGAATTCTTGCCAGACATCGACGAAGGGGCGTTGTGGCTGCAGGTGCAGCTGCCCTCGGGCCTGTCGCTGGACAAGGCCAGCGAGATGGCGACCGAGCTGCGGCACGTGCTGCTCGAATACCCGGAAGTCTCGTACGTGGTGACGCAGCTGGGCCGCAACGACGACGGCACCGACCCGTGGACGCCCTCGCACATGGAGGTGCCGGTGGGTCTCAAACCTTATGGCGAGTGGCCGGCCGGGGTGAAGAAGGCCGACTTCGTGCGCACCCTGACCGAGCGCTTCGCGCGCATGCCGGGCTTCGACGTGGGCATCAGCCAGCCCATCATCGACGGCGTGAACGACGCCGTGGGCGGCGCGCATAGTCCGCTCGTGCTGCGCATCTACGGCGACGACCTGAAGGAAAGCCGGCGCATCGGCAACCAGATCGTCGACCTGCTCGAAACGGTGCGCGGCACGGCCTCGGCGTCGCTGTTCCAGGAGCCGCCGATTCCGCAAGTGGTGATCCAGCTCAACCGCGAGGCGGCGGCGCGCTTCGGCGTGAACGCGAACGACGTGGCCAGCCTGATCCAGACCGGCATCGGCGGCGCGCCCGTCATCACCGTGTACTCGGGCAACCGCACCTACAACGTGTCGGTGAAGATGCCCAAAAGCGCCAAGGGCAACACCGAGGCCATCGGCTCGCTGCTGCTCAACAGCTCCAGCGGGGCCAAGGTGCCGCTCGCGCAGGTGGCCGACATCCGCCTGCAGACCGGCGAAAGCACGATCTCGCACGAGATGAACGAGCGCCAGATCACGGTGCGCGTGGACAACCGCGACCGCGATCTCGCCTCCTACCTCGACGAGGCACGCGAGC
The DNA here is from genome assembly GCF_047304235.1 of Variovorax sp. Varisp36. Lineage (NCBI taxonomy): Bacteria > Pseudomonadati > Pseudomonadota > Betaproteobacteria > Burkholderiales > Comamonadaceae > Variovorax > Variovorax sp. Varisp36. The sequence goes on from NZ_JBGLYU010000001.1 coordinate 343,459, forward strand.
GCATCGCGAAGGAAGTGAAGTTCGACCCCACGAAGTTCCGCCTGCAATGGGCCGGCCAGTTCGAGAACCAGCAGCGCGCGCAGGCCCGGCTGAGCGTGTCGCTGGCCATCGTGGTGAGCATCATGGCGGTGCTGCTGTTCTTCCAGTTCGGGAAGATCCGGCAGGTGGCGCTGATCCTCGGCGTGGTGCCTATGGCCACGCTGGGCGGGCTGATCGCGGTGCACGTGGCGGGTGAAACGCTCAACGTGGCAACGGCCGTGGGCTTCATCGCGCTCTTCGGTGTCTCGATACAGAACGGGATCATCATGGTCGCGAACTTCCGCCGCGTACGCGGCGAAGGTCTGGAGCTGCAGGCCTCGGTGCTCGAAGGCGCGACCGAGCGGCTGCGGCCGGTGCTGATGACGGCCACGGTGGCGTCGGTGGGCATGCTGCCGGCGGCGTTGGCCACCGGCGTGGGCACCGACGTGCAGCGCGGGCTGGCCACGGTGGTGGTCGGCGGACTGGTGGTGTCGACGCTGCTGACGCTCTTCATCCTGCCCACGCTGTATTTCGCGATGGAACGCGTGTTCGAACGCAAGGGCTGGGGCACGCGCTCGCGGCGCGACCGCTAGGAAAGCAGAACAAGCAATGACGACGAAGAAGACAAACCTGGCGACGCCCGTGGCGGCCGGCATCGCGGCGATGCTGCTGGCCGGCTGCGCGGTCGGCCCCGACTACGCCCGCCCCCAGCTGAACCTGCCGGAGCAGTACACGCCCGCGCCACCTGCAAGCAAGGAAGCCGAAGGCGTGCCGCTGGCGCGCCTCTCGCCCGAACTCGACGTGCCGGCCCAGTGGTGGCAGGCCTTCCGCAGCGAGCCGCTGAACGCGCTGGTCACGCAGAGCCTTGCCGGCAACCCGACCATCGAGGCGGCCGACGCCGCCCTGCGCGCGGCGCAGGAGAACGAAGCCGCCGATCGTGCCGCCTTCTGGCCCAGCGTGGCGCTGGGCTACGCGCCCACGCGACAGCGCGTGGCCAGCGCGGTAGCGAGCCCGGTGTCGTCCAACGCGAGCCTGTACACGCTGCACACGGCGCAGGTGACGGTGTCGTACACGCCGGACGTGTTCGGCGCCACCCGCAGGCAGGTGGAAGGAGCAGAGGCCGGAACCGAGCTGCAGCGCTTCCAGAGCCTGGCCGCGAAGCTCACGTTGAGCAGCAATGTGGTGACCGCCGCGATCACGGAAGCTTCGTTGCGCGCACAGCAGGCCGCCACGCTGACCATCATCGCGGGCCAGAAGGAGGTGCTGCAGGCCTATCGCAAGCAACTGACGCTGGGCCAGGTTGCGCCGGCCGACGTCGACGCACAGGAAGCCGCGCTGGCCGCCGCCGAGGCCACGCTGCCGCCGCTGGACCGGCAACTGGCGCAGCAGCGCAACCTGCTGGCCACGCTGGCGGGCCGCTTCCCGAGCCAGGGCGTGGAGGCGCGGTTCGATCTGGGCGCGCTGCAGTTGCCGACGGAACTGCCGCTGACCCTTCCTTCCAGCCTGGTCGAGCACCGCCCCGACGTGCGTGCTGCCGAGGCGCAGTTGCAGGCAGCCAGCGCCGCCATCGGCGTGGCGGTCGCGGCGCGGCTGCCGAACGTGACGCTGGGCGTGAACTCGTACGGCTCTTCGGCCTACCGGCTGGCGGACCTGTTCAAGTCGTCATCGCTCTTCTGGACAGTGGCCGCGAGCGTGACGCAGCCCATCTTCGACGGCGGCGCGCTCAAGCACCGCGAGGCAGCCGCGCACGCCTCCTTCGACCAGGCAGCCGCGCAGTACCGCGCGACGGTGCTCGCCGCCTTCCAGGACGTGGCCAATACGCTGGAAGCCATCGATGCCGACACCCGCGCGCTGCAGGCGGCGGTGAAGGCCGAGCGCACGGCTTCGCAGAGCCTGGCGCGCACGCAGGCGCAGGTGCGGCTGGGCGATGCCAGCCCGCTGTCGCTGCGCATCACGCAGCAGGCGCAGCAACAGGCGCTGCTAAATCTCGTGCAGGCCCGCGCGCTGCGGCTGACCGATGCCGCCGCCCTCTTCCAGGCGCTGGGCGGCGGCTGGTGGAATGCGCCGCAACCTGCCATCGTCTCGTCTTCTTCCATTTCTCCCGCATCGCCATGAACATCATCCGCCACGACATGGGCCCCCGCTTCAGCGAGATGGTGACCGTCGACCTGGGCGCTGCGCGCCTGCTGTACCTCTCCGGCCAGGTGGCCGAGAACCCTTCGCTCGACATCACCGGGCAGATGCGCGAGATCCTGCGCCACATCGATCGCCTGCTAGCCACCCAGGGCGCGACCAAGCAGGACCTGGTGAGCGTGACGATCTACCTGCGCACCGTGGGCGACTACGCCGCGATGAACTCGGTGTGGGACGAATGGGTGCCCGCCGGCCACACGCCCGCGCGCGCCACGGTGGGGGCGAAGCTGATCGACTCCGAGTACCGCGTCGAGATCCAGGCCACGGCGGCCATCACCGCGATGGGGCCGACGCCGTGATGCGCACGGTCGTTCTTTGGGGGCTGATGCTGGGCGGCTGCTCGGCCTTCGATGCGCATTCCTTCGACCGTTCCGCCGGCTGGCGGGCCGCGCAGGTCGTCAGCGTCGGGCGCACGAGCGACTTGGCAGCCACTGCCGATCGCGATTGCGGTGCAGACGGCGGTGCCGCGACACCCTACGCCGTCGTGCGCTACCGCTACGGCGGCGTGCACACGCGCTCGGTAGGCACGGGGCGATGGCCTCAAGGCGCCGAACTCAAGGTCGGCGATGCGGTGGAAGTGAACATCCTCGACTGCGCGGCACCCTTGGCACTGCTGGCGCCGGTGGGTCAGAGCGGCAGCAGCTCGGGCGCGCCGTCGCGCTGAAGCCAGCCCTCGAACTCGTCGGACAGCCGCCGCGCTTCGCGCGTGGCACGGCCCCACGCGGCGATGCGTGCCTGCGCGTCGTTCGCGAAGTGGATGAAGTCCTTGCGGTCGGGGAGCTTGCCGTTGGGCAGCGAGCGCACCCAATCGGGGTCGGGCGCTAGCAACACCATGCGGTCGAGGAAGCCGCTGGCCTTGTGGCGCCAGCGCAGCCCCTTGTCGAGCCAGCCCGGCACCACCGCCTGCTGGAAATGCGGATACAGCACGATGCCCTCGTCGGCCGGCTGGTAGTCCAGGTGCAGGTGGTAGTCGGTGATGCCGCCGTCCCAGTAGGCGCCGCGCGGCGCGCCGGGAATGTCGTGCACCGCCGCCAGCAGGAACGGAATGGAGCACGAGGCCTGCAGCACCATGTTGAAGTTGGCCTCGCTCAGTGCATGCTGGCGCGTGCGGAAGTCGCGCGTACCGAAGGGCAAGGAGGCGCCGGGCGTGGAGAACACGCAGCGCTCCAGCCACGCGCCCAGGCTCCTGCGGTGCAGGCTGTTGGTCGCGAAGGCGCCCAGGTAGCCGACAGGAGTGCGCGCCCTGCCCTCGCGCCCGAGGATGTGGCGTCCGCGCGAAGTCACCACGTGCAGGCGGTAACGCGGATGGTTCAGCACCTCGCCGATGCGCCCGCCATAGAAGTCTTCGAGGCTCTGGGCGAACTTGTCGCTGAGCTGGCGCGGGCTGAGCCGCTTCTGTCCCGGCGGCACCTCGAACTGCTGGTGCACGTAGTCGTGCTCGAAGCGTTCGAAAGCGGTGTCAGGGTCGGCCAGGCAGGCCGTCGACAGCCGCCACGCGCCGATGGAGGCGCCCACCAGATGCACCTGCTGGCTCGACTGCGTGAGCCAGCGCCCGAAGATGAAGCGGTCGAGCGGCCCGAGGATCAGCCCCTTGGGACCGCCTGCCGCGCCGGGGATGGTGCGCACGTCCTGCGAGCGCAGGCCGTGCCGTTCGATGTGCTTGCGGGCCGCGGGGCCGGCGTAGATGCGCAGGGCTTTCATGCCGGATGCTTCCGCAAGAACCGTGCGTTGCCGACTACTTGCGCAACCCCTGCAGCTTGGCAAACGCGCTCGCCATCTGCCCCGCCGGCTGCGGCGAGTTGTCGCGCCGGCCTTGCTGCTGCTGGCCGCGCCCTGCCCCTTCGAAACGGTTGTCGCGCGGGCCGTCACGGCGCGCGGGCGCTGCATCGAGCTTCATCGACAGGCCGATGCGCTTGCGCGCCACGTCCACTTCCATCACCTTGACCTTGACGATGTCGCCGGTCTTGACGACTTCGCGCGCGTCGTTCACGAACTTGTGGCTCAGCTGGCTGACGTGGACCAGGCCGTCCTGGTGCACGCCGAGGTCGACGAAGGCGCCGAACTGCGCCACGTTGCTCACGGTGCCCTCGAGGATCATGCCCTCGGCCAGGTCCGAGATGTCATCCACGCCGTCGTTGAAACGCGCCACCTTGAAGTCGGGGCGCGGGTCGCGGCCCGGCTTCTCGAGTTCGCCCAGGATGTCCTTGACCGTGATGACGCCGAATTTCTCGTTGGCGAACAGCTCGGGCTTGAGCGTCTTGAGCATGTCGGCGCGGCCCATCAGCTCGGCAATCGGCTTGCCGGTTTTCACGATGATCTGCTCGACCAATGGATAGGTTTCCGGGTGCACGCCGGTGATGTCCAGCGGGTCGGTGCCGCCGCGGATGCGCAGGAAGCCCGCGCTCTGCTCGAAGGCCTTGGGGCCGAAGCCGGTCACGTCGAGCAGTTGCTTGCGGGTGGAGAACGCACCATTGGCCTCGCGCCAGCGCACCACGGCCTTGGCCACGCTGCCCGACAGGCCCGAAACGCGCGACAGCAGCGGCACGCTGGCCGTGTTCAGATCCACGCCCACCGAGTTCACGCAGTCTTCGACCACGGCCTGCAACGTGCGTGCGAGTTCGCTCTGGTTCACGTCGTGCTGGTACTGGCCCACGCCGATGCTCTTGGGATCGATCTTCACGAGTTCGGCCAGCGGGTCTTGCAAACGTCGCGCGATGGAGGCTGCGCCGCGCAGGCTCACGTCGACATCGGGCATTTCCTGCGAGGCGAATTCACTGGCGGAGTACACCGAAGCGCCCGCCTCGCTCACCACGACCTTCTCGACCTTGATTTCCGGCGCGCCGGCCTGCGCGGCCATCTTGGCCAGCAGCTTGATGAGGTCGGCGGCCAGCTTGTCGGTTTCGCGGCTGGCGGTGCCATTGCCGATGGCGATCAGGTTCACGCCGTGCTTGGCGCACAGCTTGCCCAGCGTGTGCAGCGAGCCTTCCCAGTCCTTGCGCGGCTCGTGCGGGAACACGGTGGCGGTCTCGACCAGCTTGCCGGTGGAATCGACCACGGCCACCTTCACGCCGGTGCGGATGCCAGGGTCGAGGCCCATCACGACACGCGGTCCGGCCGGCGCAGCCAGCAGCAGGTCGCGCAGGTTGTCGGCAAACACCTTGATGGCGACCTTCTCCGCGTCTTCGCGCAGGCGGGTGAACAGGTCACGCTCGGTCGACAGCGCCAGCTTCACGCGCCAGGTCCAGGCCACGCACTTGCGCAGCAGGTCGTCCGACGGGCGGCCCGCATGGCTCCAGCCCAGGTGCAAGGCGATGCGGCCTTCGGCGATGCTCGGCTTGCCCGGTTCGGGCTCGACCGGCAGCACCAGCTTTGCATCGAGGATGTCGAGCGCGCGGCCGCGGAAGACGGCCAGCGCGCGGTGCGATGGCACACGGCCAATGGGCTCGTCGTACTCGAAATAGTCGCGGAACTTGGCGACGTCGGCGTTGTTCTCGTCCTTGCCGGCCATCAGGCTGGACTTGAGCAGGCCTTCGTTCCAGAGCCATTCGCGCAGGCCCTGGACCAGAGCAGCGTCTTCGGCCCAGCGCTCGGAAAGAATGTCGCGCACGCCGTCGAGCACGAGCGGCACTGTGGAGAAATCGGGGCCCGGCTTGCCGTCGTCCAGCGTGGTGGCGGGCTGCAGGAAGGCCTTGGCTTCCACGGCCGGGTCCAGCATGGGGTCGGCCAGCAGCTTGTCGGCCAGCGGCTCGATGCCGAATTCGCGGGCGATCTGGCCCTTGGTGCGGCGCTTCTGCTTGAACGGCAGGTACAGGTCTTCGAGCTCCTGCTTGGTGGGTGCGAATTCGATCGCGGCGCGCAGTTCGGGGGTCAGCTTGCCCTGCTCGTCGATGGCCTTGAGCACGGCGCCGCGGCGGTCTTCAAGTTCGCGCAGGTAGGAAAGGCGAGCTTCCAGCTCTCGCAGCTGCACGTCGTCGAGGCCGTCTGTGACCTCCTTGCGGTAGCGGGCGATGAATGGAACCGTGGCGCCCCCGTCGAGCAGTTCGACGGCGGCCTTCACCTGGTTCTCGCCGACCTTGATCTCGGCGGCGAGCTGGCGAATGATTTTCTGCATGCTTGAGCGCGTCCCTGGCAAAGCGCGGAAGTTTGCCATAGGCGCTCGGTGCCCGGCCGGGGCCGTCCGGCGGGTCGCGTTACAGCATGCTTTCCGCTTCGGTCCGGGTGCCGGCCTGCGCCCGGCTTGGAACCACCAGTTGCACACACAGTCCACGGGGCACGATATTCGCCAGCGTCAGTTTGCCGCCAATGGCGTCGGCCCGCGTGCGCATGCTGCGCAGGCCCTTGCCCATCGAGGCGGAAGAGGCACTGCGGGCAGCCCCCAGGCCGCGGCCATCGTCGTGCACCTCCAGCACCAGCCCTTGCGGGTGGGCCTGGATGCCGAAGCGCAGTTCGACCCGGGTCGCACGGGCGTGCCGCAGCGCATTGGACAGCGCTTCCTGCGCCACCCGGCAGATCTGCATGGCGGTTTCGGGCGGCACCGAATGGGTTTGTGTCTCGCTCGAGATGTTCCATACCAGCGCGATGCCCAGCCGGTCGAATGCGGGCTGCAGCCGGTAGCGCAGATGGGCCAGCCGCTCGACGACGGTGGCGGAGGTCTGGTCGTCGAGGTCGTCCACCGTCATCTGGAGTTCGAGCAGGCAGGTTTGCAGGGCCATCGACAGGCTGCCTGGGCCGGTGAACCGGGGGTCCTGGCTGGCCAGCAGCGCTACCAGCCGCGAGCCGACCCCGTCGTGCAGGTCATGGGCGATGCGCCGCCGCTCGGTCATCACCTCCTGCGAGGGCCCGTGGCTTTCCGCGCGGTGCCGGGAAACGAGCCAGATGCCGATGACCGTGGCAAGCACCCCCAGGTTCAGCGCCTGCATTGCCCAAAATGTGAATGGCATGTCATTCCCCATCAAGTTGGCGGCCGATGCAGCCCGGATCACCTGCGCGGTCACGGGGGTCAGATGCAGCGCCGCCGCCAGGCCAGCCCACATCAGCAACCGCCTGCGCGAGATGCGCAAGCGCAGCCACATCAACAGCACGCCCCACGAGCCGATCGACAACCACACGAACTGGTCTTCCAGAAAGTGCGGTAAATGAAGGACCTGCGGCGAGAGCATGGCATGGCCTACAGGAGCCCCCGGTGGGAGGCAAAGCTCACGGCCTGCGCGCGGGTATGGGCGTGCAGCTTGCGGTAGATGTTTTTCACATGCGCATTCACCGTCTGGGCGCTGATGGTGAGCTGCAGCGCGATCTCTTCGGTTACGTAGCCCGTCGCCACAAGTCGTAACACTTCGCGCTCGCGTGTGGATAACGTCGCCTTGCTCTCCGGTGGGCGCACCGGGTTCACGTTGGAGCGCTTGTGATCGAGGTGCACGAGCAGCCGGCGCGCCAGCCGGGGCGTGATGGCGGCCCCGCCGTTCACCACCTGCAGCACGGCCTGGGCATAGCTCTGGAACCACGCGTTCTTGACGAGGTAACCGGAGGCGCCAAGCTCGAAGGCGTGCAGCACCTGGGGTTCGTCCTCGAGTGCCGAGATGACGATGATCTCCGCCGCGCTGCGATGCCGCTTGGCCTCTTCGATGAGCTCGAATCCACTCCCGTCACCGAGGCGGATGTCGACCATCAGCACATCGAACTCATGCTGCATCAGCAATCGTCGCCCTTCGCGCAGCGTGCCGGCCTGCCCCTCGAGCTGGATGCGCAGGTCGCCCAGCAATTCCTGAGCGATGACGCGACGCACGAAGGGGTCGTCGTCCACCAGCAGGACGCGCACGGGTTTGGTGTGCTGTCCGGTAAGGAAATCGGGCCACGGGAGCGTGTCGGCGGACGGCGCGAGCAGCCCGCCAAACTGACCGGGGTTGGCATAGTGTTTAGCCCCATTCCCTGTTTCCGTCAACGAAATGTCGAGATCGCTTTCCATTCCAGCCCCTTTGTGACAATTAATGCACTTTGTTCGTGTCGAAAAGTTAATCCATTTCTACTCAGATTTTGAGTTTCGGCTTTTTTGATTACTTTGGTTGCATCTTGTTTCCATTGATTTTCGATGTCAACTGAAAGTTGTAATTTCCATGTTGGCGTCGCGTGAAAGGACGCCTTCCGATGCCAGCGGAGAGGGAGCAAACCACTACTTTCGTCATAGCCTTGCACTACCCAGCATGAGACATTTTTGGCTGGTTTCCCGACCCAGAAACTGCGCTCCGGTCATGGCGAAAGCATCTAAACCGCGCCGCTGCCCGAACCAAGGCCGGATCGTCCGGTGATCGAGCGGGCGGCGCGGTCAGCTTCGCGGGACTTCGGATCGGCGGGCGCGACGGCAAGCGGTTCGGCGACCACGCAGGGCCAGGTAACCAGCATGGCCGCGACAACCGGCAACGGCCTTGCAACAGGCGGAGCGTTCCCGTGGCCGAGGGCACGCGCTGCCTTACCCTTCGCGGATGACCTCATTCGCCCGTGCACTGCGCGCACTGCTCCGCGCCATCGGTATCGTGCTCGTCGTTCCCGTGCTGCTCTTCGAGGAGTGGGGCTGGGAGCCACTGGCCGCGCTCGCCGCGCGGCTGTCCCGCCTGCCCTTCTGGGCAGCGCTCGAAGAACGGCTGCGCCGCCTGCCGCCCTGGGGCGCATTGCTGGCTTTCTTCGTGCCGGTTGTGCTGCTGCTGCCGGTAAAGGTACTGGCGCTCTTTCTCTTCAGCCGCGGGCACGCGGCCAGCGCCCTCACCGTGCTCGTGCTGGCCAAGCTGGTGGGCACGGCCATCGTCGCGCGGATCTTCCAGTTGGTCGAAGGGCCGTTGATGCGCATTCCGTGGTTCGCCCGCTGGTATCCGCGATGGAAGGCATGGAAAGACCATGTGCTCACCCTCGTTCGCCAGAGCCGGCCCTGGCGTGTGGTGCGGGCGCTGAATCGGCGCATCTCGCGCGGCTGGCGTCGGCTTAGAGAAGGTTGAGCAGTTATTTTTACCCGGGTATATTGCCGCGCGCATTTAACCCGGGTAATATTTGGAGCATGAACCTCTCACCAGAAAGCCGGCGAGCCATCTCCCGCCAATACAAGGAAACCGCACGCCCGGCCGGCGTCTTCGTCATCCGCAACGGGCTGACAGGCCGGGTCTATGTGGCCGGCAGCCTCGACGTCGAAGGCGCCATGAACCGTGCCCGCTTCGAGCTGAACATGCGCTCGCACCGGAACAAGGCGCTCGGGCGGGACTGGATCGCGCACGGCGCCGATCGGTTCACCTTCGAGGTGATCGACCGGGTCAAGGAAAGCGAAGACCCGGCCTTCGACCGCGCGGCGGAACTCGAGAAACTCCTTGCGCTCTGGCGCGAAGAACTCCAATGCGACGGCGAGAAGGGCTACAACACGCCATCCGCCCCGGCGGCCGAAAAAAGCCTGCCGCAAATCAACACCGCGCCTCTTGCGCTTTGCCTCGACGACACACCAAACGCCTGAGCCGTTCAGCAGGTAGATTACGCACCTCGTTTCGAACGGACCGGAAGAAAGAACAATGCCCTCCGACACGCCACCCACCAACCTGATCGTTTTCGCCGGTTTCAAGTGCATTGCCCAGGGAAGCACCGCCGACGTGCTCGCGCAGTTGCGCGAGCGCAAGGACGACACGCCCTACCTCGTGTTCAACGAGCAGACCGGCGAGCCGCTCGACTTCGACGTGCACAACCGGGCCGGCCTCGTGCCGCACGCCGCCGGTACAGAGGCTCATGAAGACACGCCCCGTGGCGTAGGCCGCCCGAAGCTGGGCGTGGTCGCGCGCGAAGTCACCCTGCTTCCGCGCCACTGGGACTGGCTCAACCGCCAGCCGGGCGGCGCATCGGTCGCGCTGCGGCGCCTGGTGCAGGAGGCTAGCCGCGTCAACGCCGACCGCGACGCCGTGCGCGCTTCGCGCGAGGCCACCTATCGCTTCATGACCGCGATTGCCGGCGCCCTGCCCGGCTTCGAGGAAGCCACGCGCGCGCTGTTCGCCGGCGAGCGCAATCGCTTCGAAGGACTCATCGACGCCTGGCCTGTGGACCTGCGCTCCCATCTTCAAAAATTGTCAGCCGCCGGCTGGAGCACCCCCGCATGAGAGCAACCCCCGAGACTTCCGCAACCGGTCGCAGCGGCCTTCAGGGCGTGCCCGTGGCGCCCGTGGGCGCAACGCGTCCGTTGTGGAAGGTCTTTCTTTTCTTCCTCGCGCCGATGCTGCTCAGCAACATCCTGCAATCGCTCTCGGGCACGCTCAACAACGTCTACGTGGGGCAGATGCTCGGCGTGGGCGCGCTGGCCGCCGTGTCGAGCTTCTTCCCGGTGATGTTCTTCTTCATCGCCTTCATCATCGGCCTGGGCGCGGGCGCCTCGGTGCTCATTGGCCAGGCCTGGGGCGCGCGCGACGTGGCCAAGGCCAAGGCCGTGGCCGGCACCACGCTCACGGTGGGCGTGCTCATGGGCCTGGTGATCGCAGTGTTCGGCGGCGCCTTCACCACGCCGATGCTGGCCGCACTGGGTACGCCGCCCGATGTGCTGGCCGACTCCACGCGCTACGCCCGCATCATGCTGGTCGCGATGCCGGGCGTGTTCGTGTTCCTGCTCGCCACGGCCATGCTGCGCGGCGTGGGCGACACCGTCACGCCGCTGCTCACGCTGGTGATCTCGACGCTGATCGGGCTGGTGGTCACGCCCGCGCTCATCCGCGGTTGGGGCGGCCTGCCGCAGCTTGGCGTGGCCAGCGGTGCGTGGGCCTCGGTGCTGTCCTTCGCGGTGGCGACCACCTGGCTCGGCTTCCGGCTGCACAGCCGCAAGAGCCCGCTTGCGCCCGACGCGGCGTTCGTGCGCAACCTGCGCATCCAGCCGCACCTGCTGAAGGCGGTGCTGAAGATCGGCGTACCCACGGGCGTGCAGATGATCGTGGTCGCTCTGGCCGAGGTGGTGCTGCTGTCGATGGTCAACAGCTACGGCTCGAGCGCCACAGCGGCCTACGGCGCGGTGAACCAAGTGGTGGCGTACGTGCAGTTCCCGGCCATCTCGATCGCCATCGCCGCGTCGATCCTCGGCGCGCAGGCCATCGGCGCGGGCCGTGCCGACCGGCTCGGCGCCATCGCCAAGACGGCGCTGCTGATGAATCTCGTGCTGACCGGCGGCCTCGTGCTGCTGGGCTACCTGTTCTCGCGCCACCTGATGGCCTTCTTCATCACCAGCGCGCCGGTGCTCGAGATCGCACAGACGCTGCTGCACATCATGCTGTGGAGCCTGGTGATCTTCGGCATGGCCGCGGCGCTGTCGGGGGTCATGCGCGCCAGCGGCTCGGTGCTGGTGCCTACGTTGATCTCCATCCTCTGCATCCTCGGAATAGAAGTGCCGGTGGCCTGGCTCATGAGCCATCGCATCGGCCTGAACGGCATCTGGATCGCCTACCCGGTGACCTTCGGCGCGATGCTGCTGCTGCAGACCGCGTACTACCAGCTGGTGTGGCGCAAGAAGGGAATCCGCCGGCTGGTATAGCCGCCGGCGGCGGATCACTCCCCGTCGAAGGCCCTCTGCACCGTGGCGATGTCGAGCTTGACCATCTTCATCATCGCCTGCATTGCGCGGGCCGCCTTGGCCGGGTCCTTGTCCTGGAACATGCGGATCATCGGCATGGGCGCGACCTGCCAGGACACGCCGTAGCGGTCGGTGAGCCAGCCACACTGCACCGGCTGGCCGCCGCCTTCGAGCAGCTTCTCCCAGTAGTAGTCGACCTCGGCCTGGGTCTCGCATTTCACGAGCATCGAGATGGCGGGGGTGAACTTGTACTCCGGCCCTCCGTTGAGCACCATGAACTCCTGCCCTTCGAGTTCGAAGGTTGCGGTGAGCACCGAGCCCTTCTTGGCGGGGTTGACGTCGCCCCAGAGCAGCTTGTCGGTCACGCGCGAGTTCGGAAAGATCGCGGTGTAGAAATTCAGCGCGTCTTCGCCGTTGCCATCGAACCAGAGGCAGGGAACGATCTTTTGCATGGGATCTCCTTCGCTTGAATGATGAACCAGAGAGTTCAGTATCAAATCGGCAGGAAGGCCTTGTCAACCCGTGCGGCGCCTGTCAGCGGGAAGTTCCCATCGAGGCTCAGGCACCCACCCTGAACGCTTGCCGCCAGCGGAATGCCTCGGCCGCATTGACCGCGCCCTGCGGTGCCCTGCCCTGGAAAATCTCCGCCAGCTGCGACACGGTCTCCATGGCCTGGTGCTCCACGGCCGGCGGCGTGAGTCCGCCGATGTGCGGCGTGGCGATCACGCGCGGGTGCGCCGCCACGCGCAGCGACGGCATCTGGTCGGGTGCACGGCCCACGTCCAGCGCGCAGCCGGCAATGACTCCTGCATCGAGCGCAGCGAGCAGCGCGTCTTCATCCACGAGATCGCCGCGCGATGCATTGATGAAGAAGGCATGGGGCTGCATCGCTGCGAAGGCTGCGGCATTCATCATGTTCTCGGTCTCCCCGGTGGCGGCTGCGAGGCAGGCCACGAAGTCGGCTTGCGCCAGCAGCGCTTCGAGCGTCGCCTCCTGTGCGAACTCGGCCCGGCCGGTTGCGGTGTGCGGGTCGTGCACGACGATGCGCATGCCCAGCGCCAGCGCGATGTCGCACAGGTAGCGGCCGATCTGCCCGTAGCCGATCACGCCCAGCGTGCTGCCACGCAGTTCGCGACCCATTGCCGATGCCACGGTCCGGCCTGCGTGGTAGCCCTCGGACGACGCGCTGATGTGCCGCCCCAGGTCGATCATTGCGCCCACGATCCACTCGGCCACCGCAGGAACGAACCCCGCGCTCGCCCGCGTGACCAGCACACCATGCCGGCTGGCCGACGCCACGTCGATGTTGCGGATGTCGATGGCGCAGCGCACGAAGGCTTTCAACTGCGGCAGCGCGGCGAACAGCGCCTCGTCGCCCGCCGTCTGGCGGTAGGAAACGATGGCGTCGCAGTCCCGCGCCTGTTCGGCCAGGTCGGCCGACGAAAGATCGGTGTCCGTGGGGTTGAAGCGCACCTGCGCGATGGCCTGCAAGGCGGCAGAGGCCCGGTCGCCGAAATAGTGCGCAAGCTTGCTCTGCGGATGGCTGACGAAAACCGTGGTCATGAAAAAAGCAGCTGTCCGGCTGGCGACTCTCCGCGCAGCGGCGCTGCGACCGAATCGCGAGCCACCAGCGTGGGCGCAAAGACAAACTCCTGCGCCGGCACCGACGGGTCCGACAGCCGGTTCATCACGCGCTCCACCATCACCTGCGCCATCTCGGGTACGGGCACGCGCACCGAAGTCATGGCGGGATACATCAGCGTCGATAGAAACACGTTGTCGATGCCGATGACCGACACGTCCTGCGGCACGGCAAGCCCGGCATCGCGAAAACCCGCCATCAGGCCGAAGGCCAGCAGGTCGTTCACGCCGATCACGCCGGTCGGGCGCTGTTTCGACTTCGCCATCAGCACCGCCTGCGTGCGGCCCAGTTCGCTCATCATCGAATCGCCGTACTCGTCGACCGGCAGGCCTTCGATCACCTGGGCGCTGCCTTCGAGGCCCGCAGTCCGGACGGCAGCGAGGAAGCCGTCGACCTTTTCGCTACGGCTCATGGTGCGCCCGGAGGGCGTGACGAACGCCAGCCGCAGATGTCCCTGCTCGATCAGGTGCTGGGTGGCGAGGCGCGAGGTCTCGAAGTTGTCGACGGTCACGTGGTCGATGACCGAGGCCATGCCCGGCGTGGCGCGCCGGTCGTAGCTGACCACCACCAGCCCGCCCTCGGCGGCGGCCTCGACGTGCTGCTCGTCGAGCAGCGACGAGATGATGATCACGCCGCGCACGCCGTGCGCCATCAGGTCCTCGAAGAAATGCGCTTCCTTCGCGGCGTCGCGGTAGGTGTTGCCGATCATGATCCGGAAGCCGTAGCGCTCCTGCGCGAGCGTTTCGACTTCGCGCGCGATGAAGCCGTACATGGGGTTGGCCATCGACGGCACCAGCAGGCCGATCAGCGGCGTGTGCCCGGTCTTGAGCTGCCGCGCCGAGGTGTTGGGCCGGTATTTCAGATCGCGGATGGCGGCCTCGACGCGTGCCAGCGTTTCCTTGGCCATGCGATCGCTGCGTCCGTTCATGACGTTCGATACGGTGCTGTTCGAAACGCCTGCCCGCCGGGCCACGTCGCTGATTCTGCTCATGGCATCTCCCCCTTCTGTCTTATGTTTTTCGAGTCGCTCCCCCGCGTGCATTGGCGGCCACGCGGAACACGCGGGCGCTTGCGCCAACGCACAACGAAGGTAACGGACTTCGTCGAGTCCCGCCTCCGTACCCGCCCTAGCTATTTCTCCGTGGCCGGCCTGGCCGCAGGCACCGCACCGATCATCAGCCAGGCACTCACCGCGCTCAGTACGGCCAGTCCCGCGCTCAGCAGCATCACCCAGCGAAAGCCCGCCACGAAGGATTCGGCCACGGCCCTTTTGAGGGCTGCCGCCGTGGCCGCATCCACGCCCGGCGGCAGCGCCGCGCCCGCCAGCTTGCTGCGCTCGCCTTCGAGAAAAGCCGTCACCTGCGCCGAAGCGCCCATGCCCCGCAGATGCTCTTCCAGCGCGACGTCGAAGGCCCAGGCCATGATTGCGCCGAACACCGCAATCGCCAGCACCGCCGCCGCACGCGACACGGCGTTGTTCACGCCCGAAGCCACGCCCGCCAGGTCCGGGCCGACCGCGTTCATGACGGTGGTGGTCAACGGCGCCACCGTCACCGTCATGCCGAAGCCAAGCACTGCCACGGCCGGCAGGAAGCCGCTCCAGTAGCTCGCGCCGACGCCCGGCACGGCAAAGAGCGCAAAGCCGACCGCCGCAATCGAAGGCCCGATGACCAGCGGCAAACGCGGCCCGAAGCGGTCGACCAACTGTCCGGCCCAGCGCGAGAGCGCGAACATGGTGAAGATGAAAGGCAGCAGCGCCGCGCCCGCCACGGTGGCCGAGTAGCCCTGCACCTGGATCAGGTTGAGCGGAAAGAAGTACAGCCCGCCGCCCAGCGCCGCGTAAAGCAGCAGGGTCAGCAGATTCGCGCCGCTGAAGTTGCCGATGCGCAGCAAGGTCAGCGGCAGCATCGGCGTGCGCACCTTGCGCTCGGCGGCGATGAAGCCCGCGCTGCCCAGCACACCCAGGGCCAGCGCCCCGAGCACGGCCGGCGAACCCCAGCCTTGCGTGGGTGCCTCGATGAAGGCATAGACGACGCCGCCAAGCCCGGCCGTCGCCAGCAGCGCGCCCCAGAAGTCCAGCCTGCCGGTGGCCGATGCGCCGCGGCTCTCGGGCACGTGGCGCCACACGATCCACAGCACCAGCAGCGCCATCGGTACGTTGATGAAAAAGGCCCAGGTCCACGAGAAGTGATCGACCAGGAAGCCGCCCAGCACCGGCCCCACCGCCGCCGTGATGCCGCTGAAGCCTGACCATGTACCGATGGCCTTGCCGCGCTCCTTCTCGGGAAACGACGCGCTGATCAGCGCCAGGCTGCCCGGCACCAGCAGCGCGCCGCCGATGCCCTGCACCGCCCGCGCGGCAATGAGCTGCTGCACGGTGGCCGCGAGCCCGCAGGCCACCGAAGAGAGCGCGAAGATGCCGACGCCGATCGCGAAGATGCGCCGTCGGCCATAGCGATCGCCCAGTGCGCCGCCCACGAGCAGCAGCGCCGCCAGCAGCAAGGCATACGACTCGACCACCCATTGCGCCTGGAACGCCGTGGCCTGCAGCTCGGCCTGGATGGCCGGCAGCGCCACGTTGACCACCGTGCCGTCGATGAAGGCCATGCTCGACCCCACGACGGCCGCGGCCAGTACCCAGGGCTTGGAAGCCTCGGGACAGGTCCCCTCTTCCGCCCGCGCGCCATGCAGGATCAACGTGTCGTCGCAGGGAGCCTTGCCGATCTGTGCCATGGGATCTCCGTCGATTGGATTCCGTTTTGCTCCTTCCCCCTCTGGGGGAAGGTTGGGATG